>JAJECI010000008.1 GCA_022822065.1 Candidatus Dadabacteria bacterium
CGCCTGCCCCCGCTTTGACAATATGCTCGTTATCGCCGCCGTTAACGTAGTCTTCCCATGATCCACATGCCCTATCGTCCCTATGTTAAGATGCGGCTTCCCCCTCTCAAATTTCTCCTTAGACATCGCTTGTTGACCTCCTTGTTAAAAAGAACATAAAAATATCAGCTGACATTGGCTGCCTGTTTTAACTCTTCGGCTATGTTGGTGGGCAAGGTGAAATAATGGGAGAATTCCATAGTGAATAACCCCCTGCCTTCGGTCATCGACCTTAAATGGGTCGCGTAACCGAACATTTCGCCAAGCGGAACTTCCGCCTTTACCGCCTGCATAGCGCCTCTCATTTCCGTGCTGCTTACTCTTCCGCGCCTTGAACTCAGATCACCTATGACATTTCCCATGTGAGCTTCGGGAACAACCACCTCAAGTTTCATTACTGGCTCAAGTACAACCGGGGAAGATTTATGAATCGCCTCCTTAAATGCCATGGAACCGGCGATCTTGAAGGCGATCTCCGAGGAATCGACGTCGTGAAAAGAACCGTCGTAAAGAGTGACCGCCACGTCGACGACCGGATACCCGGACACAACTCCGGTCTCCATGGCCTCGACTATTCCCTTCTGAACCGCGGGAATAAATTCCTTGGGAATCACCCCTCCCTTTATCTGATCGTTGAACTCAAATCCTTCGCCCCTCTCAAGAGGCTCCACCCTTATCTTCACATGGCCGTACTGACCGCGCCCGCCGGTCTGTCTTATGTATTTCCCTTCGGTTTGGGAGGTGTCGGTTATCGTCTCCCTGTAAGCAACCTGAGGCTTCCCTACGTTCGCATCGACATTGAATTCCCTTTTGAGCCTGTCGACGATTATCTCAAGGTGAAGCTCCCCCATGCCGGAAATCACCGTCTGACGGGTCTCCTCATCGGTTTTCACCTTGAAGGAAGGATCCTCCATGGCAAGCTTGCTAAGCGAAAGACCGAGTTTTTCCTGGTCGGCGTTTGACTTAGGCTCTATGGCAATCGAAATGACCGGGTCCGAGATATGAAGACTCTCAAGTATCACGGGATTTGAATCCGAGCACAGAGTGTCGCCCGTAAGGGTGTTTTTAAGCCCGACCGCGGCCGCTATACCACCGGCCTCAACCTCTTTTATGTCTTCGCGCTTTTCCGCGTGCATGCGAAGAAGTCTTCCGATTTTTTCATTTTTAAGATTGGATGAATTGTAAACTGTGGTGCCTGATTTAAGTTTTCCTGAATAAACACGAAGGTAAGTAAGCTGGCCGACGAACGGGTCCGACATGATCTTAAACGCAAGCGCGGAGAAGGGGTCTTCTTTGTCGGGTTTTCTCTCGGCTTCCTCATCGGTTTTGGGATGAATGCCTTTTACCGGGGGCAGATCCACGGGAGCAGGCATGTATTCCACAACTGCATCAAGCAGGAGCTGCACTCCCTTGTTCTTAAAAGCCGACCCCAGCATCACCGGGACTATGGTCGCGTCGATCGTCTGTCGTCTAATGGATTTGCGGATCATCTCTTCGGGGACATCCTCCCCGTCGAGATAAAGCTCCATTATCTCCTCGTCGTTATCCGAGAGAGCTTCTATAAGCTTCTCCCTGTATTCGGCCGCCCGCTCCTTCGTGTCCTCGGGAATATCGATGAATTCAAACTTGGCCCCGAGGCTCTCCCCGTCCCAGACCGCCATTTTCATCCTTATCAGATCAACTATTCCGGTGAAATCGTCGCCGTCGAACCAAGGAATCTGAAGACACACGGGATTGGCGTTAAGCCTCTCAACTATCTGGTCCACTACCTTGTAGAAGTCCGCTCCGACCCTGTCCATCTTGTTCACAAAACACATTCTTGGAACAGAGTACCGGTCGGCCTGCCCCCAGACCGTCTCAGTCTGGGGTTCGACTCCCCCGACGCAGTCAAACACAACCACCGCTCCGTCAAGCACCTTAAGCGACCTTTCAACCTCTATGGTGAAATCAACGTGACCGGGAGTGTCTATGATGTTTATCCTGCAGTCCTTCCAGAAACACGTAGTTGTAGCGGAGGTGATGGTGATGCCCCTTTCGCGTTCCTGCTCCATCCAGTCCATGGTTGCCGCGCCTTCGTGCACCTCGCCGATTTTGTAGGTTATGCCGGTATAGAAAAGTATTCTTTCAGTAGTAGTGGTCTTGCCAGCATCTATGTGAGCAACAATTCCGATGTTTCTCACCCTGTCTATGGGGAATACCTGTTCTGACACCTTGATCCTCCGGGGAATTACCACCTGTAGTGGGCAAAGGCTCTGTTGGCCTCGGCCATTCTGTGAATATCTTCTTTCTTCTTCACGGCGTTGCCCCTGTTGTTGTGGGCATCGATTATTTCCGAAGAAAGCTTGTCTACCATAGATTTTTCTGATCTTGAGCGGGAGGAGTTTATGAGCCACCTGATCCCAAGGGACTGCTTCCTGAAAGAAGTCACTTCCATGGGAACCTGGTAGTTGGCTCCGCCGACGCGCCTTGACCTCACCTCGACCGAGGGCTTCACCTTGTCAAGAGCATCGTGAAAAACTTCAAGCGGGTCTTTTCCGGTTTTCTCCTTTATTCTGTCAAGGGAATCGTAGAAGATTTTTTCCGCCTTGCTCTTCTTGCCGTCGTACATCAGGCTGTTTATAAACTTGGCGACTAACGGGTCTCCGGTTCTCGAATCCGGAGCCAGTTTTCTTCTTGCTACTCTACCTTTTCTCGGCATCTGCTGCTTCCCGCCCGTTACTTAGGCTTTTTGGCTCCGTACTTGGATCTCCCGTTTCTTCTGTTCTCAACTCCGGTTGAGTCAAGAGTTCCCCTGACTATGTGGTACCTCACTCCCGGAAGATCTTTCACCCTGCCCCCCCTGACGAGCACAACGGAGTGCTCCTGCAGCGTGTGTCCTTCTCCGGGAATGTATCCTGTGACCTCTATGCCGTTTGTAAGTCTTATCCTAGCGACCTTCCTGAGCGCGGAGTTAGGCTTTTTCGGAGTGGTGGTGTAAACCCTCACGCAAACCCCTCTTCGCTGCGGACATCTCTGAAGAGCTCTGGCCTTGCTTTTCTTCTTAACAGTCTCTCTTCCCTTGCTAAGCAACTGGCTTATCGTAGGCATAAAATCATCCTCTCCCAAATTTGGGTAATCCGATCATTATAAGCTTAATAACGGGCGGATGTCAAATGAAAAAACGGAAAAAAACGCTAATTCCCAAATCGAGGGAAGCACTATATTACAGAAAGAAAACAGGTTTTCAACAAAAAAATTTTAGGGCTATATAAACTTCATTAAACGCTGCCTAGGAATGGTTGCAGATTCTCTAAAGGAGCCCTAGAAACCATTAACTTTCATGGGTCCGGAATCTCTAAAGGCGGATATATTCAAGACGCATCAGCGACCGATCCGCAAAAGCGCCTTCTTTCCTATATCCGTCCTGTAGATCAGATTTTCATCGGAAATGGAATCGACGGCCTTATATGCACTCCGTATGGATCCCTCTATGGTATCGCCAAGGGAGGTGATCCCCAAGACCCTGCCGCCGCTTGTAACAAGTTTGCCTTCGGAAAAAGCGGTTCCCGCGTGAAAAACTACGGTCTCGCGGGTATCGGGGAAATCCATGAGTTCTTTGAGCTCAACCCCCTTGTCGTAGCTTCCCGGGTAACCTCTGGAAGCCATGACGACGCAGACGCAGAAACCTTCTTTCCATTCTATAGGATCTGTTTTCATCTCGCCCCGGGCTATTGAATAAAGAATAGGAACGATGTCCGATTCCATTTTCATAAGAAGCGGCTGGGCTTCGGGATCGCCGAAGCGGCAGTTAAATTCAAGCACCTTGAGGTCATCGTCCTTTATCATCAATCCGGCGTAGAGAATTCCCCTGTAAGCCCTCCCCTCGGATTTCATCGCCCGCACGGTAGGAACCATGACTTCGTCAATTATTCTCTGCCTAAGCTGGTCGGTAACCACCGGGGCGGGAGTGTAAGCTCCCATGCCTCCTGTGTTCGGCCCCTTGTCTCCGTCAAAAATTGGCTTGTGGTCTTGGGAAGGCTCCAGAGGAAGTATGTTCTCCCCGTCGGTAAAGGCAAAAAAGGAAGCCTCCTCGCCCGTAAGAAATTCCTCTATTACGACCTTTGTCCCCGCCTCGCCGAACGCTCCGCGCTCCATCATTGAACGAAGCGCTTCCTCGCCCTCCGCTTGAGAAGCGCATATGATAACGCCTTTGCCGGCGGCAAGACCGTCGGCCTTCACTACAAAAGGGGGTTCGGTTTCACTTATCTCGGCAATCGCCTGCCCGATATCGGTGAACACGGAATACCCTCCGGTTGGAATTCCATATTTCTTCATCAGGTTTTTTGAGAAACTCTTGCTTCCTTCAAGCTCCGCCGCTGCTTTAGAGGGACCGAAAACTAAAAGACCCTCTTTTTCAAAGAAATCGGTTATTCCTTCGCAAAGGGGCTGCTCGGGACCGACAACCGTAAGGTCCACCGATTCTTTCTTGACAAACTGCGCAAGCGAATCAAAATCTCCAACGCCGATAGCCACACACTCGGCATGGCGGCTTATCCCGGCGTTTCCCGGCGCGCAATAGGTTTTCTCCACAAGAGGACTCTGGCTTATTTTCCAGCAGAGTGCATGCTCCCTTCCGCCACCTCCGACGACAAGTACTTTCATTTGAAACCCCTTATAAAATTAGATGCAAGAATATCATTGTGCCCGGCAAAGGCGTGATATTATTCAACCGTAACAACCTTGGCCAGGTTCCTCGGCTGATCAATATCCGTCCCCAGCATGTTGGCCACGTGGTAAGCCACAAACTGAACGGGGATAACCGATACCATCGGGCTTACAAGGTAAGAGCTTTTCGGAATCACTATCTTCCTGTCCCTCTCATCTGGAAGCTGAAGCTCCCTATCGGACGTTATGAAAATTATTCGCCCTCCCCTGGCCTTTATCTCCTGAAAATTCCCAAGGAGCTTTTTGTAATACACATCCTCCTCGGGAGCTATAAACACAACGGGCACGTCGCTGTCTATAAGAGCTATGGGACCGTGCTTCATCTCCCCGGCGGCATATCCTTCGGCGTGGATGTATGAAACCTCTTTGAGCTTAAGCGCTCCCTCAAGAGCCACGGGGTAGTTAATCCCCCGGCCCAGATATATAAAATTCCTGTAACTGTGAAAATCTCTTGAAAGCTCCCTGAGACGTTCATCGAGTCCAAGAACTTCCTGCTGGAGTTTTGAAACCGATATGGCATCGGCTATCAGCTGCCTCGCCTTCTTCGAATTAACCGCTTTCCTCAAGATCCCAAGATATACGGAAAGAAGATAGAACGCCATTACTTGCGTCGTGAAAGACTTTGTGGAGGCAACCCCGATCTCAGGTCCCGCCTTTGTGGCTATGACGCAGTCAGACTCCCTTGAGATTTTGCTCAGCACAACGTTCGTTATGCCGATTGAGTTCATACCGAGTTCCTTGGCCTTTAGAAGCGCTTCCGAGGTGTCCGCGGTCTCACCCGACTGAGAAACCGCGATAAAAAGGGTGTCGGGGCCAATGACCGGATTTCTGTATCGGAACTCCGATGCAAGTTCCACCTGAGTGCTCACTCCGGCCACTTCCTCTATCATGTACTTCCCTATAAGGGAAGCGTGGTAGGAAGTGCCGCAGGCAGCGATAATGATTCTTTGGGTGTTTCGCAAAAGCGAGGGATCCAAGTCCTCAAAAACCACTTTCCTCATGTCCGCAGTGAATTTCCCCCGAAGCGTATCGAAGATGGCCCCGGGCTGTTCGAAAATTTCCTTCAGCATGTAATGGCGATAGCCTGACTTCTCGGTTACCGAAGGGTCCCAGTCCACAACCGTCGGGTCTCTCCTAACGTCCCTGCCGGCGGCGTCGGTTATTGAAACGCCGTTTTCGTCCAGAACAACGAAATCGTTATCCTCAAGGAAAATAAACTCCCTAGTGTAGGGGAGAATCGCGGGGATGTCCGAAGCCAGAAAACATTCGCTTCCGTTGCGCGCTATTATAAGAGGAGAGAAACGCCTGGTGGCGACTATTTTTCCGGGTTCCGTATCCGACATGACCGCCACCGCGTAAGAGCCCTCTACTTTCTCAAAGGCTTTTCTCGTTGATTCAAGAAGAGAGTTTCCTTTTTCCGTAAAATCGCGGATCAGATGAGAAATGATTTCGGTATCAGTATCGGAGAGGAATTCATAACCTGCAGCAATAAGTTCCTTCTTAAGCTCGGGGTAGTTCTCCACTATCCCGTTATGCACCACGCTTATCGGACCGGATACCTGAGGGTGAGCGTTTCGCTCCGAGGGATCGCCGTGGGTGGCCCACCTGGTGTGAGCGATGCCGAGTGAAGAGGTCACTTCGCAGTCTTTTAGCTTGGTGAAGAGATTTTCAAGTTTTCCCTCGCTTCTTATGACGCGGGAGCGGCCGTTTTCGACAAAGCATATCCCCGAAGAATCGTAACCCCTGTACTCCAGTCTCCCCAAGCTTTCGCAGAGAACGCTTTTGGTTCTATCCGAACTTCCTACGTATCCCACTATTCCGCACATTTCAGGATTTCTCCTTCTTCACCCTTTTTCTCTCCGCCCAGCCGGTTATTTCCTTCTGCCCGGCACGTTCTATGGCCAGAGCGCCCGGGGAAACATCTTTTGTTATTGTGGAACCCGCGGCCGTAGTGGCCTCTTTTCCAATCCTTATCGGCGCGACAAGCATGGTGTCGCTTCCTATGAAAGCGCGATCCTCGACCACGGTCCTGTGCTTGTTTACCCCGTCGTAGTTGCAGGTAATGGTTCCGGCACCGATATTGACTCCGTCGCCGATATCGGCATCTCCCACATAGGAAAGATGCGGGACCTTGGAACCAACCCCTATTTCCGACTTCTTTATCTCAACGAAGTTGCCGATCTTGGCCCCGTCTTTTATCTTGGCCTCGGGCCGCAGGTGACAGAAAGGACCCATCACGATACCGTTTTCGACTTCACACCCCGTAAGATACGAAGAAAACCTTATCTCGACATTGTTTCCTATCCGCGAATCTTCAATGTACACAGACGGTCCTATGCGGCAGCCGTCTCCGATACTGGTTTCGCCGTAAATATAGGTATTCGGACACACGATCGTATCCCTTCCTATGCTAACGGAGTCCGATATGTAGGTGGTTTCGGAATCCTCTATGGTAACCCCGTTCTCCATGTGGCGGCGGTTTATTGCCTGTCTCATGGTTTTTTCCGCCTCGCCGAGTTGCTCTCTGCTGTTCACTCCGGACACCTCCTTTGGATCCGCCAAGTTAAAGGCCAAAAGCCTGCCTTTGCGGGAAACGCAAAAATCCACAATTCCCGGCAGGTAATACTCTCCCTGGCTGTTTTCACTATCAAGTCCGCCCAGACTCTCCCAGAGAAAGGAGGAATTCACGCAGTAAATCCCTGCATTTATCTCATTTTCCTTCTTCTCGTCCGCCGTGGCGTCTTTGTCCTCAACCACGCGGAGCACTTCCCCGTCGGCATTCCTCAACACTCTCCCGTATCCGCTGGGGTCGTCCACCACAGTGGACATTAACGAGAGGTCCGCTCCGCTTTTCGCGTGAGAATCCGTAAACTCGCGCAGAGAAAAAAAACTTACCGCGGGAACATCTCCGCTCAGTATGAGAATGTCTCCTGAAAAATCCCGGAACGCTTCCTCGCAGCACAAAACCGCGTGCCCGGTTCCAAGCTGCGGTTCCTGAATGACTGTCTCCACCGGGTAATCCGAGACCTCTTCCTTCACAAGCTCAGAATCATACCCCAGCACAAGCACTATCTTCTCAGGTTCCATCTTCTGCGCCGTTTCAAGGACATAGTGCAGCATGGGCTTTTTCAAGATGGGGTGCAGCACTTTGGGGAGTTGCGAGTTCATGCGGACTCCCCTGCCCGCCGCCAGGATTATAACGGCCAGAGACATAACTTTAATGTGTCAGTAAAAACCAAAAGAATCAGAATGGAACGTCGTCGTTCGTCATGTCAGCGCCCTCTTCGTAGGAGTAGTCATCTTCAGCCGGGGGCGCCCCGCCGCTTTGCCTTCCGCTCTCTCCTCTAGGGGAGAGAAACTGCACTGTTCTTCCCACGATCTCGGTCGTATATCTCTTGTTTCCTTCCTTGTCGTCCCATGAACGGGTTCTGATAGAACCCTCCACGTAAACCGATCTCCCTTTGGCAAGATACTCTCCGCAGACTTCCGCAAGCCTTCCAAACACTACTATCCTGTGCCACTCCGTGTATTCCTGAGAGTTTCCGTCCCTGTCTTTCCGTGTTTCCGTGGTAGCAACTGAGAAAGTGGTAACCGCATTTCCGTCCGTCGTGTATCTTACTTCCGGGTCTCTTCCCAAATTGCCGAGTATTATAGCCTTGTTAACCGCTGCCATGAGTTTCGATCTCCACAGTTGTTATATTGGCAAAAATTTACATGATGATTGGTGGGATTTAAACATCATCTTGGAAAACACGCCGAAGTTTTCTTGAAGAATTCATTAAGTATTCTCCCCGTAAGTCCCCATATTATGTGGTTGCGGTAGGCAAACACGTAATCATCTATTATTTCCCCATCCCGCTTTCTTTCCCTTACGTCCCTGTTTTTTGGGTTAACCAGGTGGGAAACCGGAACGCAGAAGAATTCCGATACCTCATAATTGGGAACAAACTCTACTTTGTCATTTACCATCGCTACAAAAGGCTTTACAGCATACTGCCTGACAGAAGGGGTGTAGGGACGCACGAAATCCATTTCCCCGAGAATCTCTGCTTCCTCTCCGGCGTCAAAACCAAGCTCCTCTCCGACTTCTCTAAAAGCCGTATCAAGAAGAGTCGCGTCACTTTGCTTTTTCTTTCCCCCTGGAAAGGCTACGTGGCCTGAAAAAGCATCTTCCCTGTATTCTGTTCTTCTTATAAACCATATTCCATAATCTCCACCCCGCTCGCAGAGCATAACCAGCACGGCGGATGCCAGAAGTTCCCCGTCCGGATCAAGGAGGGTTCCCGGAGGGTCCAGGACCTTTTTTATTTCTTCTCTTATGCTCATCGCGTCCATAAAAAACTCTTACGGGCTGAGGGTAACTATAATACTCCCGTAGTCGTCCACTTCGCAGGCGGTATCGGGAGGGATAAAGGCAGTAGCGGTTCTCTCATAAAGAATGCAGGGACCTTCAAATTGAAAGCCCGGCCGGAGCTTTTCCCTTTCGCAGCATCCGGCCTTGATGCTCCTGCCCTCAAAAATCACCTCTTTTATGAAAAACCGCGGCTCTGTTCCCGCAGCAGAAGCGGGAAGAATATCTATTTTACGCTCCGGCATATAGGCCCTAAGTCTCAGGGTCACGATCTCGACGACGGAAGATTCCTTCCTGTATCCGTAAGCCCTTTCGTGCTCTCGGTGAAAATCCGAAGCCATGGAATCGCTGTAGGGAATAGTAAGTTCATGGGACTGCCTTCGGTACCTCGCGTCAACATGCTTTTCGAACCTCAGATCTTCTCGCGCGAGATCCTCGCACGCGAGCTTTTCGAGATCAGCGAACTTTCGGTCCGTCTCCCCAAGGTGATTCTCATCCGCTGAGGAAAAAAACGTGATTCCGTAATCCTTGAAGGAATCGGCAAGAAGCATCCCGTAGGCAGAAAGCGCCCCGGGATTCTGGGGAAACACGACTTCCCGTATGCCAAGTGAGCGGGCGAGCTCGCAGGCGTGAAGACCTCCCGCGCCGCCGAATGAAACAAGCGAGAACTCTCTTGGATCATGGCCCCTCCCGACCGATATCACGCGAAGGGCTTTTTCCATGTTTGAATTTGAAATCCTGATCACGGATTCGGCGACTTCCTCCGCGGGGTGATCCGGGGCGAGAGAACGAATCGCTTCAAAGGACCTTTCGGGGTATATATTCATCTCGCCACCCAGAAACCAGCCGGGATCCATTCTCCCGAGAACTATATTGGCGTCCGTTACTGTAGGCAAAACGCCCTTCCCGTAACACGCGGGACCGGGGTCAGCGCCGGCGCTTTTCGGGCCGACCTTGAGGATACCCCCCTCGGCAACGTAAGCGACTGAACCGCCCCCGGCCCCTATGGTCGAGATGTTTATCATCGGCACCTTAAGCGCAACGCCTCCCAGGGTGTTCTCGGTAGTAAAGCTTATTTTGCCGTCGCAAAGGGATATGTCTGTCGAAGTCCCCCCCATGTCGTAGGTAATAATTTTCTTTCTCCCGGAGAGCGCAGATATCTCAAACGCCCCGACCACTCCTCCCGCGGGACCGGAAAGAACTATTTTCACAGGCTCCTCGGCCGCCTGCTCGGCAGATATAACCCCGCCGTTTGACTGCATGATGGAAAGAGATTTTTCCTCGAGGGTGCGGGAAAGCGAGCGCATGTACCTGTTCACTTTCGGAATCAGGTAGGAATTAAGGACCGTCGTCGAAGTCCTCTCATACTCCCTGAATTCCGCGACAAGCTCCGAGGAGAGGGTAATCGGGATGTCGAGTTCGGCGAGTGCGGCAGCAACCCTGCGTTCATTTTCGGGGTTCGCGTACGAATGGAGAAAACAAACCGCTATCGCCTCAACACCAAGGGAAGATATCTGCTCCTTTATTTCCTCTACTTCAGCCTCATCCGGACAAACGAGCACGCAGCCGCGGTAATCCGTTCTCTCGGAAACGCCTAACCTGAGTTCCGGGGGGACAAGAGGGACGGCCGGACTCCAGAGCAGATCGTACAGTTTCTCCCTGTTCTGCCGCCTGATCTCGATTACGTCTTCAAAACCCCTTGTGGTGACAAGGCAGGTCCTTGCCCCCTCCCGCTCCAGAAGAGCGTTTGTGGCCACGGTGGTTCCGTGAATAATTTCCGATATGTGGGAGAACTCAACGGGATGGGACCTAAGCCCGTTTAGTACTGCTATCGAAGGATCGCGGGGAGTGGAAGGAACCTTGTTTACCGATATTTCCTTTCCGTCAAAGAAAACAAAATCGGTGAAAGTTCCTCCCGCGTCTATACCTACCGAGAGCATAAAAAGATCTTTACCTCGCTGTGCGCGGGTTAAAACCGCACGGGGCTACGTGCGCAATCAGTAATTATCTCTATCCTTGGGATATATAACGTTTACCTTTCCTTCGGCTATCTCTCTTAACGCCGAAACAACATGCTTGTTGTCATCGTTTTCAGATGCCACTATGGTAGCTCCCTTGGATATCTGGCTTGCCCTTTTCATCGCTGCTATGGAAAGAGCGAACCTGTTCTCAACTTTCTCCAAGCAGTCTTCAATTGTAATTCTGGCCATGGATTTTTACCTTCCTTAGTCAACACCTAACTTTAATATGATACCCAATATCATTCGACTCTTCACGATAATGTCAATCAAACTCTGCCTTGGTTCCTCCCTTCACTCAAAATGTTCCCCGCTAATCATCAACAGGAACAAGTTCACGGTTTCCCGTGCCGGGAAGCACTTTAAAAATCTTGGACGCGGATACCTTTTCACTGAACTCGGGTTCACTGGCTGTATCGACGTATATCCACTCGGAGCGGGCTTCTTGCGGAGTGAAGCTTACAATCATGTAGCCGCGGTCACTTGCGTTTGAGTAAACAAGATCGTCAACCAGAGTTTCCACGGCTCGGGAAAACTGTGCCGCAAACGCCTCCGGCAAGCCCAGAACAGCTTCGATACCTCCAGATGTTACAGAAGGTCCGGCAAACTCAACGCCTACCTGGTTGCCCTCCGCATCCTTAAGGTTGTTCGCCCATCCGTTATGGGTATCCCCGGCAAGCACCACAAGGTTCCTGTCCGCACTGTAAGCCGCACCCAGCACCGCCTCCCGTTCCACAGGGTAACCGTCCCAGGCGTCAAGATTATAGGGAAGCACCGTATTTATACGCTCCAGCTCATTCTGAGTCAGGGAAGTATCACCTTGCAGCGCCTGGGCTTTAATTCCGGTCAGCTCCAGGGTATCAAGTGCGAGCTGCGACGTCGGATTCTCCAAATGAACCAGCAGTTCGACCGGGAGATTCATTCTGCCCATAAGCGACTGCTGACCCAGAACTTGCCAGGTGGCAGCCGAACCGGTCAGCTGCTCAAGCAGCCAGTCAAGCTGAGTGGAGCCAAGAAGCGTCTGCGACTGCATGTCCATCTGAAGACGCTGAATATCAATTCCAGCCTGCGTGAAATAATCTCCATAATCAAGTTGTTTGTCCCTCGCCACTAAACGGGTCTCGAGCATGTGAAGATCCACCAGGTTTCCGAAAGAAAAACTGCGGTAGGCAGCCTCGCGCCCTTGTGTGTTCTCGCGAATCGGCATCCACTCATAATAAGCCTGCAAAGCAACTATTTTTCGCGTCTCGAAATCGCCTTCCCCCTCGTTGTGATTAGACGCGCCGTCCTTGTAGGAATTATCCGCAACCTCATGATCGTCCCATATCGCTATGAAAGGATGCACAGCGTGCAGTTCCTGAAGCCGCGAGTTTGATCGGTAGAGCGCATAGCGTTTTCGATAATCATCAAGAGTCAGGATTTCAATATCGTTATCCCCCGGCAAATTCCTTATTATTTCTTCCGAATTCGCGAGACTTAAACCTTCGGTATCGTACTCGTAGATATAATCTCCCAGATACAAAACGGCATCCACATCGGCATCCTTGGCATGAGCATAGACGTTAAAGTAACCGGAGGCATAGCTGGCGCATGAAAACACGGCCAGCTTGACGGAACTTACATCGCCTTGCGGCAGGGTCTTGGTGCGGCCGGTCGGTGACGTCACACCGTTCGAACGGAACCTATAGTAGTAAACGGTGCCGGCTTCAAGCCCCTCAAAATCAATTTTTACCGTGTAATCCTGCTCAGCCGTAGTGGTAGTCGTAACCGGATCGCCCACAAGATTCGTGAATTCCTCATCCGTGGCTACTTCAACCGTGACTTCCACCGTTTCCCGTGACCCGGGCGGAGTCACCCTTGTCCAGAGAATCACCCTGTCCGAAAGCGGGTCACCGCTTGCGACTCCATGGTCAAAGCTTACGTTGCTGCCGGAATCTCCGCACGAGGCAAAACTGAAGAGCGCCAAGGCAACCGCGAAAAGCGAGACTGTAAAGAAAGGGAAAAAACGTTTCCAGAGAAACATTGTAATTACCTCCTTATGGAGCAAGCAACTCCCGGTTTATTCTACGCAAAATCAAAGAAGATTTGGAGTGAAAAAGTTTTAGAGTCAGATTTTTCCAGAGATGCATGGTCGCCGTCTTTTTTAGTTTACGAGAATTATAAATATCTCATTACGAATACGGGATCAGTCAGAAACAACCCTGCGGTTTCCCCTTCCGGCAAGCACGCCAAGGGTCTTTTCACTTGAAATCAGTTCCCTGAATTCCGGACGTTTGACGGTATCCACATATATCCACCGCGACTTGGCCCTTTTCGGAGTAAAACTGACAATCATATAACCGCGGTCCTTTGTGTTTGAATAGACAAGATCATCAATCAGCACCTGTAAATCCCGCGCGAATTCCTCAGCCTGTTCGGGTTCAAGTTTCAGATAAGTTTCTAGACCTCCCGAGGACACAGACGCGGTAGCAAATTCAACGCCGACCTGATTGCCTCCTGCGTCCTTGAGATCATTTGCCCACCCGTTATGCGTATCCCCGGCAAGCACTACCAAGTTCTTATCCCCTCCGTAGGCCGCACCTAACACCGCTTCACGCTCTGCAGGGTAACCGTCCCAGGCGTCAAGATTATAGGGAAGCACCGCATTTACACGGTCCCGCTCATCCCGAGTTACGGAAGGATCATCCCGCAGCACCCGCTCCTTAATCCCGGTCAGTTCATCTATAAGACCTGCGACCTGCGGTGTGCGTTTACCTAGGTCGGGAATTATTTCAGCGGGAATGTTCATTCTGCCCATAAGCACCTGCTGACCCAGAACCTGCCAAGCGGCGGTTGAGCCGGCAAGCTTCCCCTGAAGCCAGGCAAGCTGATCCCGACCGAGCAGCGTCCGGTCCGGAGAACCTATATCCTCACGGAAACGCCGGGCGTCGAAACCGGTATCCGGGTCGAAATAATCCTTGTAACTAAGCTGTTTTTCCCGTCCGGCAAGGCGTGTATCGAGCATGAAAAGTTCAACCAGGTTTCCGAAAGAAAAATTGCGGTAGACCCGCCCGGAATCATTCTCTTTTACCGGACGAACCGGCATCCACTCGTAATATGCCCGAAGTGCGGCTTCTTTGCGCGCATCGAAACTGCCTTCACCTTCATTGTGGTTCTGAGCGCCATCCATATAAGCGTCGTTTGCGACCTCATGATCATCCCAGACGGTGATGAACGGATGCGCGGCATGAAGAGCCTGAAGCTGGAAATCGGTTCTGTATAGGGCGTAACGCTTTCGGTAATCGTCAAGCGCAAGGATTTCCTTGTCGCTGTATTCCGGGAGGTCCCTGCCAGATCCCTGGGGATTATCGTTCTCCGAACCCGGCGCCTTGCCGTACTCGTAGATATAATCGCCGAGGTGTACCACGGCATCGACGTCAGTTGCTTTCGCCGCGTGACCGTAAACGTTAAAGTAACCGCCATGAGAGGTAGGATAGTTCGCGCATGAAAACACCGCCAACCTAACCGAATCCACATCGCCCCGCGGCAGAGTCTTGGTACGGCCGATAACCGATTCAGCCTCACCCGAGCGAAAACGGTAGTAATAAACTGTCCCGGCCGAAAGACCCTCAACATCGATTTTTACCGTGTAATCGCTCTCGGCCGTGGCGCTCTTAACAGAACTGTGAACAATGTTTGTGAACTTCTCATCCGAAGCGACTTCGACCCTTACCCTGACCCTTTTCTGAGATTCCTGCGGAGTGACCCTCGTCCAGAGAATAACCCTGTCGTCCAGAGGGTCGCCGCTTGCAACACCATGTTCAAAACTCACGCGCCCCGAATCGCCGTAGAGCGTAAAGCCAATAGCGACAAGCAGAAGGACGAAAAGCAGAATGGCCGAAGCATAAACGAGATGTTTTCTCAAAAACACAGATGCAATCCTCCCCGCGCAAAGCAGTCTTACGGTTATACACCCAAAATCAACAGCAATTCAGAGAAAAGTCACCAGACGGAAAAGACAGCCGAACCGAAGTCTCGACGTACCGGTTTGTTTGCCCCGCCGGTTCTTTGACAACCGAAGCTTTGCAATTATTATCTTGACGTACTTTTAACGGAAGGAAACCCCGATGGATATGAAACTGGAAAAGCTCAAATTCAACGACGAAGGCCTTTTGCCCGTGATAGTGCAGGACTGCTCAAGCGGGCGGGTGCTCATGCTTGCGTATGCGAACAAAGAAGCTCTCGAGATGACCGCCAAGACCGGAAGGACCCACTTCTGGAGCAGATCAAGAAAAAAGCTCTGGAACAAGGGGGAAGAATCGGGCCATTTTCAGGATGTAAAGGAAATCTTCTTCGACTGCGACTGCGATACGGTGCTAATAACCGTGGAGCAGACCGGGGTAGCCTGCCACACCGGAGAGCCGACATGCTTTCACAGGACCGGGGACATGGAAAAAAAAGTTGCCCCCGTGTTCAAGGAAGCCTCGCTTAGAAAGGTGTTTTCCGTAATAGAAGACAGGAAGCAGAACCCCAAGGAAGGCTCTTACGTAAGCGGCCTTATGAAGGGCGGGATTGACAGGATACTTAAAAAAATCGGAGAGGAAGCCGGCGAAGTGGTAATAGCCGCCAAGAACAGGGATAAAGACGAACTCGTCTACGAACTTGCCGATTTATGGTTCCATTCCATGGTGCTTCTCTGCGAAGCGGGCCTTGACCCTCAGGACATATCGGATGAACTTGAGAGAAGGTTCGGCAGGCGCAAGGAAGAGTACGCACAGAAGAAGTAGCACACATAAGCGCGGGAAGGCCGGACGGCGCCTGCTACATTTTGCCCTTGGGAGGTCTGTGCTTTTTGGGCCTGTCCTTTTCCTCTATGTAATCTCCAATGTAAGTTCTGTTTCTAACCGAAGGCGGCAAGTTCGAGAGATCGGGCTTCGGCATATTGGTCGAGAGGTCCTTGGTAAAAGCGAAAGTCGAGATAACTTTCTCCACCTTCTTTTTCTCCCCGCAGGGGCACTTTACGTTTTTCTCGTCTCCCTCTTCGTATATAAGCTCGGAAAATCTGTAGTTTTGCATGTTAAAAAGCGCAAGCAGGTCTCCGTCATTAAGATAGAAATCGCTGAATACGGAGTCTTTTCCCTTCCTTCCGTGCCTCGCGACTATTTCTTCGCGTTCAAGGTCGATAACTTCTATGGCGTAAATGTTGTCATATTTCTCGACAAGGTTTTTCACGGTCTTCTTGTCCCGTTTTCTTTCAAGAGCCTTGAGTGATTTCTCAACGTTGTCTCTGCACTTGATGCATTCAAATTCATAGAGGGGCATTTGCGTCTCCTATCTGTTGAAATACTGGTTCAGGTGATCCTGCCCTACCCAGTCGCTCGCTATCTCTTCATCCTTCTGCTGCTTGTATTCAAGATGCCATCTAAGCTCATCCCCGGGACCCGGAGCTCTCTTGTTCTTGTCATCGAATATGGCCTTGAAGGTGGAAAAGATCCTTCTCACCGACTCCGAATCATCGCAGAGAGGGCATATGACTTCTTCCTGATCGTCATCTCCGTACACAAGATGGTCGAAACGGAAATCCTTAAGCTCAAGGTAAAGAATCTTCCCGTTATCAAGCTTGTAACGAAACCTTCTCGCGCCGCGTACGCCCTTTTCCCCCAGTTCGAAAAACAGTTTTCCATTCTTGTCGCTTGTGACTTCAATGTAACAGAAGTTGCGGTTCTGCTTGAAAACTTTCCTTGCGTTCGTCTTGGTGAGCTTGGCGACCAGACTGTCTATGTCCGTGTTGTAGCTCTCCATGCAACTGTCGCATTCATATTCGTATAACGGCACCTTACGCCTCCGGAAAAACTTTTAGTCCTAGAGATTATAAACAATATAATCTGAGTTTAAAGCCCGAAAACGCCGAAGCGGCGGAAACACCACTGAAAGAAATCCGATTATGGTTCATAATGTAGGAGAATGAAAAAAGCCGGAAAACCGAAAACGCCCCGCGAGCGAAACGGAAAAAACTATCTCCCCGCGGGTAAAAATCTGGATTTCGTGGCCGTTGACGTCGAGACAGCGAATTCAAACGTTTCAAGCATCTGCCAGGTGGGCATCGCCGTAGTCAGGTCAGCGGAGATCAAAGACGTATGGACGCAGCTTATTGATCCGTATGACTTTTTTGATCCGTACAATACCGCCATACACGGCATAGACCACAAGATGGCAAGTGGCCATCCTCGGTTCGAAGAACTATGCGACAAGATCGCGCGATACCTAGGAGAAATCGTCGTAAGCCATACATTCTTTGACCGCAGGGCACTCTCAAAAGCGTTTGAGGAGTGTGGAAAATCTCTTCGTTACGAAATCTGGATTGACAGCGCGCAGGTAGCGCGACGCGCCTGGCCGGATAAATACGCCCTGAGGGGTTACAATCTCGGGAATATTGCCCGCGATCTCGGGATCCCCTTTCGCCACCACGACGCCGGAGAAGACGCAAGAGTCGCGGCGGAAATCGTTATGAGGGCATACGCGGATACCGAATTCGGAATAAACGGGCTGCTCGACTTGGGGGTCGTGGCAAAGCACGAGAAGTGATAGGCAAAAACGAAATCGGTCTCTGCTGCTTGAGAGTTAAACCCAGAGCTTGTTATTGCGTAAAAGAATTCCCCCAGAGAACGTTGCCATCCGCACGGAGCGGGCCTGCCTGTTTTAGCCCCATATTAATACTACCTTTTCAACATATTTGAAGACCGCTACCTTCTACGAAGAAACGGTTTAAAAAAGCCTTGACTACACAGGGGAGGGGGTAATATCCTCTAAGATATAATGTTCTCGAAATTAAAAGCCTTGATCATGTCTCGGAGAAACCGATAAACTCGCTAGAACTCTTCCATTTAACCTTGGGAGTTACCATAAAGGCCGTGTTGAGAGACCACATTATGAAAATCTCTGCATTAAAAAGTGTTTTTATTTTCGTACTGGCATTTATATGCGTTCTTTGCCATATCCATTCGGCCTCAGCTCACGGAGAGCACGCAAACGCCAGCAAAAAAACTGCAACAGCCAGCGAAGCAGGAGATAGCCGAAACGCTCTAAAGGAATTTGTACTGCACGCAAAAGCGCACTGGGAAGTGCCGGTTCCGCGCGAACGGAGCCTTGATCTCTGGCAACAGATACTGCACGAAGTGCAAGAGCAAGGAGACTGGAAATCCGGTTCCAATTATCTCATTCTAGTTGACAAACAAGGCAGGTCCATAGCCCATGGATACTATGAATCAGCACCCGGCCATGACATAAGCGTTTGGCGGGATGCAAGAGGAACCGACGTAGTGCAAGAACTCATCGAAGTTGCTCAAGCCAACGAACAAGGAGGGTTTGTTGACTACTACTGGGATGACCCTAATGACCCGTCAGACAGCGTCATCTCGCCCAAGTCGGCCTACGCAGTTAATTACACAGTCCGCGCGCTGGGAATTGAATTCGTTCTGATCGGGGGTCTTCATCACGAGGAAGTGATCCCAACCATGCTTGAAGTCCTGAGAAAATACGTGCCCGAAGTGAAGGCAAGCACCGTAAAAGATCCCGATACTCTCAAGAATTTCGTGGAGAAAGCGTCTGAATTCGTTACTCACGTGTATGAGGCTACACAGGGCAATATGGACATCACAAACTTGCTGGCAGTAAGCAACAGAGATGAAGCCTGGAAACACAATGAAATCTACCTTTTCGCCATCACCAAGCAAGGTCTTGCAGTATTTAATGGTCACGACCCAGATCTCATCAGAACACTCACCTTTAATCCCATGAATGTAGTAGACGGAAACGAGTTCGAAGTTGGAAGGGAAATGGTCAGAATAGCAGAGAAAGGAGGGGGCTTTGTCTACTACCTGTGGGATAATCCTTTGGTTGAGGGAGACGAAATCAACGAAATCGGCAAGGCAAAGGGAACTTCATTTAAGGTAGGCTATGTAAAGAAAGTAACACTCGGTGACGATAACTATATTCTCGGTTCGGGCTTCTATCCTGAGGAAGGAGAGGCATACCTAACTAGGCATAGAGAAGAAGGTAGAGTTACGCGTGGAATCATTACCGTATGTTTGGTTTTAGTCTTCATATTCGGGGCAGTTTGGTGGAAACTGCGTAGTCGGTAAAGGAGAATAAATTTCACCCGTCCGCTCCCTAAAACAGCGAGAGACCAGCCCCCCCTGCACTTAAATCGTAATCATCTCAACTGATTCAACACCCTGCCATACATGCGTGTTATACTTGGTAGCGTGATGAAGGCAATGGTTCTAAGAGGTACGTACGACCTTTTTAAGAACGACACCCCTCTTGAACTGCTCGAAATTCCCACACCAAAACCCGCTCGAGGAGAAGTGCTGGTACGCGTTTTAGCCTGCGGGGTCTGTCACACTGACATGGATGAGATAGAAGGACGGGTGACTCCCCCGTCTCTTCCGATTGTTCCGGGGCATCAAGCCGTGGGGGTGGTCAAGGAACATGGCTCGGGCGTAAGAAATTTCGACGTAGGCGACATAGTTGGAGTCGCGTGGATAGGAGGAGTCTGCGGAGAATGCTCCTACTGTAGCAACGGACGGGAGAACCTCTGCCAGAACTTCATTGCCACCGGCAGGGACAGAGACGGAGGTTTCGCCGAATTTATGGTCGCGGACGCAGACTTTGTTCACCGTATACCGGAGGGAATGGACCCAGTGAAAACGGCCCCTCTTCTATGCGCCGGAGCGATAGGTTACCGCTGCGTTAGACTTTCCGGAATAACAGACGGCGACGCTGTAGGACTCATGGGATTCGGGGCTTCAGCACATCTTGTCATACAGCTCCTTCGTCACTCATACCCCCTAAGCGAGGTGTACGTATTCGCAAGAGGAGAAAGGGAAAGACTATTCGCCATGGAGCTTGGAGCATCCTGGTCAGGTGGAATTGAAGATCGCTCCCCCAAGCAGCTTTCAGCTATCATTGACACCACTCCGGCATGGAAACCCGTTCTGCGTTCGCTTGAGAATCTTCTCGCCGGGGGAAAACTGATCGTAAACGCCATAAGCAAGGAGAACTCCGACATCAGTTCTTTGTTGAGCCTCGATTATCAATCGCACCTTTGGCTCGAAAAAGAGATAAAAAGCGTAGCGAATGTCACAAGGGAAGATGTCGCCGGCTTTCTTTCGGCCGCATCTACTCTGGGAATAGAGGCTGAAGTCACCGAGTACGGACTTGAAGAGGCAAACGCAGCACTTTTGGAAATGAGAAGGGGAGCAGGAAAAGGAGCCAAGGTTCTAAGAATAGCAGACAGGTAAATTTTTTGACGACTCGGCCCTAAAGAGAAAACCGGAATCAGTCCGCATCCCTAAGCCATTTCGCCAGCGCTTTGTCCGGGTCGGTTATCTCCTCCACGGAACCATAGACGTAAGCTTCCCAACCCTTTTCAGGCATGCCGGTAAACAGCATCAGGTTGAGCGGATAGACCTCGCTGTCGGTGCATTTGCGGAAGTCATCCCGGAACAGAAATACCGGTTTCTCCCAAGCAATAGCCATTCCCAGTTCCACCATAACCCCTTCGTCCGGCGGACATCCATTGACAACCGCGAACAATCCATCGGCCTCACGCACGTCCCTGAGGTCCGACTGTCCAACCTGATAGGCCCAACCGGCGACCGCCTTATCAACCTGGTTATTCCGGGAAAACGGCTCCCATACCTCGGCTCCCATTGATTCCAGGACCTCGACAAGAGCGACCAAAGGCCCTTCGCGCTGCTGTACGGAAAAGCCGTAGGGATTAGCCAGATAGAGGGTTTTTCGTTTCGTCATAGTGCTTCCGCCTGAGAGTCAGAACCATTCACGTGGCCGGACAGAAACGCCACAAGCGTCAGTAACTATTCTCCGTCCGTTCCAGATTCACGGTGCCCGATCTCTCCAAGTTTCTCACGAAGTTCCACGCTGTCAAGCGAATCAAACGGAAGGTCCTGAAACGCAGCGATACGCTCCTTGAGCAACTCGTAGGCTCTTTCAAAAGCTTCGCGCTGTTCGGTTTCAGTTCCCTCAATACCCGCGGGGTCCGCAAGACCCCAGTGAGCCGTCACCGGCCTGCCCGGCCACACGGGACAAGGTTCATTCGCCGCGTTGTCACACACCGTAAAGACAAAATCCATCAAAGGAACATCCTCCACCTCAAACTCATCCCAGGATTTGGAACGCAGATTCTCAACATCGTGTCCCTTGCCAAGCAAGAGATCAAGAGCATGGGGGTGGACTTCTCCCCGGGGATGACTGCCCGCACTGTAGCCGATAAATCTTCCGTCGCTATTGTTATTCAAAAGAGATTCAGCAATGATCGATCGAGCCGAATTGCCCGTGCAGAGAAACAGCACCCTGTAGGTTCGCCCGTGCGACGGCTTCTTTTCTTTCATAATCCTTATCCTTTGGCAAATTCGACTCTCTAAGTATGCCTGATAGTTTAGAGGTGACGCTTAAACACCGAGCTTGGGTAATATATAATTTCTCCATGGCCGAAAACAAAGAAATTCTCGTAAAGACCGAGGGTTCAATCTGCACCCTTACTCTCAATCGCCCTGAAAAAAGAAACTCCCTTACCCCAGAGACTCTAAGACTTTTAACCGAGGAATTTCTAAGACTAGGAAAAAGCACTGAGATCAGATGTGTTGTGATAAAGGGAAAAGGGGATAGGGCCTTTTGCTCAGGATACGATATAGACGCAATATCAGAGGAAGAAATCGCGATAGAAAACGGCCATCCCCTGACCGAAGCCATGCAGGCGGTCAAGTCCTACCCTCTTCCCGTAATAGCAATGATAAACGGTCACGCTTTCGGGGCGGGGCTTGAACTCGCGGCATGCTGCGATCTAAGAGTGTGCGCCGCTGATGCGAAACTCGCAATCCCTCCTGTAAAACTGGGAGTCATTTATCATTACAGCGGAATAAAGCAATTCCTGAGCTTGGTGGGCCCCGGGTTTACAAGAGAACTCTTTCTCACAGGAAACCCCGTTAACGCCGAAAGAGCTCTGGAAAAAGGTCTTGTCGATCATGTTGTAGAAAAAAACAAGCTTGAAGAGTTCACCTATGGGCTTGCCGAGGGAATAAGCGAAAACGCCCCGCTTTCCATGATATCGATGAAAAAGATGATAAACATCTGGGAAGAAGGGGGGCCGTTATCAGAAGAAAATGAAGAACTCATAAGATCCCTTTTCGCCAAGGTGAGAAAAAGCAGCGACTCCAAGGAAGGCAAAAAAGCTTTTCTTGAAAAAAGAAAGCCGGTTTTCAAGGGGAAATAACGACTTATACGTTTCAGTTTCCGTAACCGAATTCCTTTATCAGGAAATCGCTCTGGGTCCAGTTCTCCTTAACTTTAACCCAAAGTTCCAGGAACAGCTTGACTCCCAGTATCCTTTCAATCTCAACTCTGGCCTCAGAACCGATTCGCTTTAGCATTCCCCCGCCCTTTCCTATGAGAATTCCCTTGTGACTTTTTCTCTCAACATAGATTTCCGCGTTTATCCTGATCAGGTTCCGCTCCGTGTCCTCGCTGAACCCCGAGACCACCACGGCAACCTTATAGGGGATTTCCTTTCTCGTTAAGTTGAATACCTTCTCCCTTATGAGTTCGCTTACGTAAAAGATCTCGGGCTGATCCGTGAAAATATCATCGGGGAAATATTTCGGCCCTTCCGGCAGGTGTTTTTTTAGAAGCTGCGTGAGTTGATCCACCCCGTCGCCCGTAAGAGCCGAGATAGGGATTATCTCGAGGAACTTCTCGGAGAACCTCTCGGCAGTTGAAAGTATCGACAGGAGCTTTGATTTTTTTATCTTGTCAATCTTGTTTACGACAAACAAGGAAGGTTTCCTGAGCATTTTCAAGATGGATTGATCAGCCGCCCCGAAAGGCTTTTCCACGTCCGTGACAAACGCCACAAGATCAGCATCCGACAAAGCACCGCTTACGGCTCGTGCCATCGATTTTCCAAGCCTGGTTTTCTCTCTACCTACCCCTGGCGTATCAAGAAAAACCAGTTGGGAGTCTTCAAAAGTTCTTACGCCCAGAATTCTGTTTCTGGTGGTGCTCGGCTTATCCGAAACGGCCGAAACTTTTTCTCCGACAATCGAGTTTACAAGCGTAGACTTGCCCACGTTGGGCCGTCCAACCACGGAGATAAACCCTGACCTGAAATCCTCTCTTAAGTGCTCTCCTGGCATGGGAAACTACCTCTGTTCAGAAAATCCCGCCTATAGACCGCACAAGACCCGCCTGAAGATGTGGTTTCGCCTCTTCAAAATCCAGGTTCGCCTTATTGGCAACGCTCATAATCCTAGTCCTGTAAATTTTCCATTTCACGTCATCAGCATGTGAAGTCTGCTTGGTCCGCGTCGCGGTGCCCTGCGAAGCATCCGTATCTTCAGTCCGATAAACGAGTTCCCCTTCCCCAGCACGCTCGCTTATCTGAATGTCGGTAACCATGGTGAAAAGATCATCAGTCACAAGCGCGTCAAATAAAAAGCCCGCCACTCCGCCAGCAATTCCCCCAATCACGGTGCCTTTATTAATCTCATCAACGTCCCCGCCTAGGGCACCGCCTATTACTGCTCCGATAACCGCTCCCTCGACCACGCCTTGATAACCCTCTCCGAGCATAGCATTTGCCTCTTCAAGGTCGGTTTTTCCGACATTCAGAATGTTGGCCTGGAGAATGAAAGTCGCTTTTGCAGGATCCTCTGTAATCTTGAATCCATTTGCGGCTATCCTGCCCTTGATTTCGTACTCAATCCCCGGCAGGTCCTTGTCTGTTGTATTCTTTATATCGACGTAAATAACCCTCTGTTCGGGGGACACCGGCTCAAGAAAAATCGTCTCCGACATTTTAGTTTCAACGTTAAGTTTCCTTTTCTCGATAAGGGTTCTGGTCGCCGCGCAGCCGTTTACAAGAAAAACAAGACAGACCGCGGCCGCAAAAAACAGGTTCCTTTTACACATAAGCTCTCTCTTCATTGATCAAAGCTCCTTGGGATTTATTGCCGGATAAAACTTCCGACCTTCCAAACTAGAATCGTATGTAAAAAAGAAAGAAAAAACAAATAGAAAAAATGCGTGGAGAATTTCCGTCGCAGCATCTCCGCTAGTTGGAAATACAAAACAAAGAATCACGCCCTGTCCCTACCTTTCAAGTGGCGTGAAACCCTTGCCAATGCGAATCAATCTAGTATGATTAGCCAATCTTTGGCTGCCGGGAGAATCCTGAATAAATGCTAGAACTTATGGGAGAGTGGAAAAGATCGAATTTCTGCGGAGAGCTTGGGAAAAAGCAGGTTGACCGCTCCGTTACCCTCATGGGCTGGGTGCAGTCACGAAGAGACCACGGCGGAGTGATTTTTGTTGACTTGCGCGATAAGGAAGGACTTTGCCAGATCGTTTTCAACCCGGAGCATGACCCGAAGATCCACCAGACCGCCGAACAGCTGCGAGATGAATGGGTAATCGCCGTAAAAGGAAAAGTAACTCCGAGAACGGAGGAAACCGTAAACCCCAATCTTAAAACCGGCGAGATCGAGGTGGTAGCCGAGCAGGTAAGGATCCTTAACACCTCAAAGGTAATACCATTCCTCATAGAAAACGAAGTGAACGCCGATGAGCTTCTCAGGCTTAAGTACCGCTACCTTGACCTCAGAAGACCGCCGATGCGGGACAACATGATCTTCCGTCACAAAGTCGCCGCCTCGGTCCGAAACCACCTTAACGAAAACGGGTTCCTCGAGATCGAAACCCCCTATTTCACGAAATCAACGCCTGAAGGCGCAAGAGACTTTCTGGTTCCGAGCAGACTTAACGAAGGGCAGTTCTACGCGCTTCCCCAGTCGCCCCAGACATTGAAACAGACCCTCATGATCTCGGGTTTTGACAGATACTACCAGATAGTGAAATGCTTCAGAGACGAGGATCTCAGGGCGGACCGCCAGCCCGAGTTCACCCAGATAGACATGGAGATGTCATTCGTCTCGGAAGACGACGTGATCTCCACGGTTGAAGGCATGATAAAGACGGCCCTTCAAGAAACAAAAGGAATTGACGTAAGCATTCCTTTTCCAAAAATGCCCTATGAAGAAGCCATGGAGAGATACGGAACCGACTGTCCCGATACGAGGTTCGATCTTGAACTAAAAGACATCTCTTCCATATTCAAGGATTCTCAATTCAAGGTGTTTCGCGGAGCCATAGAGAAAGGCGGGGCGATAAAGGCGCTTAACCTCAAGGGCGGAGCCGAAAAGCTTACCAGGAAGGAGATAGACGATCTTACCGAATACGCGGTTTCTCTCGGAGCGAAGGGGCTTGCCTGGATAAGAGTCGGCGAGGACGAATGGAACTCCCCCATAGTCAAGTTCCTAAGCGAGGGGGAATGCGGGCTTTTAGCCGAGGCCCTTTCGATGGAGAAAGGAGACATAGTGTTTTTCGGCGCTGACTCGGTTGAAACGGTAAACCAGGTAATGTCAAACGTAAGGCTGAGACTCGGTGAAATTCTCTCGCTTGTTAACGAAGAAAAACTTGAATTTCTCTGGGTGGTTGATTTTCCGCTCTTCAAGTACAGTCCCAAGGATAAAAGATACGTCGCAGTCCACCACCCTTTTACCGCGCCCAAGGATGAGGACGTGGGAAGAATCGAGAGTTCCCCGGGCGACGCAGTCTCGAAATCCTACGATATAGTCTTAAACGGAGTGGAGATAGGCGGGGGAAGCATAAGGATTCACAGAAAAGACATACAGCAAAAAGTGTTTGATATCATAGGAATTGGAGAGGATGAGGCGCGGGAAAAGTTCGGTTTTCTCCTCGAAGCCCTCGAATTCGGAGCTCCTCCCCACGGAGGCATAGCGCTCGGCCTTGACAGGCTCCTGATGCTTCTCTCCGGCGAAGAGTCGATAAGAGACGTAATTGCCTTCCCGAAAACGCAGAAGGGATCCTGTCCCCTGACAGAAGCGCCTTCTGAGGTTTCTCCCGAACAGCTTCTTGAAGCGGGAATAAGCTCTATCGCTAAAAAACCAGAAGACTGATTTTCAGCCTCTTCGTAATACCTTAAAATCCAGAATCTACGCCTCACATGCCATAGTTAGAATTGTTATGGAGCCATTTTAAAGGAACTCCCCGAAAATCCCTGTTTGCTTTATATTTTTTTATGCTATGATTCTATGCGGTTACCGTTAGAGTAGGCGGAAGGTGCATGGACATCTGGAAAAACTTTCACGGGCTCAATTCAGGTTACGTAATGGATCTCTACGAACGTTACGTAAGAGATTCCTCATCAGTCGACCCCGCAACAAAAACCCTCTTTAAGGAATGGAAGCCCGACACCAAATACTCGTCCCTCAGGGTTGAAATAGAACCTGAGATCGAGACAAACGGTTTCAATCAATCGACCGTAAGGGACGTGACCAAGGCCGTTGCGATCGCGAACATGGCCCAGGCGATAAGACGACACGGCCACCTAGCAAGCAGAATAGACCCGCTCGGGGGCCCCGTTCACGGAGATCTCACCCTGCACGCCGAAACGTTCGGTCTTGACGAGGAAGAGTTAAGAGACTTTCCCTCAACACTTGTAGGATGGCCCCTTGCACAGAACTCACTTGACGCGCTTGACGGAATAAGAAAGCTGAGGAAAATCTACTCGTCCACCACGGGATACAACTACGACCATATCTATGAGGCCGAAGAGAGAAGGTGGATGAGGGGCGCCATAGAGTCGGGCGTCTACCGTCCTCCCCTAAATCCCGTTAACGAAGCGGAACTTCTTGATACCCTCACCAAAGTGGAGGTGTTCGAAAACTTCCTCCACAGGATATTTCCCGGAAAATTCAGGTTCTCAGTAGAAGGCGTCGACATGCTGGTGCCAATGCTGAATGAACTTATACATCTCGCCATCAAAGCCGACATACACCAGATAATTCTCGGAATGGCCCATCGCGGAAGGCTAAACGTCATGCACCACGTGATGGAGAAAAACTACAAGTACACCCTGCTTAAGTTCAAGGACCCTGTTCTGGTAAGGGATTTTGCCGACGACATGGGGTGGACGGGAGACGTGAAGTACCACGAGGCTGTAAAACGCGATATCCCGACGGGAGACATGCTCGACCGCAACATGAGGATAACCATGGTTCCCAACCCCAGCCACCTGGAATCGGTAAATCCGGTAGTACAGGGAATGTCGAGGGCATGCGGGATAAGCGACGATGCTCCGGGTTCTCCGCAATTTGACCCGTCAGCGGTAATCCCGGTACAGATTCATGGAGATTCGGCATTCATGGGACAAGGAATAAACGCCGAGACGCTCAATCTAGCCGCTCTTCCGGGCTACCACACCGGTGGAACGATACACATAATCACCAACAACCAGCTCGGCTACACCACTCTTCCCACCGACAGCAGAAGCACGCTTTACGCAAGCGATCTCGCAAAGGGATTCGAAATACCGATTGTCCACGTAAACGCGGACGATCCGATTGCCTGCATAGAGTCAATACGCCTGGCCTTCGGCTACACATCCAAGTTCGAAAAACATTTCCTTATAGACCTCGTCGGCTACAGAAGGTACGGACACAACGAGGCGGACGAACCGGGATTCACCCAGCCCATGATATACAAAAAAATAGACAGTCATCCACGGGTGATGGGCATCTGGGCGGAAAAACTGATAGAAAAAGGCACCGTCTCGGAAAAACAGGTGGAGCAACTACAGGAAGAACATACCAAAAAGATTGTCGAGGAATTCGAATCGATCTCCCCCGACGACTCCCCCGAGGAATCAACGGCACCCTCCCCGGAACGTGGTATAGCAAAAAGAACGGTTACGAAGGTTCCAGACGAAACCCTCCGCGAACTGAACGATTCCCTGCTTTCGGTTCCCGAAGGATTTACGGTAAATTCGAAAATCGCCAGAATACGCAACAGAAGAAAAAACGTTCTCGACGACCCGAAAGAAAAAACAATTGACTGGGCAATGGCAGAAGAGCTTGCCTACGCATCCATAGTCGCAGAAGGCATTCCCATCAGAATAACCGGACAGGATTGCGAGAGAGGAACCTTCAGCCATCGCCACGCGGTGCTTCACGACTCTGAGAACGGCGCAATCCACATTCCCCTGCAGAGAATCCCGCAGGCGAAAGCGGCGTTCGAAATAAAGAACAGCCCGCTAAGCGAAAACGCCTGCCTGGGTTTTGAGTACGGGTACTGTATCGAAAGAACGAACTGCCTTGTAATATGGGAAGCTCAGTACGGAGATTTCATAAACGGGGCTCAGACCATAGTGGATGAATATCTTGTATCGGCAAGGGCGAAATGGGGGCAGACCCCGTCCCTGGTTCTCCTGCTCCCCCATGCTTATGAAGGACAGGGCCCTGACCACTCGAGCGGAAGGCTTGAAAGGTTCCTCATGTCGGCCGCCGAATACAATATAAGGATAGTAAACTGCTCCACTTCGGCGCAGTTTTTCCACGTGCTTCGCCGTCAGGCCCTGCTGCTCGAAAAAGATCCCCTTCCCCTGATCGTCATGACACCCAAGGGACTTCTCCGAAACCCGATGATAAACTCGTCTCTCAAGGACCTATCCGAGGGGAAATGGCTCCCTGTGATTGACGATCCGATGAGCACCAGACAGGCGAAAAAAGCAAGAAGGCTCATATTCTGCAGCGGCAAGATATACGTTGATCTCATCTCAAGCGAACTCAGAGCAAAATCGCCTGACGTTGCAATAGCCAGAATCGAGCAGCTTTACCCGAGACCCAAGGAAGAGGTAAGCGCTGTTTTGGAGAGGTATGGTAAACTTGAAGAGGTGGTCTGGGTGCAGGAAGAACCCCAGAACGCTGGAGCCTGGAAATATATGCTGCCTTTTTTCAGAAGAAAAATAATCAAGAAACGGCTTCCACTCAGCTATATAGGAAGAAAGCGCTACTCAAGCCCTTCCGAAGGACTCTCCTCCATGCACAAATACAATCAGGGCCTGCTTATAAAACAGGCGTTCAGCATAGACAAGGTAGTGGAAGGAAATGAGGAAAGCGGCATAACCTGGCACAGGGATATCTGAGGCAAACGCGCAAGCGAGGGAGAAAATGGCCAAGAACATCGTCGTTCCCCACTTGGGGGATTCCGTAATAGAAGCAACAATAATCAAGTGGACCAAGCAGCAGGGAGACACGGTAAGACTCGGGGAAACCGTGGTTGAGCTTGAAACCGAGAAAGCCAACTTCGAAGTCGCCGCTGAAGCAACGGGCATTCTGGCGTCAATAGCGAAAAAAGCCGAAGAGGATGTCGAAGTGGGAGACATCCTGGGAACCATCGAGGCATCCGAAAGCAAAGAGGATACGAAAAGCGCCGCGGAAGAAGCCCCTGAGAAAACCGAAGCCGCACCGCAACCGCCGGCCGAAGAAATTCCGCCCGAAAAGCAGCCTGAAGAAGAACCCAAGACCCGCGTAACTCCCGTCGCGCGGAATATCGCCGAGCAAAACGAAGTCGATCTCTCCCAGATCGTACCCGAGGGGAACAGGATCACGAAAGATGACGTGGAAAAACACATTGAGTCACAGGAAACCACAGAGGAAACTCCCCAAGAGGTTCCCTCTCAGGAAAAAATTCCCGAAACCCCCGTGTCACCCGAACTTTTTCCGTCCTTATCCCAGCTAACCGCTAACAGGGAGAGAAGAATGAGAATGTCGAGACGTCGCAGGACTATCGCAAGACGTCTTGTGGAAGCTCAGCAGACAGCCGCCATACTCTCCACTTTCAACGAGATCGACATGTCAAACGTAATGGAGCTTCGCTCAAGGAAAAAAGACGATTTCAAGGAAAAATACGGAGTGAATCTCGGTTTTTCCTCCTTTTTCATAAAAGCCTCTATCGGAGCGCTGAAGATGTTTCCAGAGATAAACGCCGAGATCCAGGACGATGAAATAGTTTACAAGGACTACTATGACATCGGAATAGCCGTAGGGGCCGAGGGAGGACTTGTTGTTCCCGTCATAAGGGAGGCTGACAGAAAAACCTTCGCGCAGATAGAAAAAGAGGTCAGGGAACTTGCCGAGAAGGCAAACGCGAATACGCTTTCGCTCGATGAAATTTTCGGCGGCACTTTCACCATAACAAACGGGGGAGTATACGGTTCCCTTATGAGTACTCCGATACTGAACCCACCACAGGTCGCAATACTGGGACTCCACAAGATAGAGGAAAGACCCGTAGCGGTTAACGGGGACATAGTTATAAAGCCGATGATGTACACGGCTCTCAGCTACGACCACAGAATAGTTGACGGAAAGGAAGCGGTACAGTTCCTCGTAAGAGTAAAGGAACTTATAGAAGACCCCGAAACTCTTCTTATCGAGGGGTAAGACCCGAGGCTGCGCCGAAGCGACGCCCACCCGATATTTTATGAACTGGTATCCAGTTCAAGCATTTCGCCCCATTTCTCAGTTACATGCGCGAAGAGTTTTTCGTATTCCGCGTAATTATCCACCCTACCCATTAGTTCGCGGGCGGAATCTCTTGATTCGTTAAGCAACGCGGAATCTCTTATAAGGTTGGCAAAGCTGAAACCGGGAACTCCCGACTGTTTCGTGCCCATGAATTCCCCAGGACCCCTGTTGGCAAGATCAAACTCGGAGATCCTGAACCCGTCTGAAGTCTCGCCCATTATTTTAAGTCTCTCTCCAGACTCCTCCCCCGACATGAACGAATACACTATATAACAAGTCGATTCATATTCCCCCCTTCCCACCCTTCCTCTCATCTGGTGAAGCTGCGAGAGTCCGAAGCGTTCCGCGTTTTCTATAACCATCACAGTGGCGTTGGGAACGTCGACTCCTACTTCTATCACCGTTGTGGAAACAAGAATATCGCATCGCATCGCGAGAAAATCGTCCATCACCACGTCTCTCTCGTCGCTTTTCATCCTGCCGTGAAGAAGGGAGACGCGAAACTCGGAGAATTCCTCGCGCAGCTCCCCGACCATTCTGGTTACGTGTCTTACGCGTTTGAAATCCGGATTCTCGGATTCATCTATAAAGGGATAGACGAAATACGCCTGACGCCCTTCTTCAAGTTTCTTCCTTATCTGGTCGTAAAACCATGTTCGGTTTTTCTGAGCATCTCTGAGAACAAACGTCTCGACCTTTTTTCTTGAAGGAGGAAGCTCATCGATCACCGAGACCTCGAGATCTCCGTACACGGTGATGGCCAGGGTTCTCGGAATCGGAGTAGCCGTCATAACAAGAACGTCGGGCACCGTCGCTTTCCGTACAAGCTTAGCCCTCTGAACAACTCCGAACCTGTGCTGCTCATCTATTATCACGAATCCAAGAGCCTTAAAATCCACATCTTCTGAAATCAGGGCGTGGGTTCCAACCACGATATCAGCTTGCCCGGTCTTTATCTCCTCGTGGGCGCGGGATCTGTCCGCTCTCGAAAGCGCACTTTTAAGAAGAACTACGCTTATTCCCATGTTCTCGGTCATTTGCCTAATATTTCGAAAATGCTGCTCGGCCAGTATCTCCGTCGGAACCATAAGTGCGGCCTGATAGCCGGACTCAACTGCCCGGAGCATTGAAACAAGGGCGACAAGAGTCTTCCCGCTTCCCACGTCACCCTGAAGAAGCCTGTTCATCGGACGGGAGGAAACCATATCGGCCTCTATCTCCGAGATAGTTCTTTCCTGAGCGGGTGTAAGGCTGAAAGAAAGCGAGCGGAGAAGTTTTTCCGAAAGAGAACTACCGGAACTAAAAGATATACCCTGACTTTCGTTCACCTTTCGTTTTTTGGAAAAAAGACCGAGCTGGAGAACGAAAAACTCGAAAAATATAACGGTTCTGTGAGCCCGCGAACCCGCGACGGATCCAAGGTCGTCAAAATCAACCGGCGGGATATCGCCGGGAGGGAAATGCACTTGCTCAAGGGCCTCGGGCAAATCCATCAGGTCGTGCTTTTCCTGAATATCTTTCGGGATCAGCCCCCCGAAGTCCCGCGCGTGGCCGTCAAGAGCCCCTCTTACCGTCTCTCTCAGTTTTTTCTGAGTAAGACCTTCTGTAAGCGGGTAGACGGGAACGATTCTTCCGAACTGAAGAGGATTCCCGACATCTTCTTCGTCTTCTATTATCTCAATGTCCTGGGCAAGCGGATGAATTATCTGAAGAGCTCTGCCGCCAGGGGCAACCGATACCTTGCCGTGAATTATGAAGCTCATTCCCTTTTTAAAAATCCCCCTGAGATAGGAAGAATTGTAATTAAACCAAGTGAGTCTCAGTCTGCCGGTCCCGTCGTAAATCACTACCTGAAAGAAGTTTCTCTTCCTGTTTCTTATATCCGCCACGGAAATGGCCTTACCTCGAACAGTTGAAGAATCTCCGGGAACGATTTCCGATATGTCCGCTATTTTTCTCCGGTCGTCGTATTTTCTCGGAGAATAGAAAAGAAGATCAGAAACGGTATGTATGGATTTTTTGGCAAGAAATCCTGCGATCCTCGGTCCGATTCTCTCAAGGCTCGTGACGCTTACAGAAGATGGGCCTCCATCAGGGAGAGGTTTTTTCTGGGAAACGTATGCTTTCCTAGGGATATTCTCGCGTTCGCTTTTTCTGGCGAGCCTTATTGCTTTGCGAACGACCGATAGCGCAGAAGATATTCTTTTGGTTTTTTCTGTACGCGTCAGGCTTTTGAAATCAGAGAAAGAATTTCTCAGTGACTCAACAGGAGTTTTTACTTCCTCGGGAAACCTCCCCGTAAGAAGTTTCGTCGAAATTCTCCTTACGTCCTCTCCAAGTTCGGGAATCTTGTCAAGATTTGAAAAATTATTCCTTGAGGCAAAAAGAAGTGGAGTCTCCAGAGAACGCAGGATTTTTTCCAGCTCGCCCTGCATAATAAATCAGACTTTTTCCGCTTTAGTGGCTTTTTTAACTATATTGCCGTCTTTATCGAGATTAAGTGTGCTTTTGCACTTTGGATAACCGCTGCAGCCGAGAAACTGCCCGCGCCGGCTGCGGCGAACAACCATGGGTTTGCCGCATTTCTCGCATTTTACGTCTTCGCGGACCTCTGGAGCTTCCTTCTGCTTTATGACGATCCTGCCGTCTTGTCTCGTGAATTCCTTGGGGTTTTTACAATCGGGATACTTTGAGCACGAAAGGAACTGCCCGTAGCGCCCCTCCTTTATCACCATGGGGGCCCCGCACTTGTCGCATTCTATATCATCGCAGATCTCAGGGTCGGTTTTCTTCCCCACGATGATCTCGCCATCCTCCCCTCTTGTGAAATTCTTGGCGTTCTTGCATTCAGGATACCTCGGGCAAGAGAGAAACTGCCCGTAGCGCCCTTCCCTTATAACCATCGAGGCTTCGCACTTGTCGCATTCTATATCGGTTGGAATTTCCACCTTGCGTCCCTCGATTTCCTCCTCGGCCCTGATCACGCTCTTTGAAAACCCATCGTAAAAGCCCCGCAGCAGCTCAACCCAGTGGACTTCTCCTTCTTCCACCCTGTCAAGATCGCTTTCCATCCGGGCCGTAAACTCCTCGTCCATTATCCCCGGGAAGCCCTCCACCAGAAAATCGTTCACGGAAAAACCCAGGGAGGTCGGGACAAATCTTCCCTTCTGCCGCTCGGCATATCCCCTGTCCTGTATGGTCGAAAGAATGGAGGCGTAGGTCGAGGGTCTCCCTATACCCTTTTCCTCGAGCTCTTTCACAAGAGAACTTTCCGAATATCTGGGCGGCGGCTGAGTGAAATGCTGCTTGGGGTCAAGCTTCAGAAGAGAAAGAACATCTTTTTCAGAAAGTTCGGGAAGCCGTTTGTTCTCGTCTTTTTTCGAGTTCTTATCCGCTCCGTTGTTTTCTTCTTTTTCAGTCGCCTCCTCGTAAGCGGCCGTAAAGCCCGGGAACTTCATCACGTTGCCAGTGGCCCTGAAAACGGCTTCTCCCGCCGTGATGTCAACACGAGTCTGGTCATATACGGCCGGGGTCATCTGCGAGGCGATGAACCTTTTCCATATAAGTGAGTAAAGCTTGTACTGGTCTTCGGTTAGAAACTGTCTTAGCTCATCTGGATGCCTTGAGGGAAACGTGGGCCTTATGCATTCATGGGCATCCTGCGCGGATTTTTTCACCTTAAAAACATTTGGGCGTTTCGGTATGTAAGTTCCACCGTAATTCTGGGATATAAAGCTTCTGGCTTCCGCCACGGCGTTATCAGACGCCCTAACAGAATCGGTTCTCATGTAGGTTATAAGTCCGACCGGCCCCTCGCTTCCAAGCTCAACCCCTTCGTAGAGTCCCTGTGCGACCGACATAGTCTTCTTGACGGAGAAGCGGTTCTTTTTCGAGGAATCCTGCTGAAGGGTGCTGGTTATGAAGGGGGGAAGCGGTCTTCTTTTTCTTTCTTTCTTTTCAATCGACCCTACGACAAAATCCTTTCCTGAAATCGCGGAGACTATTTCTTCTGACTGCTGCGCATTTTCAATCTTGGCCTTTTTCCCCAGGAACATGTGGAGCGAAGCAGTAAAGGCATCCACATCGGGATCCGCAGTCCTCTTAACAAGCGCGTCAAGCGTCCAGTATTCCCGCGGCTTGAAATTCTGAATCTCCCTTTCCCTGTCAACGACAAATCTAAGAGCGACGCTCTGCACCCTCCCGGCGCTCAGCCCCTTTCTCACTTTTTTCCAGAGAACGGGACTCACCTGGTAGCCAACGATCCTGTCAAGAATTCTTCTTGCCTGCTGGGATTCGAAGCGGTCCTTGTCGATCTCAAGAGGCCTGCTCATTGAGTCTCTGATACCCGCTTCCGTTATTTCGTGTATGAGAACCCTGTGGACCTTGTCCCAGAGATTAAGGCGGTTCGCAATGTGCCACGCGATCGCCTCCCCTTCTCTGTCCGGGTCGGAGGCAAGATACACTTTTTCCGCATCCCGCGACGCTTTCTTCAGATTCTCAAGATACTTGGTTTTACCCTTTATGACAGTATATTTGGGCTTGAAATCGTTTTGGATATCCACCCCGAGACTGCTGCTCGGAAGATCTACGAGATGCCCTGAAGAGGCTTCCACGCGGAAATCCCGGCCGAGATACTTCTTTATTGTTCTCGCCTTTGAAGGAGATTCGACTATGACAAGGGATTTAGCCATAAAAATAGTTCTTCCGTTTGTAAAATCAGTCTAAATCTTATAAAAAGCCGACGGAATATGTCAATACCGATGTAAATAATTCCCCGAGACCGCTGCAGCGTATCAAACTTCTATGCTTCTCACAAGAGCCTCGTTGGCATTATACCACCTGAGGGAATTTTCAATACCGTTCTCGATATCGAAGCAAGGCTCCCAGTCCAGAACTCTTTTCGCCTTGTCTATGTTCGCCAGCGTAACCTTGATATCGGAGGGATGCGGAGGGTCGCAAGTGATTTTAGCCTTCTTGCCGGTCTTGCGCTCTATTAGGTCTATCATTTCGTTGAGAGAAACAGAGGCCGCACTCCCGAGGTTTATTATCTCGAAGCCCAGACGCCTTATCGCCGAGACCGTACCCGCCGCGATATCGTCAACGTAGGTAAAATCCCTTTTCTGCTCCCCGTCGCCGAGTATTACCACTTCTTCTCCTTCATTTATCCACTTTATGAACCGAAAAACACTCATGTCGGGCCTTCCCGCCGGACCGTAAACCGTAAAGTAGCGAAGCACCGAGATGTCTATTCCGTAAAGAGAGTTGTAAACAGAGCAAAGACCTTCGGCCGATTTCTTCGAGGAGGAGTATTGAGAAAGCTGATAATCGGTCTTCATATCCTCCACGAAGGGAATTTCGTTCTCCCCGTAAACGCTCGAAGTCGAAGCGAGCACGAATTTGCCTATTCCTTCCGAGCGGCAAAACTCAAGGAGGTTAAGAGTCCCCGTCACGTTGGTAGAGTAATATATCCAGGGATTCTCAATGCTCTGGCGAACCCCGGCGCGGGCCGCGAGGTTAATAACGCAGTCAATTCGAGCACCCTCGCAAAGACTCTTTATTTCCTCGCACACCGAAAGAAGCTTGGGGTTATCTGATATATCGAACTCGAAAAAATTGAATCTCTCGAGCTTGCGAAGGGTTTCCAGCCTGTGATTCTTGAGCCTCACGTCGTAAGCGTCGGACATGTTGTCAACCCCGAAAACAGAATCTCCGCGTTCAAGGAGAAACTCGCACACCTTGGCCCCTATAAATCCCGCGCAGCCCGAAACAATTATGTTCATGATAGCAAGGACCACTCCCGGTCCATTTTTGTCACCTGCCGACTCGGAGATACTTGATGCCTAATGCCTCAAGTCTCATGTAGTCATAGATATTTCTTCCGTCAAATATCACAGGGGTTTTCATCAGCTCCTTTATCATCTCGAAATTCGGCTGTCTGTACTGGCTCCATTCAGTGTGAATCACAAGGGCGTCCGCACCATTGCAGACATCATAGTAGGATTCAAAGTAATCCACGCTGTCTCCAAAAACGGCTCTTGCGTTTTCCATGGCGGCGGGATCGTGGACGGCAACAGAACATCCCGCCTCGAGGAGCATCCCTATCACGTAAAGCGATGGGGCCTCCCTTATGTCATCCGTGTTGGGCTTAAACGAGATTCCCCAGACGGCAATCCTCTTTCCGTCAAGATCGTCATCGAAAAATCGGACTATCTTGTTGAAAAATCTTTCCTTCTGAGCGGCATTCACGCGGTCAACCGCGGTTACCACCCTGGGCTCATAGCCTACATCGTGTGCCATTTTCTCAAGGGCTTTTACGTCCTTTGGAAAACACGATCCTCCGTATCCGATCCCCGGGTAGAGATAATATCTGCCTATCCTCGAGTCAGAACCCACGACCGAGCGCACCTCGGACACGTTCGCACCCAGAAGCTCGCACAGATTGGCTATCTCGTTCATAAACGATATCCTGGTGGCGAGCATAGCGTTTGAGGCATACTTTGACATTTCGGAAGACCGTATGGAAATCACGATTGTCCTGTCGGCGGACATCATGAAAGGGGCGTAAAGTTCCCTCAGAACCGAGCCTACCGATTCTTCTTCAACTCCGATGACGACCCTGTCGGGCTTAAGAAAATCATCAATCGCCGCACCTTCCTTCAGAAATTCCGGGTTTGATGCCACGCCGAATTTCTGATCAGTAAGGGATTTTATGGTGTCGCGCACTTTCTCGGTAGTACCCACGGGAACCGTACTTTTGGTTATGACTATCTTGTAGCCGTCAAGATTCTCTCCTATTGACCGTGCCACCTCGAGAACAGAAGAAACATCGGCTTCGCCGTTCTCCGTTTGAGGAGTTCCAACCGCAATGAATATCAGAAGGGACTCTCTGATGCCCAGAGCTATGTCAGTGGTAAAAGAAAGCCTTCCCTCATCTATGTTGCTGCGTACCATCTCATCGAGGCCCGGCTCGAAAAACGGGACCTCCCCACGCTGAAGGCTTCTAACCTTGTCCTCGTCTATGTCAACGCATATGACATCGTTTCCGCCCCCGGCAAAACACGCACCTGTGACAAGCCCCACGTAACCCGTTCCTATAACGGCTATTTTCACTTGTTAAATCTCCTTGGAGAAACCCGCAAGCCAAACTAATGCAAACATTTTTCCATAACTAAAAAGACAACATAGGGTACAACAAATCCCCAAAAAATAAACAGAATTGGGGAAAACCCGCGACGGACAAAGTATAGTTACAGGAAAAAAGCAAGGAGGCGCATCTTGAAATCTCACACCGAATATTTGTGGTTCAACACTGACAAAAAAAGGGAGTTCGTTCATATAACTCCGACGGTAAGACGGATCGTGCAGCAAAGCGGCATAATCGAGGGTTTCGTCCTCGTGTCCGCAATGCACATAACGGCTTCCGTATTCGTAAACGACCTCGAGCAGGGACTTTTCGAGGATATCTGGGAGTGGCTTGAAGGCCTCTCCCCCTTCAGGGAAGATTACAAACATCACCGCACGGGGGAAGATAACGGCGACGCTCACCTGAAAAATCTCCTCATGCACCACCAGGTGATGGTTCCCGTGACTGAAGGAGACCTTGACCTCGGCCCCTGGCAGGAAATCTTCTACGGGGAGTTTGACGGAAGGAGAAGAAAAAGGGTGGTCGTGAAGGCTATCGGGATATGAAAGGCATACGAGAGAGCAAGGAACCCAGGATATTCATAGACAGCCGCGGAAGGTGGTTTCACGACGGGGTCAGGATAACCCACAGGTGGACATACCTTGAGAACAACAAGAACCTCGACATAGACGCAGACGGAAGGCTTTTCGTTGAAGAGCGGGGGAGCAGGGTTTACGTCCAGTGCGAGGATACCCCCTTTGTTGTTACGATGGTTGCCAAAACGGAGAACGGTTTTTCAATCAGGTTAAACGACGAATCCCGGGAAAAACTGGACTTGACTACTCTCACCATAGCCGAGCAGAACATACCTTACGTAAGAGTAAAGAACGGGAAATTCGAGGCCAGGCTGCTTAGCGCGGCCTACTACGAACTGATGAAATACGCAGGAAAGGACGAGAAAGGCTTTTACCTGGAATCCGGACGGAATAGATCCTACCTGCACACAACTCAAGAACCGTAAAAAACTGCAAGTAAGTTTATTGCGGAAACATTTTTTATAAACTTTATAGACTTCAAGGATTCTTTTTTTGAACCACATTAAGAAACTCCAGATCAGGCTTGATGAAGTCTCGGATGAGAAGACTAGAAAGTGGTTTGAGAACTACCTGAAAAACGTCATCTCTTACAGAGGAGTAAAAACTCCTATAGTTGCCAAGATTGTCAGTCATTGGAGAGTTGATGAGGCCATTGACAAGCTACCTCTGAAAAAACAGATGGAGATAGCATGCGACCTGATCAGAGAGAAAAAAGCCGAAGATAAGTTTGCCGGAATCATATATATACAGAAGTACCTCTCCAACAGGCTCGAGACGGATATTCTCCTTCAGAACTTCAATCGCCTGTACGATCAGGGAGCGTTCTGGGATTGGTCAACTACCGACTGGTTTTCCATTCGAGTTCTTGATCCTTTTATAATTAAGTCAGAGGATACGGTCGCACGGGAAATAGGCTCCTGGTACAAGAGCAGGGATCTCTGGCAAAGAAGGTCGTCAATAGTTTCGTTCAGAGGTTCGGCCAAAGAAAATAAGCATCTGGCAATCATAAAAAGAAATATAGCTTCTCTGGTAAAAGAAGATGAAAGATTCATTCAGACAGCTATAGGCTGGCTGATCTCGGAGTTATCTCGTTATTACCCCGATGAGGCAAATGATATCGTATCAAAGCATTTCTCAGACCTTTCATACGAAGTGATTAATCGGCATACCAAATATCTGCCAGACCATAAAAAACTAAAGGAAAGAAAAAGAAAGTCGTTACGGTAGCTGAAAAATCCGTTTAGAACAGGAGAAAAAAAGAAATAGCACCGGATTTAAGAACCGTTTAATTAGATCTGGTTGAAACCTGTTGAGGCATGGGTTACGCTGTCTTTGCAAATTATCGGCTCCATCTGCTCAGAAAACAGATTTTGCAGTGCAGGCCATAAAACCGCGTACTATGCTAGTGATATCCGCACTCACGAAAACCCATACGGGAATGCGTCATGGAGGACTGAGTTGACTTGCTGGGGTTATACCGGGGCCAAAGGTCCCGATAACTGGGGCTCGCTCTCGCCGGATTATGAGACCTGCGCTATCGGACGCATGCAGTCACCGATTGACATCACCGATGCCTTTCCCATCAAGGGACCGGCACTCAAATTTGATTACAAGCCCTCTTCTCTGAAGATTCTAAACAGCGGACACACCCTCCAGGTAAATTACGCGCCCGGCAGCACACTGACTGCAGCAGGTGAGATTTACGAACTGTTGCAGTTTCACTTTCACGTTCCGAGCGAACACGCCTTTGATGGTTTGCACATGGCGATGGAGGCACATTTCGTACACAAAAACCCAGCAGGCGTACTGGCAGTGGTTGGTGTTATGATGGAAGTAGGCACACAAAACCATGCTCTGGCCGCGGTGTTTGACAACGTACCAACCGAGGCAGGAATAGAAGTTGATGCTGCGGGCACGACAGTGGATGCGTCTGCTATACTGCCGACGGCGACCACCGACTACTTCTATTACAAGGGGTCACTCACCACCCCTCCCTGCAGTGAGGGAGTACACTGGTTCATTTTTCCAGACGCAATTGAGGTGAGCGCAGAACAGGTCGCAAGCTTTGAGCGGATGTTCGGACACAATGCACGTCCGCTACAAAAGCGCAACGACCGTCTGCTGGTTGTATCTTCGTAGTTTCCTGGAAATCGTTTGGGACTTACCAAATCCGATATTGCCGATTAAATGTGTATAATCAAAGGGTTACACGTAATACCTGAGTCAGAACATTAGGAAGACAGACAGAACTACGGCCCTGTAAAGTCAGTGAAAACCCCGCACACCTTCGCAATCAACTCATCGGTGAAGACCGTTCCCTTCGCGGTGAGTCTGAGACGGCCGCCGTCGGTAAGAATAAAGCCGTCAGACTCAAGGTATTCGAGACCACAGGTGTCAGGCTCGCAGTCGAAGCGCTTTTTTACGTCTTCAATCCCCACCCCATCGCTTAGACGAAGCCCCATAAGAAGCGTATCTTCAAGGGCCGTTGTCCGCGATAGATCATAAGAGAGGCTGACGGCACTCCCGTCGCACGCAATCCGTTTCATGTAGAGTTCGGGATTCCTCACGTTTGACCACCTTTTTCCCCATCCCTCTTCTCCTCCACGGCAGAAGTGAGAATGGGCCCCGGCTCCCACGCCCAAGTAATCATGACAGTTCCAGTAAATAAGGTTATGCCTGCACTCATAGCCGCGCCGGGCAAAATTCGATATTTCGTAATTGCCGTACCCCTCTGCCTCGAGAATCTCCCGTGCGCTCCGCATGAACTCGACCAGAACCGAGTCCTCGGGAAGAGAAAGTTTCCCTTTGCGCCGAAGCGTCGCAAACTCAGTGCCGGGCTCAATCGTAAGGCAGTAGGCGGATACGTGGGCCGGAGAAAAACTCAAGGCGGTGCGTATATCATTCTCAAACTCTTCCCGGGTCTCCTGCGAGCTTCCGTATATGAGATCAAGGTTATAGTTGTGAAAACCGGCGTCACGGACATCAACAAGCGCGCGGACGCAGTCATCCGGAGTGGTGAATCTCCCGTAGAAATCAAGCTTCCTCTGCGAAAAAGACTGCACGCCGACGCTTATTCTGTTTACCCCGACGCGCATCAGTGAAACGAGCTTTTCCCTGTCGGCGGTTCTCGGGTTTACCTCAAGGCTCACTTCTGCCCCGGGAGAAAAGGACGCGACCGAGGCAAGTTTTTCCATTATCAGCCCCACGCTCCGGGGTTTAAAAAGCGACGGGGTGCCTCCCCCGAAAAACACCGTGCTTATCTCCCTGCCTTCAATAATCCTCCGGGAACTTTCAATTTCCCGCTCCAGAGCGCGGACGTAATCATCCTCCGGAAAGTTGCCATTAGTCCCATAGGAGTTAAAATCACAATACGGACATTTGGTAAGACAGTAGGGAATATGGACATATACGCCAAGGGGCGTCTGGTCTTTATCGATATTCTCTTTCATCCGCACTCAAGCGGCACACCGGCGGTTGCCACATGATGAGTATACCGAAAAATTTCCTCCTTCTTCTCAGTTCACTGCTGCTGCTTTCCCAGACCGCGTGGGCCCAGGAAGTAATCCCGGTCGAGCGGGCGGTTGAAATAGCGCTGCTCAATAACCCCGAACTCCGGATTTCCCGCTCCGAGGTCGACATCTCGAAATCAATACTCAGGCAGGCGAAAGCTCCCCTTTATCCCCAGCTCAGCGGAAAACTTGTAGTGCCGTTTGTGGGAAGGGAGTCCGGTTTCTACGTCGACCAGATGATATGGGATTTCGGAAAGACAAAAGCCAGGATAAGGTCAAGAGAACATCTCCTGGAATCCGCAAGATACATACTCACGGGCTCAGAAATAACGCTCGTGCGCGACACGCGCATCGCCTACTACCAAGCCCTCTCCGAGAAGAACCGCCTTGAGGGAGCTGTTACAGAAACCAAGCGCAGGGAATGGATCCTTGAGAAAACCGAAGAGCTTTTCTCCGTCGGGAAAAAATCCGCCCAGCAGCTAAACCAGGCAGAAATCGATCTGCAGCAGGCAAAACTCGAACTGGTTTCAAGAGAAAACTCCCACGAACTCGCCATGCTCAACCTAAGGCACCTGATGAATGACCCTTCGCTCGGGCAATTCGACATCCGTGAGAATCTCGCCTATGAGAAGGTAAACGAAACCAGAGAAGATCTCGTGAGCTTCGCCCTTTCCGAAAACGCAGAGATAAAAAGTCTCCTGGCGGGCCGCGACGGAATAAAGGCCTCGATCGCGGAGGACAGGGGGAGATTTCTCCCGTCGGTGTTCGGCAGAGCGGCGTACAGATTTGAAGGAGAAGGCGCCCGGACGCCGGCGTTCATCGCCGGGATCGGGGTTAAGATTCCCATCTTCGAGGGGTTCTCAAGGTTCGGCCAGATGGCGCAATCAAGGGCCGAACTTACAAGAAACGAAGCGCAGACCGAACTGCTCAGAAACAGAATCATCCTTTCAATCGGGGAACTCTATCTCAAACTCAAGCACCTTGAGAAAAAAATAAAAATACTCGGGGATTCAGAATCGATATCGGAGAAAAACCTGCGTCTTGTGAAGGAGAGATATGAGTCGCGAAGCGCTTCGAAAATAGAACTTGCCCAAGCGCAGGCGCTCTATGAAGAGGCGGTAGCGGACTACAAAAACTCCATATATGACTATAAAATAGTAAGGCTAAGGCTGCTAAGCCTCTGCGGAAAAGAGATATGATGAAAAATCTGCCCCGCTCAAAACTCCTCTACGCCGTCGCCGGCATATTTGTTATCGCAGGATACTTCATCTTCTTCGGAGGAAAGGAAGGCCGTATAGAATACGTGACGCAGGAAGTCGAGAGAGGAGACGTAACTTCCCTGGTAAGAGCCTCCGGAACCTTAAAACCGACCAAGGAAGCAAGGATATATTCACAAATAAACGGAACGATAAAGGAAATCCGCTCCGAGGTAAACGACGAGGTCAAAAAGGGCCAGGTGCTCGCGCTCATGGAGGAACCGGAGGGACTTTCGGGAGACGTCGAATACTTCAAGGAGATACTTAAAAAAACCACAACCGACCTTGAGATTTCAACCAACTCGCACGAGGTAAGCAAGAGGCTCTACGAAAAAGAACTCATTTCCCGTGAGGAATTCAATCTGTCTCTCTCAGAGCACAGTGCGGCAGCTGCCGCCCGTGAGAAAGCCCAGGCCGATCTGGAAACGGCACAGAGAAAACTCGATGCAACACAAATCACTTCCATGCTTGACGGCGTGGTGCTTGAGAAAAACATCATAATCGGCGAACAGATACACCCGAACAAATCCGAACCCCTGTACGTACTGGCCGAGAACCCTAGAACTCTTCATCTGGTTTCAAACGTAAGCGAAGCAGATATAGGAAAGATAAAAGAGGGTCAGGATGTTCTCTTCAGAGTTGACGCATTTCCAAGCAAGAATTTCAGCGCGAAGATAAAGCAGGTGGCAAATTCCCCCAGCATAAAAAACGATGTTGTCACCTACGACGTAACGTGCCTTGTCGAAAACCCGGAACTTGAGCTAAAACCCGGTATGACCGCCGAAGTGAAGAAAGTCATATCAACCAAAAAAGACGTGCTTAAAGTTCCCACTGCCGCACTTCGCTTCATTCCTCCAAAATCTTCAGCCGCCTCTACTGAGACAGGCGAAAACGTCTGGGTCCTCAAGCAGGGAAAACTCTCGCCAGTAGTAATAGAAACCGGGATAAGCGACGACTTCCACACAGAAGTTCTAAGCGGTCCGCTTTCCGAAGGAGACAAGATAGTAGTTGAGTACACAATTTCCGGCGGAACCAACAAGGGACCGGGCTTTGCGCTTCCCCAGCCGAAAAGATTCTGATGACACCCCCCGTAATCAAGCTAAAGAACATCGGCAAAACATACTCAAACGGAAAGGTGCAGGTCGAAGCGCTTCGATCCGTAAACCTTGAGATCGCACAGGGAGAATTTGTCGCCATCATGGGGTCCTCGGGGTCCGGCAAAAGCACGCTTATGAACATTCTCGGCTGCCTCGACACGCAGAGCAGTGGAAACTACATGCTTGACGGTACCGATATAATGGAACTCGAGAGCGACGACAAGGCGGAAATACGGAGCACGAAGATTGGCTTTGTCTTCCAGAGCTTTAACCTGCTGCCGCGAACGACGGCGCTTGAAAACGTGGAACTGCCGCTTGTTTATTCAGCTATGCCGGGGGCGCAGAGAAAAAAACTGGCCTCGGCCGCACTCGCCCTCGTGGGACTTGAGCAGAGAGCGGACCACCTCCCCAACCAGCTCTCGGGAGGACAGCAGCAGAGGGTGGCGATAGCCAGAGCGGTTGTGAACAACCCTAGGATGATACTAGCGGACGAACCCACCGGGAACTTGGACACGGCAACTAGTTACGAGATAATGAAAATATTCAAAGAACTGAACGAGCAGGGAAAAACGATAGTAATGATAACGCACGAAGAAGACATAGCCTCTCACTCAAAAAGAGTAATAAGCCTGAAGGACGGGGAGATCATCGAGGACAGACCAAACGGCCCGATTTGACCCTGTCGACCCTCGCAAGTCGTGGCTCCAAAGTTCGAGGCATCCTGATTGAGAACGCAACTGGGTTGCAACCTGTCCCTGGAGGCCCGCAGCCCGGACTGGAAGATTGCCCTAGCGCTCTAATCAGGTCTCTTCCGGCATTATCACAAATTCTGGATAGGCTTCGATGCCCAGATTGCCCACATCCTGGCCGATGGCCTCGACATCCTTTGAGACCCGCAAACCCAAAGTCCGGTCGATGACAAACCACAACAGCATTGATGACCCAAACACAAACGCACCTATGGCCAAAATGCCGATGATCTGAGCAAAAAGGCTCCCACCGGCGGCGATGCAGACCGCCAACGTCCCCCAGATGCCAGCGCAGAGATGAACCGGGACAGCACCCACGACGTCGTCGATCTTTATCATTTCCAAACCCTTCATGGATAACAGGCAGACCATGCCTGCAATCGCTCCGACCACTATTGCCCAGTGATGCTGGACGATATTCGGCGCCGCTGTGATCGCGACGAGACCAGCCAGAGCGCCGTTAAGTCCGGCGAGCAGGTCTACACGGCCCAGTACGGGGCGGGATAGAGTCAGAGCTGCCAAAACCCCAGCCGCCGCGGCCAGGTTAATGTTTGAGAAGATATTGCTCACCGCCACGGCATCAAATGCACCGCTGAAGGCCAGATGCGAACCGCCGTTGAAGCCGAACCAGCCCATCCACAGGATAAAAACGCCGAGAGTGACAATCGGAACATTGGATGGAGGGGTCGCCTTGACACTGCCGTCAGCCCGGAACTTGCCCGAGCGTGGTCCAACCATGATAGCCCCGGCGAGTGCCGCCCAGCCTCCCGTGGAGTGCACCACGGTGGAACCGGCGAAGTCCTTGAACCCCAGTTCAGCCAACCAGCCCCCACCCCAAGTCCAGGCGCCAACGACTGGGTAGATGACCGAGGTCAACACGGCGATGAAAACAAAGAAAGACCACAACTTCACGCGCTCGGCCAAAGCGCCCGAGACAATCGAAGCCGTGGTCGCCACGAACACCATTTGGAAAAACCAGTACGACATTGCCGAGTAACCGCTCTCGACGACAGCCGCGGTGGCTGTTTCCTCACCGCCCAGCAGCGCCACTTCATCGGCGGTCGTGCCGTACAGAAGTTCGAGCGAACCAAACCAGCCGCCCGGCTCGACTCCGACATACATGATGTTGAAGCCTATCAGGTAGTACGCCAGTCCGGCAATGGAGTAGAGACCAATGTTTTTCAGGCAGATGACCGAAGCGTTCTTCGTCCGTACCGAACCCGCCTCGAGCATTGTGAAGCCTGCTGCCATCCACATCACGAGGGCACCCCACACAAGGAATCCAAACGTGTTGAAGACGAACTGTGCCTCGCCCTCGACAGCGGCCAGTGCGGTCTCGGGCAACAAGGCAAAGACCAGCAACACCGCGACAATGCCGAATCTACTCACAACCCAAGCAGCAACACTCCGACAACCCTTAAATAACCGAAAGTCATGGACCATCATAGCTGCTTTCTACCTCCTTCTACACCGGTGTTCGCGTTGAGATCAGATTTAGAATAATACCAGATTACCCAATTGCCGAAAAGATATTTCTCCGCATCCTGTGAGATACGTTGTGGACCCCAAGCTGATTCTACACTGCAGTGAACAGGCGATTCTGCCGATTTTATTATGAAATCCGGATGCCTGCAACCTCCAGACATGACAGAAAGTCCCCGTTCCGTGTTGGAGATTGTCGCCTGTGCGCCGCTGATTTTACGAAATGTTTGAAAAATACCTCCAATTCCGTACAATCAAACCCAAATCTAGGGGGTTGCGCTTCACAGTTGAACAGACCAACTCAAGAAGGAAGCTAAAATGTCGAAGATAAGCAGAATAAAAGCAAGAGAAATACTGGACTCAAGGGGGAATCCCACGATAGAGGTAGAGGTTCATTGCGCAGACGGCGCCTTCGGTCGGGCGATGGTTCCCTCGGGAGCGTCGACCGGAGAGCACGAAGCGCTTGAGCTTCGGGACGGGGAAAAGGGCAGATACATGGGCAAAGGGGTTTTGGAGGCGGTAAAAAACGTCCACAACATAATAGCCCCGCGCCTCGCGGGTCTTGAAGCATGCAACCAAGCCATGATAGACCGGACGATGATAGAGCTTGACGGGACGGAAACAAAATCCCGGCTCGGAGCGAACTCCATTCTGGGCGTTTCGCTTGCTTCGGCGAGGGCGGCGGCGAATTCGGAGGGAAAGTCTTTTTTCAGCCATCTCGGGAACGAGGATGCCGATACCCTCCCCGTACCGCTTATGAACATAATCAACGGTGGCGCTCACGCGGACAACAACCTTGATTTTCAGGAATTCATGATAGTTCCCCACGGTTTTTCCACCTTCCGGGAGGCCCTTCGGGCGGGAGTGGAAACCTTCCACGCACTTAAATCCATACTCAGCGCCAAGAACCTCTCGACGGCCGTCGGGGACGAAGGAGGCTTCGCGCCCTCGCTGGGATCAAACGAAGAGGCCCTAGAATGCATAATAGAGGCCATATGGAAAGCTGGATACAGCCCGGCAGAGCAGGTATCAATAGCGCTTGACGTAGCATCAAGCGAGTTCTTCCACGAGGGAGATTACCACGTGGAGCAAAAAACCGTGCCGGTCGCCGGTTTAATGGAAATATACGAAGAGTGGATAAAAAAGTATCCTATCGTTTCCATAGAAGACCCGTTGGATGAAAATGACTGGGAGGGGTGGAAAGCGCTTACAAAAAAAATAGGTTCCGCTGTCCAGCTTGTCGGAGACGATCTTTTCGTAACAAACACTAAGAGACTTTCAGACGGAATAAACTCGGGCGTTGCGAACTCAATACTCATAAAAGTAAACCAGATAGGAACGCTAACAGAAACCCTCGAGGCTATTGAGATGGCCAGGCAGGCGGGTTATAGTTACATAATATCCCATCGCTCGGGAGAAACAGAGGACTCGACGATAGCGGATATCGCGGTTGCCACAAACGCCGGGCAGATCAAGACCGGATCGGCGTCCCGAAGTGACAGAATAGCAAAATACAACCAGCTTCTGCGCATAGAGGAGGAGCTTGGGAAGAAAGCGCAATTCGGAAACGAGAAAACGGCGCTTTGGAGCAGTTAGCGATGGCGGGAAAAACTCTTTTTGACAAAATTTGGGAATCGCACCTCGTGCACGAAGAAGAAGGCAAGCCGTCCCTCCTCTACATAGATCTTCACCTCGTTCACGAAGTTACCTCTCCGCAGGCGTTTGAAGGGCTGAGAATTACGGGACGAGAAGTAAGGAGACCCGACCTTACTTTCGCCACGATGGATCATAACGTGCCGACCACCGACCGCAGCGGACCCATTTCGGACCCCATATCCGCAAAACAGATAGAAGCCTTACGGCAAAACTGTAAGGATTTTGGAATAACGCTCTTCGGAATAAGAATAAACAACCACTCCCAGGGCATAGTGCACGTGATCGGTCCCGAACTCGGTCTCACAAAACCCGGGATGACCATAGTATGCGGAGACAGCCACACTTCCACTCACGGAGCGTTCGGAGCGCTTGCCTTCGGTATAGGAACAAGCGAAGTGGAGCATGTTCTGGCGACGCAGTGCTTAAGACAGAACCGTCCGAAGGTGTTTGAAATAAGGGTCGAGGGCGAACGCCAGTACGGAGTCACGGCAAAGGACATAATACTGGGCATAATCGGACATATAGGAACCGCGGGGGCCACCGGAACAGTGGTCGAGTACCGCGGGGAAGCGATAGAGGCTCTTTCCATGGAAGAGAGGATGACTGTGTGCAACATGTCGATAGAGGGAGGGGCAAGGGCCGGAATGATAGCGCCCGATCAAAAGACCTTTGAATACGTAAAGGGCCGCCGGTACGCTCCGAAAAACGGCAATTACGAAAAAGCCCTCGAACACTGGCAGACTCTCCACACGGATTCCGACGCCGTTTTCGATAAATCCATCACTCTCGACGCCCGCAAGATAGCTCCACAGGTAAGCTGGGGAACCAACCCAGGGATGGTAACGGACGTAACCTCAAAAGTACCCGATCCCATGGAATGCGAAGACGCGGGCAGGAGAAAATCAATGGAGCAGGCCCTTGAATACATGGGTCTCAAGGCAAACACCCCGATAACGGACATACACGTTGACAGGGTATTTATAGGTTCCTGCACGAATTCCAGGATGGAGGATCTGCTGGCGGTTGCGAAAATGGTAAAAGGCAGGAGAGTCGCCGACGGAGTAAACGCCATGGTGGTTCCCGGCTCCCAGCTCGTAAAGAAAAAGGCGGAGGAGATGGATCTTCACAGGGTATTCACCGAGGCCGGGTTTGAGTGGCGCGAGTCTGGATGCAGCATGTGTCTCGGGATGAACCCGGACATACTGGCTCCAGGGGAGAGATGCGCGAGCACGTCCAACAGGAATTTTGAGGGTCGTCAGGGGAAAGGGGGAAGAACCCACTTGGTAAGTCCGATAATGGCAGCCGCAGCGGCACTCAAGGGACATTTCGTTGACGTGCGCGACTGGGAAATAGAAAAGGGGATCTGAGACATGGAGAAGCTTCAAAAGGTATCGGGAAAAGTGGCGGCTCTTGACAGAATGAATGTCGATACCGACCAGATAATCCCCAAGCAATTCCTAAAACGCATCGAGAGAACAGGGTTCGGGGAATTTCTGTTTTTTGACTGGAAGTACAACGACGACGGAACCTTAAACGAGGATTTCGAACTCAACCAGACGAGATACACGGACGCATGCATACTGCTCACGAGAGAGAATTTCGGGAGCGGAAGCTCCAGGGAACACGCCCCATGGGCGATAAGGGAAGCAGGGTTCAGGGTAATTCTGGCCCCTTCCTTCGCAGATATTTTCTACAACAACTGTTTTAAGAACTCGATACTTCCCATAGTCCTCTCCAAGGACAGAACGGATGAGTTGTTCCGCCTCGTATGGGAAAGTGAAGGTTATTCCCTTGAGATTGACTTGGTTGAGAAGTCTGTAACGGGGGAAGGGGTAAGCTTTTCATTCGAGATAGACGATTTCAAAAGAAAAGTGCTTCTTGAAGGGCTTGACGACATATCGCAAACCCTTGAGTCGGAAAACAGCATAGAAAAGTATGAAAAACTTTTCATGAACGAAAGAGAGTGGGTCCTTCCTGACGAGCGGAAAAGTCCCTAATTCCCACCCAGCCTCCCCAGTTTTTATTTTCTGAAGAAAAGATTGCCCAGAAGCGTAAGCAGGATGCTCAGCACTATGCAGGTTGCAATCGGAAAATAAAAACTGAAGTTTTCTCTTTTGATTTTTATATCTCCAGGAAGTTTCCCGAAGAAATCAAGTTTCGCCACATAAGGCAGTATGACTCCGAGCGCTATTAGCACCGCACCGAGAATGATTATGATTCTTGCGGCTTCGCTTACGTTCACACAAAAAAAGATAACCGCATAAAAATAATTGAGAAATTCTCCGTGGTTTCAAAGTTTTTCCGAGCACTCGCATTTGATGGTCCCTGACAGCGATTGCGTCCCAAATGTTTCTTGGTAATAATAGGAAAGATTTTAAAACTTAGAGTACCAATCACCTCTCAGGAGAAATTCAGATGAAACACAAAAAAACGTTTTTAGTCTTGGCCATGATAGTTGCGGGACTTTTCATAATTTCCTGTGGAGATGACGATGATGAAACCTTGACCATACTTTATTGGCAGGCCCCTACTATCGCCAATCCTTATCTTGCAGGGGGAACTAAGGACGTTGATGCCAGCGCTTTGATCCTAGAGCCATTGGCTAACTATGATGAGGAAGGAAGGCTAGTACCTCGACTAACAGAGGAAATTCCGACCGTGGAAAATGGCGGCGTATCAGAAGATATGACCACGATCACCTGGAAACTTAAAGAGGGAATCCTCTGGTCCGATGGCACTCCTCTAACGGTTGAAGACGTTATATTTACCCACAGATACTTGTGTTCTCTGCCATCAACGGAAAATGTGTGTGGTCCCGTACCCGTAGGTAATGTGGATCCTGTCGAGGACTCCCCCCTTAGCATCAGGATTACCTTCACCGCCCCCGTTATCTATCCATATACCCTCTTTGTCGGGGCCACTTCCCCTATCCTGCAAAAGGCGCAGTTTGCAAACTGCGTCGGCGAGGCAGCTCAGGGGTGCCACATGGAGAACCTGCACCCCGTCGGCACGGGGCCCTATAAAATCACCGATTTCACCGTCAGCGGGTCGGGAATGGATACCACATCATTTCTCACTTATGAGGCCAACAAACATTTCCGCGCGAACGAAAGACTATTCCCCAAGATAGTAATAAAAGGCGGCGGGGACGCCGTTGCTTCTGCGCGGGCTGTTCTGGAGACGGGTGAAGCTGACTACGCATCGAACCTGCAAATAGACCCTCAAACTCTCGGATCTTTGCAGGAAACAGGCAAGGGAACGGTTCGGCCAGCATTCGCCTCCCTTGTTGAGCACTTAGCAATCAATTTCACTAATCCCGATCCGGATCTGGAAGACCGGCGCTCCGAGTGGTCAGACGGCAATAACCCTCATCCTTTCCTGACCGATCCGGCAGTGCGCAAGGCCTTGTCTCTAGCCATTGACCGCGGACATATCGTCGAGCAACTTTACGGCGCCGCGGGCAGGGCAACCTGCAATATTATTCCAGCGCCTCCCCAGTACGCTTCACCAAATAACGAGGACTGTCTGACCCAGGATATCGAGGAAGCAAGAACCCTGCTTGATCAGGCAGGATGGATACCAAGCAACGACGGCATCCGGGAAAAAGATGGAATCCGCCTGAGAATTCTTTATCAAACCTCTACCAACTCGGTTCGCCAAGGCACCCAGGAACTGATTCAGGGATGGTGGAGGGATATAGGGGTAGAAACCGAATTGAAAAACATTAACGCCGGTGTCTTCTTTAGCAGCGACCCGGAGAATCCCGACAATGTCTGGAGATTTTATGCCGACGTTGAAATGTTTGCCAACGGAGCAACATCCACTGATCCCCAGAACTATCTGTCAAGCTGGCTAACTACTGAGATTCCCGGCTCCGAAAGCAACTGGTTGGGCGGCAACATATCTCGCTGGTCCAACCAAGAGTACTATGATCTCTATCAGGAACTGACGCGGACCCCCATCGGCCCAGATCGCGAAAACCTGGTCATTCAAATGAATGACATGTTGACTCAGAACCACGTAGTGATTCCTTTGGTTGACCGCGCCTCCGTCTCGGCTTTCAGTAACAGCCTAAAGGGGGTACGGGCAAACGGATGGGACTCCGAACTGTGGAATATCCACGAGTGGTACCGGGAGTAATACGACCTACGCTCATCCAGCGGACTTGGGATCTGGATTCCACATATAAACCCGTAAGCGCGGCCAAACGGTTCTCCGCTTCTAATCCCCTCCTATGTACTGCGCCCCGGCGGCAACCTGCTCTAAGCAATCACTCCTGAAGTGACTCTCCCCGGTTGATGCGATTCAGGCCTAAAATTAAATAAAGGGTCAAATGGTGTTATAATTTAAATGGGTCGGTTTTACAGGGTTGGGGAAACAGGGAAAGGAGAAAAATCATTTAAATGAGCGGATTCGGTCTTACGCAAACTCCTAATGTAGTACAGAAGCAAAAGCTCATCCTCACCCAGCATCTCAGGCTTTTTCTAAGCCTGGTGCAGATGAACACGGTTGAGCTCAGGGAATACCTTGAGGAACAGCTCATAGAAAACCCCGCTCTGGAAGAAGATCCAGATTCATCTTTGGATTCGGAGAAAGAAGATCCGGGCGAATCCCTTCTAAATGAACTCGGTCCGACAGAAACCGACTATCCCGTACCCGAGGAGTTCTCCGCGGAAACAAGTGAGGAAACTACCTGGGAAAACCAGATTCCAAATCAGGATTCTTTGTTTGAGCACCTCCACTGGCAGCTGTCAATGACCGATTTCAGCGAACTGCAAAAGCAGATAGCTTCGCTTATCATTGGTAACATAAACGAGGACGGATACCTTGAGATCGAATTTGAGGAAATAGCGAGACTGCTCGAAGCAGAAGGCTCATCTGAGGTAGCCAGCGACCTTATGGCGGAGATAATACGGGTAGCCGAGAGGATACGCACCACGTTTGATCCCATAGGAGCCGGTTCCCGCTCCCTCTCCGAGTGTCTCGTCGCACAGGTTCTGGATCTCGGTTACGAAAGGGAAAGTTCCCTTGTGCGGGCAGTAGAGAACCATATCGACGATCTCGGCAGAAAAGACTACGAGAAAATCTGTGCCGAACTTGACATAGGCAGGGAAGAAATACTGGAAATTGAAGCCGTAATAACTTCCCTTGAGCCAAAACCCGGGCGGCCTTATTACACTAAAGACGCGACCAGAAACATCGTTCCCGACTTCTACGTGTACAAGGTGGGAGATAACTTGCAGATGCAGTCAAACAGGAGTTTTCCAAGACTCAAGATAAGTTCCTACTGCAGAAAGATTCTCGCCGATCGCGCGAACCTAACGGGAGAAACCACGGACTATCTGCGGGAAAAAATCGAGGTGGCCCAGAGAATCGTTCGCTGTATCGAAGAGCGGGAAACCACAATACGCAAAGTTATGGAGAAAATCGTTGACGAGCAAAGGGAGTTTTTCGATCACGGCAGTGCTCACATAAAGCCCCTAAAGCTAAAGGACGTGGCCGATACAGTGGGAATTCATGAATCAACCGTGAGCCGTATAACAAGCAGAAAATACATACAATGTCCTCAAGGAGTGATAGAACTTAAAAAGCTTTTCTCAAGAGGAGTTCAATCCTCCAACGGACAAAAGGTTTCGCTTGAAAAGATAAAATCAATGATCAGGGAAATAGTTAATGACGAACCGGCCCAGTGCGCGTTCTCGGACGAAGACATATCCAGAATACTTTCCATGAAAAACATAAAGGTCGCGAGAAGAACGGTTGCAAAATACAGGAAAACACTCGGCATACCCAGCTCATCAAAAAGACTCTCAAAGGAGGTTTGAACCATGAAAATCGATATCATCACGAAGAACATTCCCGACAAAAGAAGATCGGAACATCTAAAGCGTTACGCGATGAAGAAGATGCCAAAGCTCCAGAGGTACATAGACCCGGAGAGACATCCATCAGAAGCAAAAGTAATCCTCTCAGCGGAAAAGCTCAGAAACAATGCGGAAATAACGATCAGCTCGGGGCCCCTGAAAGCGGCCGCTTCGGTGGAAACGGAGGAAATGCACTCATCCATAGACAAGCTTTTCGACACGATCATAAAACAGCTGCGAAGAAGAACGGACAAACAACTGACTCTTAGAAGGAGAAACGTCTCGAGGACTCCTTCCGCCGCACGCGCGCAGAGGACGGAAACGGAAAACAACCTGAGAGTCGATCACCAGTACCTGAGTCCCAAGCCCATGAGTGTTGCTGAGGCACTGCTGCAGCTTGACGCGTCTGAAGAGAATTTCGTCGCTTTCAGAAACAGCGAGACGCTTGAGATGAATGTCGTTTACAAAAAAACCGATTCAAGAAAGGTAGGACTTCTTACCCCCTGAGTGCGGAAAAAAGTGAGAATTTCGGAATGCCTGGAAAAAAACTCCGTATTTCCCCAACTCGTTTCGACGACAAAGCCGGACGTGCTGCGGGAGCTATCGGAAAAAGTCGCAGAAGCCGTGCCCAGGCTTAACGTGCAGAGACTCAACGAAATCCTGGTTGAACGAGAGGAACTATGCAGCACAGCAATTGATTCCGGGGTGGCGATCCCACACGTAAAACTCCTTGATATTCCGGATATAACCATGGCGTTTGCCAGAAGCGAAGCGGGGGTTGATTTCGACTCGCTGGACGGGGAGAAAACCCACCTTTTCGCCGTCTTGATAACTCCTGAGAACTGTCCCACGGAAACCCGGATAACCCTGCTTGCGCGGATATCCGGGATACTAGGGCAAAACGACGTAAGGTCAAAACTTATCGCGTCGAAAGAGGCCTCCGATATTTACAACCTGCTGATTGAAGAAGATGAAAAACTCTGAGAATAGTCATTCCCTCTCGATCGGGGACTTTTACGGAAAGTTCGGAGAAAAACTCTTTCTTGAATGTATTTCCGGGAAAGACGGGTTTGAAAGACGCATAATTTCACCGAGCGCCAAGAAGCCGGGATTAAGGATGATAGAAAAGAGAATAGAACTCGAGAGCGGAAACATACAAGTGCTCGGCAGAACGGAAATCTCCTACATAAACGGGTTTCCCGCCAAAACCCAGAAAAAGATAATATCAAGTCTTCTGTCAAACGATATTCCCTGCTTTATACTCTCAAAGGGAGCTCGCCCGGAAGAATCCTTTACCGAGTATTTTGAAAAAAAACGGATACCGCTTTTTGCCACGACCTTGGGCACGGGGAAATTCATAACTATTCTCAATGAACTGCTCGCCGAGGAGTTCGCAACCAGAATAACGGTTCACGGAGTGCTTCTGGACGTGCACCATACGGGAGTCCTGATTCTCGGGAAAAGCGGAATCGGGAAAAGCGAATGCGCGATCGACCTTATAATACAGGGTTCCAAGCTTATCGCGGACGATGTGGTCGAGATAAGGAAGATAGGTTCCCAGACACTTGTCGGAGTGGGTCCCGAGAACATAAGGTACCTTGTGGAGGTAAGGGGAATAGGCATAGTGAACATAAAGGACCTTTTCGGAACCACCTGCGTTATGGAAAAAAGAGAGATCGACATGGTAATAGAGCTTCACCAGTGGGATTCCGAAACGGAATACGATCGCCTGGGCTTGGACACGAAAACATACTCCATACTCGACATAGAACTGCCCTACATCGTGCTGCCTGTGAGTCCGGGAAGAAACATGGCATCCGTAATAGATGTGGCAGTGCGGAACCAGATACTTAAGGAGACCGGCAAAAAAATCGAGATTCCGTCCGGCACTCGGAAATAATGGAACAGATAATAATACTGAGCGGGCTATCCGGTTCGGGAAAAAGCACCGCGACGAAAGCGCTTGAAGATATGGGCTTTTTCTGCGTCGACAACCTGCCTCCCGAGCTTCTTTTCTCTTTTATCGACCTTTGCGGGAAATCTCTTACGCAGATAAAAAAGGCGGTCGTAGTCATTGATATACGAATACCGGTAAAAGATGCGCTTTATGATTTTGAAAAAGTGCTGAAAAAGATAAGAAAATCGGCCGAAAGAGTCGACCTTGTGTTTCTTGAATGCTCTGATGAGACAATTGTTAAAAGATACAAGGAGACAAGGAGAGTTCACCCGCTTGGAGTTGAGAAGACGCTAACCGAAGGAATATCAGAGGAAAAGCGGATCCTAGCGGACATACGAGAGCTCTCGGACAAGCACATAGACACAAGCGCCCTCAGCGTTCACGATCTAAAAGCGATCATAGCGAAGATTGCCGGGACAACCGACAAGCAGACCCCTCTCATTACCCTTCTCTCCTTCGGCTACAAGTACGGGGTTCCCGAAGACGCGGATCTGGTTTTCGACGTTCGGTTTCTGAAAAATCCTCATTTCACAGAATCCCTGAGGGACCTTGACGGAACCTCAAGCGAAATCGTGGACTTCGTCATGTCGGATAAAGCTTCGCGGGAGTTTCTTGAGAAGCTGTGCTCTTTTCTGCGCTTTTTAATCCCGAAATATTCCGAGGAAGGAAAATCCTATCTTACTCTGGGGATAGGCTGCACCGGAGGGAAGCACCGCTCGGTAGTCATGGCTGACGCTCTCGGCGAAAGCCTTTCCGAATATTCCGCGATTATTAGACACAGGGATATAAATAAGCTATAAAAATCCTATGTTTTCCATAGTTGTGATCACGCACGGAAAGCTCGCAAAGGAGCTTATATCAGCCGTGAATTTCATTCTGCCCGAGAAACCCAGGGTCAAGATGACCGCAGTCTCAATAGACGCCTCAAAAGACTCCAAGGATTTTGAAAAGAAAGTGAAAGCTTCGGTCGACACAGTTGACGAGGGAGACGGGATACTGCTTGTAACGGACATGTTCGGAGGAACCCCCTCCAACATAAGCCTGATGTTTCTTGAAAGTGGTGAAATGGAGGTGATTTCAGGGGTGAACCTGCCAATGCTTTTAAAACTCGGCACCGTCGAGGAAAAAACCACTCTAAAAGAAGCAGTGCAGCTTGCGGCAAAGGCGGGAAGAGACAACATAATAGTGGCAAGTGAACTTCTTAGTAAAAACGGTTAGAATACGCCGGAGGGAACGCTTAAATGGACGCATACACACTTGACGCCGTAATTGAGATGTACACGAATCATCTCCTTCAGGGCGAACTTGAGGGGTTCCAGATCGAGATAGCCCCCGAGATAAAGGATGAAATCGCAGCAATAGCCCTTTACCTTGATTCAAAGACCGTCAGGGCTTCCGGAGAAATAGAAGAGTTCTACGAAGGTTACAAAAGGGCTGCGTTTGACGTGCTTTCCTTTATGGGAATTGAGTTTTTTGAAGACAGGGAAAACAAACTGATCAAGATAATGAGGTCTAACTACGACTCCAGTCTTCAGGAAGAACTCAAAAAGAATATCTGGGGATAGAACAGCCTCCACCGTAAAATTCCCGCCCCCTGTTATGGATTTTCAAAATTCGTTTGATCATTTTGTCTTTGACCTAGACGGGGTTATATATTCCGGCGAAAAGGCCATCAGCAGCTCCCCCGAAGTGCTGGAAACATTAAGAAAGAATAAAAGGGAGATACGCTTCATAACCAACAACCCTTCGCGGTCTCCTTCTGACTACGCCGAGAAACTCAGAGGACTCGGAATTCGCTCGCACGATAGCGAGTTCGTAACCTCCCCCATGGCAACCGCGTCTATGATAAGGGAGAACCTTTCCTCGGAGAAATGGAAAACGGTCTTCATAGCCGGAAGCGATTACCTAAGGAACGAGGTCGGGAAGACGGGACTGGTTGAGGTTTCAGGGAATGACTCTCCCGGTGCGGACCTCGTGGTGATAGGAAGCCACCCGGGATTTAACCTTGAGGAAATAAAGACCGCTTCCATAGCAATCGGAAACGGGGCAGACTTTATCGGCACAAACGGAGATTTCTTCTACCCTTGCGAACACGGCAGGGCCCCCGCGACAGGAGCCCTGCTCGCATCGGTGGAAGCCGCATCGGGAAAGAAGGCTGTGACGGCCGGAAAGCCCGAAAAATACATGTTTGATATTCTGGAGAAAAGCGGGGTGGCGCCGACGAAAAAAACCCTTCTGGTCGGAGACAGTCTCCGCACCGACGTTGCCGGAGGGAAAAAAGCGGGGTACAGCACGGCGCTCGTGCTGAGCGGAGTTACCAAAAAAACCGATCTCGAGGGCAATGCAATAAAACCCGATTTCATTCTTGAGAACGTCTCTTTTCTTTTAAAACCGTCGTGATGGAAAGGTCATGAATAAGAATAGTTGTGTCGCTTAACCGAAACTTAACCTCGGGATGTTGACTTTTGGTAACCGGGGTGTAGCTTTTGGTTGAGAATTTTTCCCGCCGGAGGCAACCATGCTCAAATTTATCAAAAAAGAAGATGAAAACCTTGATTACCCGTTAGATATATTTGATGAAGAGGATGAATTTGCCGACGAGTTTGATGAACTCTTCGAAGAAGTAAATTACCTTTATTACGATGACGACTCAGAAGAAATTCCCGGAGATGAAAAAGAAAGAAGAGTGCTTCACTGAGTCCCGCCGTAACGATTCGTCATCACCTTTATAAACTCTTTGAGAATCTTTTCCCAATTCCCAGACCCGAGTTCTGAAAGCGGACTCAAGATGCCCTGAGTCCCACACGCAACTCAGAGCATCTTAGATCAAACTAAACCTTTTATCAGAAGCGCATACGCGTAACCACTCCGAAAGTACGGGGCTGACCCACTCTGTAAGCAAGACGGGCCCGTCCTCCCCGCTCGCGGTCAAACGAAAGCCTAACGTTTTCATCCGTAATATTCTTTACGTAAGCCGTGAACTCGATATTGTCATATACCAAGCCCGCGGAAAGGTTGAACAGGTGGTATGAATCAAGCAGCAGATCAACTTCCGTTGCCTCATCGGCAGAGGCCCCCCTATAGGGCAATCCGTGCGAGAAAATTTCCCTGCCGGGCACCTGATCGCCTGACTGCGTGATGCTGTCGCCTACGAACTGCCATGAAGCCGAGAGATAGCTTCCCCTAGCGCTCAGAAGACCCGGCAAAGTATAAGTGGCGGATCCTGAGAGCTGCCAGTCCGGAACAGAAGGTATGCGGTTACCATCTTCTATTCCCTCAACCGCACCCCCATCTGCCGCCCTGATAGTGGAATCAAACTCTGCTTCTAAATAACTTCCGGCAAAAGCGAGCAGTAAAGATCTTGTCGGCTGGATAGACAGTTCAAGCTCCGCTCCCGCAGTGTGAGATTCAGGTACGCTGATCGTAACCCTAGAAGAGCAGGGACCCGCATCAACGTTTACACCCAGATTCTCAATGTCGGTATAAAAAACCGAGCCGTTCAGCGCAACATTTTCAAAAGAGGACTTAAACCCGACCTCATAGTTCCAGAGAGTCTCATCCTCAAACTCCTGATATCCCCGGAAAGTATCATAAGCATCCCCGCAAAGCAGTTGGTTAAGCGGGTCATTCACGCCACCCAGACGAAATCCACGTGAAACCTGAGCATTAAGCGTAACGTTATCGTTAGCGTCGTAGCTAACCATAAACCGAGGCGTAAATCCGTCGGAGGAAACCGTAACGTCCTGATTCTGGGCATCAGAATTCGAGAAACCTCCGCCGGACCTGAAGGTCTTATCCTCTTCCCAGTCATACCAGCGCAATCCCGCCGTCAAGCCAAGACGGTCAAGCAACTTATAAGTCGCCTCGCCGAAAAGCGCGACCTGCCTTAAATCATAGGTCAAATCTGAACTATAGGGTGAATCCACAGCGTCAGGGAAATTGGTATCAGCCGAAGGTATAAATAACGCGTCATACCCTGGAGTCGGCAAACGCTGGGAATAGTCACGCTCCACGTCGGAGTAGAAAACACCCGCAAGCCAATGAAGCGCGCCGTCATCGTTAGAACTTAAGCGAAGTTCATGGGTCATCTGTTCAAGGTCGGTAGTGTCGCGCAGATTGGATGGGTTTGCCACTTGATCCTCTGCAAATCCAAGGTCCACACTCACGCTACCGGTAAGAGCACTCGCGTCACGACTTACAAGAAGATCGCGGCTTATGTAGCTTGCCGAGTATGTAACGTCAAAGAGACCTTCAATGCTCCAATCCGCCACGGTGTCAAAAATCAGAGTTTCATCCTCAAAAGCCTCGTCAAGCAGCAAATGCTGCTCTCTATCACCAAGCGGAGTCGGGGGAACGGTATAGGGATTCGCAAAAAGGTTAAATACCTCTTCGCGGTTAAAACCTCCAAGGTCAATGTTCTGATATACAATGCGCGGAGTAATGGACAGGTTTTCGGTCGGCTCCCACAAGAGGGAAATACGTCCGCCGAGGCGGTTGCCGTCGTTTACATCCTCATCCACGGTACCCCCTTCCTTACGGGCATCGATGAAGCCGCCGTATCTGGTACCGTAAGCCACCAAACGAATGGCGGCATCTTCGCCTAAGGGAACATTGAGGGCAGTTTTGAGATGACCCCCTGTGGAACCTTCGTCAAGATAGTTTCCGTCAATCTCGACTTTAACCTCATTTACGCCCAGTAACGGCTGGTTAGTTATATAGCGAACGGTACCGCCGATCGAGCCTGATCCGAAAAGCGTTCCCTGTGGTCCTCTCAGGGTCTCCACGCGGTTCAGATCGAAAAGATCGATGTCAGGAGTAAAAAGCGACAGCGATATAGGGGTTTCGTCAAGATAGACCCCCACCTGCTCTTTTACGCCGGGCTGGTCCCTCACTATCTGTCCGGAAGAAACGCCGCGGATCGTAACTACGCTCTGGCCTGGCCCGAGATTCTGTATTGAGAGCCCGGCAACGTTGCGGGAAAGATCCTCCAGATTAGTTGTGTTAAGGCGCTTGATATCCTCTTCTGACTGGACATTCAAGGAAAAGGGCACATCCTTAGCAAGCTGAGCCCGCTTGGTGGCGGTCACAATCATTCTCTGAAGCGTGTAACTGGCTTCTTCTACCGCGCTGAGGGTTTCTTCTTGCTCATCCTGTCCTTCCTGCGCAACCACATTTAGGGAAAAAACAAGCGCAAACGAGAAAACAAATGCAAAAATAGCTGTATTAAGCCGAGTTCTAAAATTCATCTCCAAAACCTCCTTGAAATCAGCCGTCTGTCGCAACTAGCACTGTCCATTAGGCACTATTTTGCATTTTAACATATTTGTTTCAGGATTTGTTAGAAAAATGCCCAGGGCCGGACTCGAACCGGCACGGGAGATACTCCCGAGGGATTTTAAGTCCCTTGCGTCTACCAATTCCGCCACCCGGGCATTGTGCTGAACGCGGTTCAGACTTGGAGGCGGCGCCCGGAATCGAACCGGGGTATGACGGTTTTGCAGACCGTTGCCTTACCTCTTGGCTACGCCGCCCCTGTAACTATAGGGTTTTGAATTTTACCGAAAAAAAGAAGTTTTGTGAATCTTGGCAAGCGGCAGATACAGGTTCCCTTAGGACTCCGGATTGATTTCGAAGCTTCCCTGAGTAACAGCCTTCCCCGACAAAAAGACTCTTTTCTCAAGAAGTCTTGTATTAATAAGGCCGCCTCTTTCCGATGCCTGGTAGCCCGTGAGTTCTTTCTTCCCGAGTCTGCGGCTCCAGAAAGGACAAAGGCAGCAGTGAGCAGATCCCGTAACCGGATCCTCCTCTATCCCGGCGTTAGGAGCGAAAAAACGCGATACGAAATCGTAGCGGTGAGAACTTGAGACGCTCGTTATTATAAGTCCCCTGGAATCAAGCCTCCTTATGTGGCCGAGTTCCGGGACGGCGCTTCTTACCGTCTCTTCGCTCTCGTAAAGAGCGAGGTAGTCAAAGCGGTTTCTGCCCACGTAAAGAGGGACTTGGGAAATCGCCATAAGCAGGTCCTCCGGCGCCTCAACTTCCCAAGGGTCCTCCGAGGGGAAATCCATCTCTATGAGGTCGCTTTTTCTCCTCGCGGTAAGAACCCCGCTTTTTGTGGAAAATACGGCATCTTCCATATCGGGAAGGATGCCGAGAGTGAAAAGAATATGGGCGCTTGCGAGGGTGGCGTGTCCGCAAAGGTCAACTTCCATCTTGGGAGTAAACCATCTGAGTTCAAAAAGACCTTTTCTCCTGAGCAGAAAAGCCGTCTCTGAGAGATTTACCCGGGAAGCGATCTCCTGCTTTCTCCGATCCGGCATCTCTTTTTCAAGAATGCACACGGCGGCCGGATTTCCGGAATTCGGCCCGTCGGTAAAAGCATCAACGGTATATACCCTCATCACGTCGGGAGTCCCGACGTGCCGTGATGGCCGGGACGCCGCTTGAGGGCCAGAATAGCGTCCTTTATACCCGAGAGCGTAAGGGGGAACATGTTGCTTTCGTAAAAATCGTTTAGCATGCCTATGCTTTCAGTCCACTTCCATTCATCTTGCGGCACGGGGTTAAGCCATACTGTAAAAGGATATTTCGCCTTTATCCTGTTAAGCCACAGAAGGCCCGGCTCATCGTTATTGTGTTCAACGCTTCCGTTGGGATACACGAGTTCCCACGGGGACATGGAAGCGTCACCGACTATAATGCACTTGTAATCGCCGTTGTATTTGTTGAGCACCGAGAAGGTGGGAATCCTCTCACTGAAGCGTCTCGCGTTGTCTTTCCACACGGCTTCGTATATGCAGTTGTGAAAATAGTAGAATTCAAGGTGCTTGAATTCATGCCTAGCGGCAGAGAAAAGCCTTGAGCAAAGCTCGACATGATCTTCCATTGAACCTCCGACGTCAAAGAACATAAGAACCTTGACGTTGTTCTTGCGTGAGGGAACAAACTCAAGGTCAAGCAGCCCCGCGTTTTTTGAAGTCCTGTCGATTGTTTTATCAATGTCAAGCTCCTCCCCCACCCCCTCTCTCGTGAGAACCCTGAGTTTTTTCAGGGCCATCTTCATGTTCCTTACGTTTAATTCCACAGAATCGTCAAGATCGCGAAACTCTCTTTTGTCCCACACCTTGACGGCCCGCCTCTGCCTGCCTCCGTCCTGCCCTATCCGAATACCGGCGGGATTGTAACCGTACGCTCCGTAGGGAGAAGTGCCGCCCGTGCCCACCCATCTGTTCCCGCCTTGGTGGCGTTTTTTCTGCTTCTCGAAAATCTCCCTCAACCTCTCCATCAATTCTTCAAGCCCGCCCATGGAACGGATCATCTGCTTATCCTCTTCGGAGAGGGCGTTCTCGAAGTTCTTGCGCAGCCACTCAAGCGGAATCTGCATAAACTGCTCGGTATCGGCAAGCTGAGCCCCACTGAAGTAAGCGGAGAAAAGCCTGTCGAACCTGTCCAGATGCCGCTCGTCTTTCACCATTACGCAGCGACTTAGATAGTAAAAATCGGTCGGGTCGTAACCGATCACGTCGCGGTCAAGGGCTTCGAGAAAAGTAAGATACTCTTTTAGGGTGACGGGAAACCCGTCGTTTTTAAGCAGCAGGAAAAAATCAAGAAACATGAACTTATCCCCCTACCTTCTGAATCTTCGCCTGATCGCCTCGAGCATCTCGTAGTCCGCCTCGTTCTTGATAAGCGCGCCCGAGTAAGGCGGAAGGCTCTCTTCAATATCCACTCCCGGGAGTTCCCCCGCGGCCACGCGGTCGGCCGCAAGCAGTTTTATCCAGTCTATAAGTTCGCTGGTGGAGGGTTTTTTCTTAAGGCCGTCGACTTCCCTTACGGAATAAAAGAGGGTGAGCGCGTTATCCATGAGCTTTCGCTCAAGATCGGGGTAATGCACCTTAACTATTTTCTCAAGAGTCTTGCGGTCGGGGAAAGCTATGTAGTGAAAAAAGCACCTTCTCAAAAAAGCGTCCGGAAGTTCCTTTTCGTTATTTGAAGTGATTATCACTATGACTCTTTTAACCGCCCTTACGGTTTTCTTGAGCTCGTAGCAGTAAAACTCCATCCTGTCGAGTTCAAGGAGAAGGTCATTCGGAAACTCTATGTCCGCCTTGTCTATCTCATCAATCAGCAGCACTATCTGCTCGGGGCTCTCGAAAGCCTCCCAGAGCTTTCCTTTCTTTATGTAGTTTGAGATATCGTTTACCCTCTCGTCTCCGAGCTGAGAGTCGCGAAGTCTGGCAACGGCGTCGTATTCGTAAAGACCCTGCTGCGCGGTTGTAGTGGACTTTATGTGCCAAGTTATAAGCGACTTTCCAAGCGCCTTTGCAACCTCAAACGCAAGCATGGTCTTGCCTGTTCCCGGTTCGCCCTTAACAAGAAGCGGACGCTCAAGCGTAATGGCCGCGTTAACGGCCACGGCTAAGTCTTTTGTGGCTATGTAATTGTCTGTGCCTTTGAACTTCATTTTTCACCCACCCGCGGGGGATAGCAAAAACTCCCCCTACTTATTGAATACGATTGTCCTGTTTTTGTAAATCAAAATCTCCCGGTTTATATGGGACCAGATCGCGTTTGAAAGAACCAGTTTCTCAAGATCCTGTCCTTTTCTTTTGAGGTCGTCTATCGAATCATCATAATTAACTTTTATGACATCCTGCTCTATTATGGGTCCCGAATCGAGTTCATCGGTTACGTAATGACAGGTTGCCCCGACCACCTTAACCCCTCTTTCATACGCGGAGTGGTAAGGACGCGCACCAGGAAAGGCTGGAAGAAACGAATGGTGAATATTCATTATTCTGTTGGGGTAATGCGACACGAAACTCTCGGTAAAAATTTGCATATACCTTGCAAGCACTATGAAATCCACATCGTAGCGGCGAAGGAGCTCAAGTTGCTTTGCCTCCACTTCTTCCTTGTTGTCCTTTACGTCCTCGAAGACGTAGAAATCCGCTCCATGAAGACCTGCCACATCCCTGAGATCTGGATGATTGCTTATCACAAGGGGCATCTCAACGTCCCATTCCCTGGCGCGGAGCCTGTAAATTATGTCCGAGAGGCAGTGGGGAAGCTTGGAAACAAAAACCGCCATGCGCGGCACGTCCCCGGTGAAGAAAACCTCGAATTTCATGTCGAGTTTTTTCGCTACTTTCTCGCGGAAAATCTCCTCCGTCTCCTCGCGGCAGAGAGTAAAGCCGTCCATTCCCCACTTTGCACGGATAAAGGTCACCATGTCGTTCGTGTCAACACAATGCTGCAGCGCGTGGATATTACCCCCGTATTCGAATATAAAGTTGGTGACCGCGTGAACCAGACCGGGACGGTCGGGGGAGTGCACTAGCAGAATTGCTTCTTCCTGTTTCTCCGGCATTTTCAGTTAAAGTCCGTTTCCTGGTTTTTGATGGCTTCTGTCTATAAGGCTACGACCAGGGCTCCTTGTAGTAGTAGGTAAAGTTAGCGACCTTCGGCCGTTCCGTCCACCCCTTTTTTCTGTAAAAGCCCTGCAGATAGGACGGCTTGTCTTTGCCGTTGGTCACCATCAGACGGTAAACATCCCTTTCTCTGCCCTCTTCCATAACCGCCTCGATAAGACGGCTCCCCGCCCCCATTCCGCTTGCCGAAGGACTTACAAACAGGTCCGAGACATACCCCTCGTAGCTTCCCAGCATCACGAACGGTACCCAGTGAACGGTGGTGAACCCGACAACCCTTCCCCCCGAATCGCAGGCCACGTACATGGTGTGTCCTTCGGGGTCTTCGCCGGCTCGGAGTATCAGATCCCGGATCGGAGATGATACCTCCTCAAGCGGAAGGGAGTTTCTTCTCTCAGACCAGCCGATCTCCCTCAGTATCAGGGCCATCGCCTCCGCATCGTCGCCGGTGGCTTTTCTTACGGTGATTTTCTTCAAAACTTTTCCTGTAAGGCGACTATTATTTCTTTTTCCCCAGGGTTTCAATCAGAGCCCCGAGGCTCTCCAAAACCCCCGGGCTGCGCAGAATCTTCGGAAGTCCCCTGTCAACCTCGGCGCAGACTCCCTCCATGTTCGCCACGACCTCGCGGCGAAGAGCCCTCTTGGAAAAAGCGTAGCCGGGAATAAGCGACGGACCGTATTGCCCCGCGAACTCAACGCAGTGAGAAAGAAGCTTGTCCGCTTCATGGCTTTCATCGAAAAAGCCGAGTTTGACGGCGTCGCGGGGTTCGTAAAGAAAGCCTGTTGTCATGACCTGCTGCGCGATTGCCGTACCCAGCGAGTAAAGCACGATCTGGGCTACCGCCGAAGGAATAGGGAAACCTATGGTGATTTCGTTAAGACCGAACCTTGCCCCCGAGTCAACACATACCCTGTAATCGCAGCAAAGAGCCAGTATAAGTCCGCCCGCTATCGCGTGACCGTTTACCGCCGCCACAACAGGTCTTTCATAAGTAAAAACCCGAAGCAAGGACCCGCAAAAACGCTTGTACCACTGCCAGATCTCCTCTTCATCCCCAGCGGTAAAAAGCGAAAGATGGTACTTAAGATCAAGGCCCGCGGAAAAAGCCCTCTGAGAAGAGGTAAACACCACGGGGCTTTCCGTGTGATCGCTCTCAAGCGTCGCAAAAGCCTCTTGAAGATCGCTGAAGAGACCCTCGCCCATGACGTTCATCGGGTTTGAGTTCATGCGCACGACCGCGACGTCACCCATTCTTTCAATTTCCCAGCTCATAATCTCTCCCTGTCCATGTGAATGCGCAAATCAAGTTTTTCCGTCCATGCGGCGGCTCCATGAATCCCTAAGGGAAACCGTCCTGTTAAAAACGGGCGCCCCGGGCGTTGAATCCGCGGAATCAAGTATGAAGTATCCCTTCCTCTCAAACTGGTAGTTAGTCTCTGCTGAACAGTCCCCAAGAACTGGTTCGGCCGCACAGTTCTCGAGTGTCTTAAGGGAATCGGGGTTAAGAAATTCGGTGAATTCCCTCTGCTTGTCGCCCATTGGGTTCGGGACGGTGAAAAGTCTGTCGTAGAGCCTTGCGGTCACCCTGGAGGCGTTTTTCGCGCACACCCAGTGTATGGTGCCCCTTACTTTCCTCCCGTCAGGGGCGCTCCCGCCTCTTGTGTCGGGGTCGTATTCGCAGTGAACCTCGGTTACCTCTCCGGTCGTCGGGTCGCGCTCAAAACCCACGCACTTCACTAGGTAGGCGTAGCGCAGGCGCACTTCCGAACCCGGGGAGAGCCTGTAGAACTTTTTCGGCGGATCCTCCATGAAATCATCCCTTTCAATGAAAAGCTCTCTTGAAAAGGGGACTTTTCTTTTTCCCATGGAGGGATCTTCCGGGTTGTTTACCGCTTCGAGTTCCTCTTCCGCACCCTCGGGATAATTCGTTATCACCACTTTCAGGGGGTCAAGCACCGCCATAACCCTCTGCGCCCTCTGGTTGAGATCCTCCCTTACGCTGTGCTCGAGAAGCTCCATGTCTATCACGCTGTCCTGTTTCGTTATACCTATTTTCCGGCAGAAATCCCTTATCGACTCAGGCGTGTACCCTCTCCTGCGCAATCCCGAGATCGTGGGCATCCTGGGATCGTCCCACCCGCTTACATATCCCTCGGAAACCAGCTTCATGAGATTTCTTTTGCTGAGAACCGTGTAGCTGAGGTTGAGCCTCGCGAACTCGATCTGTTGGGAATGATATATGCCGAGCTGGGCGATAAACCAGTCGTAAAGAGGCCGGTGGTCCTCAAACTCAAGGGTGCAGAGTGAATGGGTGATGCCTTCGATGGAGTCGCTCTGTCCATGGGCCCAGTCATACATTGGATAAATGGACCAGGAATCCCCGGTACGGGCGTGAGACTTCTTCATTATCCGGTACATGACCGGGTCGCGCATGTTCATGTTGCCCGAAGCCATGTCTATTTTCGCCCGAAGCACGTACTGTCCATCGTCGAAATCCCCGTCTCTCATCGCCCGGAAAAGCTTCAGGTTCTCCTCAACGGATCTCTCCCTTGAAGGGCTCTCTCTGCCGGGTTCAGAAAGTGTTCCCCGGTATTCTCTTATTTCCTCGGCGCTCAGGTCGTCCACGTAGGCTTTCCCCCCGCTTATCAGCCCCAAGGCGTATTCATAAAGCTGCTCGAAATAATCAGAGGCGTAGTAGGTTCTCTCCTCCCAGTCAAACCCGAGCCACCTGACATCTTCCTTGATAGCCTCCTCATACCTCACGTCTTCCTTTGAGGGGTTGGTATCGTCAAAGCGCAGGTTGCATGTTCCGCCGAATTCCTCGGCTATACCGAAATTAAGACATATGGATTTCGCATGGCCTATGTGGAGATAGCCGTTGGGCTCGGGCGGAAAACGGGTAACGGGTTTTGCGATGCCGGACTCAAGATCGCTTCTTATCCTGGCCCTTATGAAATCCTCGGATTCCGGGGCTCCGTCTTTGTCCGTCTTTGATTTCATGATTACGCGCAATGACGCCCACAGAACAAGAGCATGAAGTTCCGGGTTGCGGACCCGAGGCGGTCTTCTTTTTCCTTCCGGGCGGTTCCATGGGGCAGGGAGAACCGCACTATTTCCATTTTATGTTGCACCCGATGCTCGGAATCTGCTCCCATTCGATTGTCCGGCCCGCTATAATGGAGTCGAGTGCCATACGCATATCCTTTCCGGTGACCGGTTTCCCGTTTCCGGGCCTTGAGTCGTCAAACTGCCCCCTGTAAATGCACTTCAGGTCCCGGTCATAAACGAAAAAGTCGGGGGTGCAGGCGGCGTCATAGACCCTGGCGACTTCCTGCGTCTCATCGAACAGGTAGGGAAACGAATATCCCTTTTCCTCCGCGACTTTCTTCATTCTCTCGGGAGAATCATCAGGATAGTTCTCAACGTCGTTTGAATTTATCGCTATGAAGGAAACTCCCTTGGGAATGTACTCATCGGCAACTTTCACCAGCCCATCCTGCAGGTGCTTCACGTAGGGACAGTGATTGCATATGAACATAAGCACCGTGGCAACATCGGACTTGAGATCGCCAAGCGACAGTTCGCTGCCGCTTACGACATCCGGCAACCGGAAGTCAGGAGCCTCGCTCCCCAGCGGAATCATTGTCGATAGAGTCTTAACCATATTTTTTATTTTCTCCTGGTTTTTAGGTTATTTGTCAGTGAAACCGATCCCCTTGTGCGAACCGTCGCAAAACGGCTTGTTCTCAGAGGCCCCGCAGCGACAAAGATAGTAAGGGTCATCCCCCGAGAGCCCCGAATCATCCTCAACGCAGAGTTCAATATCCCCGCAGACCTCGTAGGGACCGTTTTTAAGCGATCTTATAACCGCGTCTCCTTCCTTGGAGGGAACGGAAGACTCGCCAGGGGAAAGACTGCTTTCAAAACCCGCTCTCCTGTGCGAACCGTCGCAAAACGGCTTGTTCTCGGAGGTTCCGCAGCGGCAAAGAGCGATTTTCTTTTTTACCGCAAGCCCGTTGCCTTCCCCGTCTTCAAGCAACTCAAGGTCGCTTACAATCAGGGGACCGCCGTCCATGATCTCTATTTTGGTTTTCTCGCTCATATCCGGCTACTAGTTAAGGTAATCCGCCCATTCAGACAGTCGCCGTTTACGTCTGAGTTTACATTTTTTCGACAATCATTGCTATACCCATGCCGCCTCCCATGCACAAAGAAACCATCCCGTACCCGCCGGGGCGGACGTTTTCAAATTCATGAAGAAGCTTTACGAGCAGCACCGCTCCCGTGGCCCCCACTGGGTGCCCGAGCGCTATGGCTCCGCCGTTTATGTTCAGTTTATCCTCCGCAATGGGAAAATCGCTCAGTACAGCGAGGGATTGCGCCGCGAAGGCTTCGTTGAGTTCAACCAGATCGATATCGTCGATTCCGAGCCCGGCTTTGTCAAGAGCCATGCGCATCGCGGGAACCGGACCTATTCCCATGATCGCGGGATCAACGCCGGAAATTGCGTAGGATTTAATCGACGCAAGCGGACTGAGGCCCAGTTTTTCCGCTTTGCTCTCAGACGTGACGATCAAGGCGGCGGCTCCGTCGTTAATGCCCGATGAATTCGCCGCAGTCACCGTGCCATCTTTCTTGAAAACCGGTCTTAACTTCGAGATGCCCTCAAGCGTAACGTCCGGCCTCGGGTGCTCGTCAGTGTCAAACTCAACGGAACTGCCCCTTCGTCCGGGAACAGACACCGGAACTATCTGGGAGGTAAATTTCCCGTTCTCCATCGCGGCTTTGGCCTTCATCTGGCTTGAGTAAGCGAACTCGTCCTGGCGCTCCCTTGATATTTCATATTTCTCCGCGAGATTCTCCGCCGTAACGCCCATGTGGTAATCGTTAAACGCATCCATGAGCCCGTCACACAGAATTCCGTCCACAAGCTCATCGGAGGGCGTTGACATCTTGTATCCCCACCTGGCTTTCCGAAGATAGAAGGGAGCCACGCTCATGCTTTCCATCCCTCCCGCCACAACGCATTCGCAGTCGCCGGACTTTATGGTCTGGGCGGCACTTACGACGGACTGAAGGCCCGAACCACAGACCCTGTTAACGGTAACCGCGGGGGTTTCAACTTTTAACCCGGAATTAACCGATACCTGCCTCGCCGGGTTCTGCCCTTGTCCCGCTCCCAGTATATTGCCCATTATGCAGTCATCTATCTGTTCGGGCGGCAGGGACGCCCTGTTTATAATCTCCCTGACGACCGCCGTCCCGAGATCGACCGCGGAAACATCCTTAAGCGTTCCTCCGAACGTCCCTATCGCGGTTCTAAGTGGCTCTGAAAGCACGACTTTTTCCATTGCTACTCTCCTTTGAACTCAGCCGTCCTCTTCTCAACAAACGCGCTCATTCCCTCAACCCTGTCATAGGAATCAAAACACTGGAATCCCGTTTCCATCTCGTACGCAAGTCCTTCGGAAAGTCCCGTCTCGGATCCCTGGTTTATCGCTTTTTTGGCGTAACTGACGGCAAGCGGACTGTTGCGCGCGATCTGCTGGGCTATTTTCATAACCTCATCCATAAGTTCCTCCTGCCCTACCACCTTATCCACAAGCCCGAGGGCAAGCGCTTCTGTGGCGGTGACCATCTCCCCGGTAAAAATCAGTTTCTTGGTCTTTCCGGGTCCTATAAGCTTGGTCGATCTCTGGGTTCCTCCCCAGCAGGGAAAGAGACCGAGCTTGGTCTCGGGAAAACCCACGCGGGCCTTTTCGGAGGCGACTCTTATATCGCATGCAAGCGCAAGTTCAAGCCCCCCTCCCAAGGCATATCCGTTTATCGCGGCTATAACCGGAAAAGACGCCTGCTCCAGATAGTCAAAAGCCCCTCTTCCCAAAGTACAGTAATCCTTGAAGTCGTCCGCCGTCATTTGACTCATCTGCCTTACGTCGGCCCCGGCGACAAAAGCCTTTCCTCCGGCCCCGGTCACAACCAGCACCTTAAGATTCTCAGTGGGTAGCTTTTCGGTCACAAAGTCTTTGAGCTGCCCTATGGTTTCGCCATTAAGGACATTCATCGACCTCTCCTTGTTAATCGTCAATACTCCCACACCGTCTTCAGTGCTTTCAAACAAAAGATCCTTGTACATTTATGCCTCCTTTACCTTCTGCCATACTCAAAAAAGCCTTTTCCCGTTTTTCTGCCCAGATTTCCCGCCTCCACCATTTCCTTAAGCAGCGGAGCGGGTCTGAACTTCGGGTCTCCATATTCCGCGTAGAGAACGTCAAGTACGCTCAGGGTGACGTCAAGCCCTATAAGGTCCGCAAGCGCAAGCGGCCCTATGGGATGATTCGCTCCGAGTTTCATGGCGTTATCAATCTCCGCCGCCGCGGCAATACCTTCATCAAGGGCAAAAATCGCTTCGTTAATCATCGGCAGCAGAATCCTGTTTACAACGAATCCGGCGCTGTCTTTCGCCATAATCGGATACTTATCAAGACTCCGCGCAAATTCCATCGTCTGCTCAAGGGTCTCAGGGGATGTCTCGGCAGTATTGATCACTTCAACCAGCTTCATTATCGGTGCGGGATTAAAAAAGTGCATTCCAACAACTTTTTGGGGCCTGGAAGTGTTCACGGCAAGCTCCGTAACCGACAGGGTCGATGTGTTAGTGGCAATAATGGTGTCTTCTCCGGTGTTCTCCTCGATCTTGGAGAAAACCGCCTTTTTAAGGTCCATATCCTCGCTTGCGGCTTCAATCACGATATCCGCATCGCGGAAATCACCGTAGTCTTCGGTCGGGTGAATCCTTGAGACGATCAGGGTGACCTGCTCCTCGTCGATTTTGCCTCTTCGCGCCAGTCTGCCAAGACTTTTTTCTATTTTTGCGACCGCACCTTCCGCAATATCTTTCTCAATATCCAAAAGAACGACGTTCTTCCCCGCTGAGGCAACAAGCTCGGCTATGCCTGAACCCATAGTGCCAGCCCCCACGATACCTGCAGTGTTTATGTTTGACTCGGACATGCTTTTCTCCCGGCTAATAACTGATTATGAACCCTGAATTATAACACCTTAGAGCGACTCTGAAAGAACCTGCCTGGCGATAACGATCCTCTGTATCTCGGAGGTTCCTTCATATATCTCCGTTATCTTGGCGTCGCGGAAATGCCGTTCCACCGGATAATCGGTCGTATATCCGTTTCCTCCGTGCACCTGAATGCCCTTGGTCGCCACCCACATCGCGGTCTCCGAAGCGTAGAGCTTGGCCATGGAGGAGTGCTTGGCGTATTTTTCTCCGCGGTCCTTCATCAAGGCCGCCTTGCAGGTAAGCAGCCTCGAGGCCTCGATCTTGGTCGCCATGTCGGCAAGGATGAACTGTATCCCCTGAAAATCCGAGATCTTCTTGCCGAAAGCCTCCCTTTCCCGGGAATACCGCGTCGAGGAGTCAAGGACCGCCTGGGCTATCCCCACGGCCTGTGCCGCGACCCCTATTCTTCCCGCATCAAGCGTTTTCATGGCGACCTTAAAGCCCTCTCCCTCTTTGCCGAGGACCCGGCTCGCCGACACCTCGCAGTTCTCAAAGACAATCTGAGAGGTGCTTGTCCCCCTTATCCCGAGCTTGCTCTCCGATTTCCCAAGAGAGATTCCGGGAGCGTCGAGATCAACGATAAATGCCGTGATCCCGCCGCTTCGTTTCGTTTTATCGGTCTTCGCGAAAACCACGGCGACTTCCGCCTCGCGACCATTTGTAACCCAGCTTTTCGTTCCGTTAAGGATGTAAACCCCGCCTTTCTTCACGGCACTTGTCTTTAGGCTCGCCGCATCCGAACCCGACTCAGGTTCGCTAAGAGAGAAGCACCCCACGGCACCACGGCACATCCGCAGCAGGTACTCTTCCTTCTGCTCCTCGGTGCCGAAATCAATAATCGGAGCGCATGCAAGGGAATTATGAGCCATAACTATCGCCCCGGTTGAAGCGCAGGCCCTGGATATCTCCTCAAGGGCAATCACGTATGAGAGGCAATCAAGACCGCTTCCGCCGTAGCGTTCCTCAACGAAATGGCCCATAAAGCCCAGGTCAAACAGCTTTTCCACGATTTCCGAGGGAAAAGCGCTGGTTTTGTCGATTTCAGAGGCAGCCGGTTTGATTTCTTTTTCGGCGAACTCCAAGGCGAGATTTTTGATTAGACGCTGCTCTTGCGTAAGAGTCGAGGCGAGCATTGTGTGCGATTCCCTTTTTTAGGACTTGAGTATGCGGAAATTTTAATTTACCCCTGTCTAAAAGGCAAAAAAACCTGATTCATTTCATCATCCTGCACTTAACCAGACTTAATAAAGATTCTGGATTTTAAGGAGCGAGCGAGGCAGAACGAGAGGCTAAGAATCTCTCAAGAATTCACAGGAGGCAGGGAGCCGTCAGAATTCGCATCGAACTTCATCAGAAGCGGCGGCAGGAGAAGGAAATCGGCCATCAGGGCTAAAGTGATTACAAGCGCTGTGAGCTTGCCCATCGCTGAATTGAGTTCGAAATTGGAAAAACTCACCACGACAAAACCCGCCACTAGCACAAGCGAGGTCGTGAGCAGTGCCTGACCCACGGTTCGGAAGGAAACCAGTACCGCGTCAGCAGAGGTGGAACCGAGTTCACGCCGGGTCCGCTGATACCTGCTGAGAAAGTGAACAGTATCGTCGACCACGATACCCAACGTCATGGCCGCTACCATCGAGAGCGATACGCCCACTTCTCCGACTGTCAAACCCCATATACCGAAGCCCAATGCCCCGGGAACCAGGTTCGGGACCATGCTCGTAATTCCGAGTCGCCATGATCGCAGCGCGAAGATGAGGATGAAGGAAATTCCGACGAGAGCAAGCGTGGTTCCGACGAGCATGGAGATGATATTTCGCTGGCCGAGATGGGCAAACATCAAAGTGGTGCCGGAACTCACCGGACCGGCAATATTCGGCGCGTGATCCGCGAGCCATCGCAGCACGCGCTCGTCAAGCGCGATCACTTCTTTTGATGAGAGCGTCTGCGTCAACGCTACCATCCGGGTGGCTGACTTGTCGACGTCGATCCGGTTGTTGAGATCAAAACCATAGGGCAGAGAGAGCTCGTAGAGGAGCAGGTACTGCGCAGCCAGCTCCCGGTCTGCGGGTAGCCGGTAATAGGCCGGATCGTCCCCGTTCATGCTCCTGTTGAGCCGTCGGAAGGTATCGGTGATGACATTTACGTGCATCGTTTCAGGCTGCTCCCTGTACCACTCGGCAAACGCTTCGACATCGGATAGATACGCCGGATCGCTGACCCCACCCGGGGAACGCGACGGGAGCGAATACTCCATGGCATACAAACCGGTGAGGTTATTCACGATGAATTCAGAGTCTCTTCGGAATTCAACGCTCTCGTCAAAGTAGCGGAGGAAGACGTCGTTCAGCTGGTTCTGAAAAATCCCTGCCACGAGCACTACCACGATCAGCCCGGAACCCCAGAGCAATTGCCGGCTTCGGCGTACCACGAACTTGCCGAACATGGCTATCACAGAATTCTCTCGGGGCAGGGATGCGCGCACCCGAACCGGCAGCAGCGAGAGCAACGCTGGCAGAAAAGTTACGGAGAGTACGAATGCTGCGCCAACACCAAACGCAACGAAGCTGCCCAGATGACGGAAAGGGGGCGAATCGGAGAAGTTCAAGGCCAGAAAGCCGAGCGTGGTGGTCAGGCTTGACAGGAAGACCGGCTGAAGGTTCACCCGAATCGACTCGACAACCGCATCCCGCCTAGCCCTGCCGCCGCGATCATCAGGCGTGCGGGACGCCGCATCGTGCATGTAGCTTATAAAGCTGGAATAAATGTGGACGCAGTTGGCAATAGCCACCGTCAGTACGACGACCGGGGCGACCGCCGAAGGCGATGTCATTGGAAGTCCCACCCAGCCCCCGATGCCCACAGCGGTCATCGCCGACATCGTCACGACCAGCATTATCGCGAACGTCCCTGAAAATCCCCGCGTCAGCAACAGGAGCATTAACGTCATTGCCGCGAAACTCGCCGGGATGAAGGTTCTCAGATCTTTCAGCGACACCTCCATAAGGGTCTGGTCAAAAAACACCATTCCAGCCAATCGTACATCAATGCCGGGGAAACGCTCCCGGACCTCATTCGCGAGTTTGCGTGCGTACTCAGCGACCTCTGTGCCTTCACGCAATTCGTCCTCGCCCGGCAACTGCACTGAGACGTTTACTCCTGCAACACCGCCGTCGCGTGCCAGCAGACGCCCCGCGAGAACCGGTTCCGCCAAGGCGATTGCGCGAATCCTTGATCGCTCGTCGGCATCACCGTAAGCACTCTCGTCCACCAGTTCACGCACCAGTATCTCGTCGCCGTCGGCCGTGGTATTCTGAAAGTTGATGATGGAGTCGGCGCGGTTCGCGAATGGAATCTGCCAGGCCTGTTCGGTAAGCCACGCCGTAGCTTCAAGGGTGAGAGCCGACGTAGCGTCCCGGTCCTCCGGCACGACGGCAAAAAAGACGTTGTCGCTCTTGCCGTACATATCCTCCATCTCTTGGTACGCAAGGAGCTGGGGGCTGTTTTTGGAAAAGTAGATGCGGTGGTCGGTCGAGAACTCAAGCAACAACGTGCCGCTTGTTGCAATCCCGGTCAAGACAATGGCGGCTACGATGATCGGCCACCGCAGCATGATGACCCAGCTGCCCAGCCGTGACTCCATCTCACTCAGCAACTTCATTATTGCCAAAACAGGGAATCTGGCTTGCGCTCAAGACTAAGGGCCAAGCCCCCGCTTTCCGGGTCATGGGTTCTAGGAATGGTTGAAGACATCTGTATTCCGCCGTTTTTCATGGGTTTGATCAATCCAACTTACGGAAGCGCTCCGTCCGTCGCGTAGTATATTCACCCAATTTCAGATGCAGCCACTCCGGCGGGTGGCAAACCGGGCGGGGCAGTCCGGAAATCCTCTCTACCGTATCCGCTTCAGCGCTGTTCTGGTAAAGTCCTTGGCGTCGAGATCGGTCCCGAACTTGTAGTCTGACCATAGCAGCACGGTACTCTTGCCCGTCAGCAGGTTTGTCATCGTTATCGTGCTGCTCCGCCAAAATCGATCAAGGTATTTTGCGTAGCCTTCCACGACCATCGTCTTGAGATGCTCATTCCTGCGGTCGAAGTAGTGGACCTGAATTGTCCGAAGTTCCTCCCGGTCGAGCCAAACCAGTTGGCGGGAATAGCCGGAATCCTGGCTTTTCGGTGTACGCTCCAGAACTAGACACTTGAGATCACCGCAGGGCTCTTCGCGAAGAAACCGGTGAGTAAATTTCCCGACCTCAACCGCTCCCATGTCTTCATAGGAGAACTCGCTTCCCATGAAAGACCCGGATTGTTTCGAGGCGCTGATGCCTTTCACCCGCTTCAGGGCGGGAAGATAGAGCCACTGCTGGTCTGGCCCCTCCTTGTGGGCGTGGACCAGAAAAGCGGTCCCTTTGACATCCTTTGGGTGGTCAAACACAAACAGAGTTCGATCGCCTTCCTCCTGGGCTTCCATGACTTTGAGGCGGAGTGAGCGCTGGGTTTCTTTCCCCTGCTTGTTACGCAGCGTCATAGTCAGGCTTGCGGTGAAATTGCCGAAGCCCTTCTGGCGCTCACGAGATTCGGTTGCAACCTTGAAACCCACTTCCTCAGCGGTACCACTCAGGAGATCGGAATACGACTCAGCCGGCCAGAAACAAATTGCAAGAAAGCTCCCAAGAACCGTAAGTACTATGCGTGGAATTGAAGACCGAATCATTGGCTCCTCCTGCTAATGGATATAAACAAAACCGGAGATATAGTCAAATCTGGTGCGTGGGGACAGGAGCAAGCGGCAGACCGATCCCTGATTTCCCCTCGATTCCATTTTTGAATCTGACTCCGGTTATCACTTTTCCGGGAAAGTCATAGGATACCATCAGTTCATTTCGGCCTTTCTCAAGACACTGTGCTGCTTTCGGGCCCTGGTCTAATTCAGAAACTGTAGCCCAGATTGATCTTTACGTAGCTGTCGCGCCGCACGTAGTATATGAAGTCGTCTTCGTCGATATCCAGAAAAGCCGAGGTCTCAATATGCAGAAGCCAGTTGTCCGAAGAAAGGCGACGCTTGAACTCGCCCGCGAGGACGCGACTGCTCTTGTTGAGGGAACCCAAAACGCTGACGACAAATTCGGTGCCATGCGTATCGTTCAACCCGAGACGCGCGGCAATGAACAGGTCGTTCTCGAATGCATTGGTCGCCCACCGGCCACGTCCATCGTAAGCCCATTCGGCGAACAGGATCAGATCAGAGTTCGAGCCCAGTATGGAATAGAGCGTGTACTCGCTACCCAGGATAAAAGCCGCGTAGTCTTCCTCCTCTAAAGTATTGAGGTGTTGAATGTACCTGCTGTTCTTTGCGCCGGCGCGGTAGATGGCTTCCAGCTTGAGCAGCAGGGAACCCCTGTTAAGCTGGGCATCCACGCCGAATTGGCGAATCTTCTCGTAACGTGGAGCCAGGACCAGTCCGGAGTCGAGAAATATCGGCAAGAGTGTGGGCTCCCGTTGCGTACCGTTAAACACGCTGAGACCAATTTCGAGCGGCCCGAATAAGCCGCTGTACCGACTGGCAAGATCAATATTCCATTCTTTTGCACTGGATTCGTATGAAATCATATCCTGGTCCACAATGAACTCATACCGCTGGCGACCGCGTGGGCCCGGATAGGTGCGCGCACGGTGCCATGTCGTCGCGAAAAATTCCAGCGCTCCCCATTCACCCGACCAGGTCAGATGGGCCATTGGCTGACCCATCTTTGTCTTTTCGTTCGGGTGTTCCGCGACATCGGTCTGATTGATGATGTCCACCAGGGAACGCAACTCCACGACACCCCAAAACACCCGGTCGATGCCCAGGCGCAATTCCCATTCGCCGTCGCCGATATCGCCGTACATCAGCAGATAGGCCTCCCGGAAATCACCGTACGTGCGTTCCGGGTCCCCGGCATCGTACCGCAAAAAAGGAGTCACCGTTATGCTTGTGCCTTCGTCGTTCTCAACATAAAACGTTGTCTCCAGGGCAAGCCCGCCAGCATACGAGCGCTGGTCAGGATACGCGGCGCTCTGGGGATACAGCCAAGCCTCAGTCGAGAGGCGCCCGGAGATATCAACCTCGTCGGTGAAGCCGGCCGGGTACGCTGTGGTCGGAAGCATTGAAACAAGCACCCCCAGCACCACCGCGAAAATCGCCGGGAGGCGTGAGGCCGGAGCGCTCTTGCCGCCCTCACCGGGTGCGGGGAACGGACTTTTGATAGTCCTGCGCTGGGTTTCCTCAAACAACATCGTGCTAGTGCGTCAGCCTTTTACTTAGGAATATAGTAACCTAAATTCCCGCGTTCCGGGTCTTGAACCAGAATTATATTCAAATCTGGTTTTATTGAGGTTCTGAAAAAAGCGGGCTTGGTGATCCAAGGAATGTTTTTGACCCGCTGACGGAGATTGGATAAGATGGTTTCCGAAAATTTAGAAGAAAAGTTAAGGTGATAGGAAATCTTTCATTCTAAAGAGGGAAACACAAGTGGCAGATGACTTCCATAAACCAGTTTCAAATGCAGTTCCGCCGGATGATATTGTGGAAAGGCTCTCGAAGTACCGCAAAAGCCAGGGGATGAGCAAGGAAGAGTACGCCAGCACGGTAACGGCGTTTTATAATCTCATTACCGAATTTTGCGAGCGTGGATGGGGACAGTCGATTCACTTCGCAGTGATGGATCCGGGGGTATCTTTCGAGGAATCCATTGCCAACCATGAGTATTTTCTCGGCGAAGCCATTGGATTGAGACCGGGAATGAAGGTGCTGGATGTCGGGTGTGGCATAGGCGGACCCCAGCGTGCCCTCGCAAGAAAGTTCGGCGCTTCGATCGTGGGCCTCAACATCAACGAATATCAGCTCGGGAAGTGCTCCGCGTATAACAGCGAGGCTGGCCTGGACCATCTCTGCAGCGTCCTGCACGGCGATTTCCTGAATATACCGGCGGAAGACGGGAGCTTCGACGCAGCTTACCATATCGAGGCCCTGTGTCATGCGCCGGATAAAACCGCAGCCCATGCCGAGATATTCCGTGTATTGCGGCCCGGTGCGGTCTTCGTCGGCTACGACGTGTGCATGACCCCGCTTTACGACGGCGGAAACCCCGAGCACCGGGAACTCAAGGAAATAAACGAATATGTCTCCGCTCTTCCGGAAATCGCTTCATTCGCGGACGTAGACGACAGCCTGCGGGCAGTCGGTTTCGAACTTGTCGAGGCGCGTGACCGCGCTCTGGACGGCAACCCCAAGACGCCGTGGTATCAACCGCTGGAAGGGGGCAGCCTGAATCTGAGGAGTTTTTGGAGAACGGCCCTTGGCCGCAAAATCGCCTCGGCGGTTCTGCACGTTCTGGAAGGCGTACGCGCCGTACCCGAGGGGTCGTCCGAGGCACGGAAAATTATCAATTCCGTGGGCGACAGCCTCGTGGCCGCGGGACGTCTGGGAATTGTTACGCCCATGTACTACCACAAGGCGCGCAAACCGGGTTAACCCGTAAAGTAATCGGGGCCAACGCAAGCACGATGCGGGCCGGCGGCGACTGTAATCACCCCGCACGGACTCCGCAGGAAATCCTCTCAATAAATGCCAGGGAAAATCCGGTATTTCACCCGTGCCTGATACTCCGCCCACTTCTCGGCACCGTATTTCTCGGCACAGTACACATCGTCAAAATGCTGACGGAAGGTAAAAAACGTTACGACGAAGATAAAGTAGGTCCACGCCCAGAGATTAGTGAAATAGCCGAATGCCAGGGCAATTGAAAGGCCAAGGAAGCCTTCGCCCAGGTAATTGAAGTGGCGAGCGGCACCCCAGAAGCCGCTGCACAGGATCTTGCGGTCGCCAGCCTCGATGTACTCAGGCTCGATGAGCCCGAGAAACTTGCGGTCGGGCCATCGCTTGAATGTGTATTTCTGCATGTTGGCGCCGCGCGAGATGCCCCACCCGAACAGGAACAGCACAGGCGTTCCAATAAGCCAGACATACGTCCACGCCGACGAAAATCCGGGAGACGGATAAACGGCCATGCCCCACAACGGGAGGATGAACAGCCACCCGTAGACCACGAGGCCTCCCCAGAACATTTTGAAGCCGAGACGCTCATGGATCAGATCGTAGGTATATAGCTGGACGCGCTCGAAGATGAAATAGTCCAGTATATAGAATGTGTAGAATGCCGCATACAGGAAAACGCCCGGATTGTAGTTCTCGCCAAAGAGTTCGTAGTTGTACGCGGCTCCGGACAGGGCGTTTAGCGCCAGCATCGTCCCGCCGACCACATAGAAATACATCTTCACATCGAAGCGGTCGTTGAAAAACGACATCTCCTGCGCTCGTCCGTCCCAAAGTGCCAGAAGCGGGTTCTTTATCTTGCCTTGCGGCTGACTGAAGACCGCTATGATTGCAAAGATCGTGGTGAATACCGTTCCGCCGACCACTGCATAGATCGTGGACCGGTAAAACCAGTCGCGCGGCATCCCGGTGAGTTCAAAAGCCCACACGATCAGCGCAACCACAAACACCAAAAGACCGTTCAGCCTATACTTGCGGGGCTCGCCGGTCTCCGGGTTTGTAACGTAGCCGGGAACCCACTTTCCGGGCAGTATAATCTGCACCAGGAAAAACACGGCGAAGATCACCAGCGGGGTGAAAAACCCCGCAATCGCTTCCGCCCGAGAAAGCTCGAAAAGGTGGACGATACCAAGCCATTCAATCATAACTGAATCCTCCTTACCCCAGCGGCGTGGTCACATATGGATATGGACACGGAGGAAATCAAGGATACACGACACTGGAATTAAATAATATTCGCAGTATTATAGACTATAGATCATTTTAATAAAAGTAGTGTTCGAAATTTTCTGCAAATTTTTGAATTCAACCTCCGGTCTTGTGCAATATACACCAGATTTGACTATATATCGGGCAGGGTATACAATTTCTGTGTTACGAACCATGATCGTAGGCCTTGTATTTCTTGTACTCATTACCGCGCCACGGATTCAGATTGAAGGAGGCGACGGCTGATGAATGACCCTATTGAGAGCCAGCAACTGAGTTTGCTCGACGAGTTCATATTGATGCTCCTCGACGAGGAGAGTGGCTACTTTTACCAAATAACCGCCCACAAAATGAACTGCGCCATTATCGGCGCGGCACTTGCGGAACTCTCTCTGCTTTCCCGTATCGACACAGACGTTGAGTCACTTCTCCTTCTGGACCCGACAGAAACGGGCAACCCCAGCCTGGACCTAATTCTTAAGGAAATCGTCGATGAGCCAGTTAAGCACAACGCCCAATACTGGATTGAAAAGCTCTTCCCCCATGCGGAAACAATCATTGACTTGACATTAGACAATCTGGTTACTTGTGGAATTCTGGAACATCACGAGGGTGATTTCTGGACAGTGGCACCTGGCAAACTGTACGCGGATGCAGACGGCGACGATGAAGATGCAAGTTTAGGTCAGTTCATCAGAACCAGAATCGGCAAAGACATCTTTTCAGACGACATTCCGCATCCGCGAGATATTATCATCATTTGCCTGATCGAAACATGCGATATCTTTCCCCTAATGTTTAAGCTCGACAAAAAGGCGGAAGAACGGATCGAGCTTATCTGCAGGATGGACCTCATCGGCCGTTCAATGGCGGATGCGGTCGAAGAGAACATCAACAATCCGCTGCTTGCAACTTCTCATCTGAGCAAAAAAATCCCCCGCATTCCGCTTCATCGGCTACTGTTTCATCCGCACGCCCGTACTGGGAACCTCCCAGCACTCTTTGCAGATTTGACAAAGCAGTACGGCCCAGTCTTTGAGATCGCTCCTCCTTTTTCAAAGCCGAATATTTTTATTTCCGGACCGGAAGTAAACCGCTGGGTACGTCGACACGGACGGAAGTACCTGACATCCAAGAGCCTCTTTGGCGACTTTGAGAAAGTGTATGGGGCGGTAGGCATATTACCTGCCCTGGATGGCGCAGACCATTTCCGGTATCGCAAAACCATGACCTCAGCCTATTCCCGCGGGAGACTGGAAGAGCAGCTGGACCTGGCCTACAGCAAGGCTCGCGAATACATGGCAAATTGGAAAGTGGGCGAAAGCTATTCTGCAAGGGATCTGTGCCGAAAAATGATTAACTCTCAGACGTCGCATTTAATGATGAACGTTGATACGCAGGATATCATGGACGATATAATTGCCTACAAGGAGCGGGCGCTCACCACCCATCTCTTAAACATCCTGCCAAAATTCATGCTGAAAACACCGGGAATGAAACGCAGGGCCAAGGCAATAGGCACGTTGATGGAGCGGGTACAAAGTGTCCATACAGCTGCCCAACGGGCCGGTTGTCCGCGAAACTTTGTGGATGATCTCCTAAGCCTCCATGCGAACCACCCGCTATTGATGCCCGAGTCGAATCTGAATTTCGCTGTATCGGCAATTGTGCTTGCCAGCATGTACCTGGGTGACGGCTTTAACTTCGCCCTTTATGCCATGGCATCACAACCTGAGCTTTACGGCAAAATTCAAAGTGAAGCCGACGCACTGTTTTCAAACGGTGATCCAGTCGGAAAGGACTTCTCTCCAGCCAACATGGAAATCACCGATCGCTTCATCAGTGAATGCTTTCGGGTGTACCCGGTTGTTCCGATGTCTATGCGTGCCGTTGTGAATACGTTCACGGTCGAGGGCTACGAAATACCGCGGGGGGTCAGAGTAAGCATTGCACAAACCGCCCCGCATTATATGGAAGACTGCTTCCCGGATCCCTTCTCATTTGATATCGACCGCTACCTGTCGCCTCGCAATGAGCATAGAAACCCCGGATACGCCCCATACGGACTGGGCCCGCACACGTGCCTCGGCACCCGATGGATGACACTTCATCTGGCTGTCAACCTGTTGATCATAGCGCATTACTTTACTCTTCGCGTATACCCCGAAGACTATAAACTTGGGATCTCCGCGTTTCCATCAATGAAACCAGACAAGAAGCTTAGATTCCGTATAGCCGAGCAGAGACACGAACTGCCTATCTGACGTGCCGCGGTCCCTGAATACGTTGACGCGGCGGGAATCGAATTTCAGCTTTGCCCTACGGAAGACTGTGTGGGTTCGTCAAACGTTTCGAGGCTCGAGGAACAGGAATGTCCTAGTCGATCAGGACGCATCCGTCGTGCTCGTCGGGCTTACTCCTAATGCCTGTTCACCCTTGCGTTACACCCGGTTGACCGGGTTATAACGGGGAAGTAACATAAGAGGCCATGATACCAGCTATGAATGAAACGGGAACGCCGGGAGAATGAGAAAGGTTGCAATTATCGGCGGCGGAGTATCCGGGTTGGGAGTGGCTTGGGCTCTGCACCGACATCCTGATCTGTTCGAGTTCCGAATTTTTGAAGCCCAGTCTCAGCTTGGTGGCAATGCCATAACAGTTGACATGCCACAAGACGATGGAACCTCGATCCCGTTTGATATTTCCGTTACCGCGTGCATTCCATCTGCGTACCACCATATGGTGCTGTTCATGCAGCAACACGGTATTGACCTGCTAGACACCAAATTCAACTACAGCGTAAAGTACCGCGGCGAAATCTATGCGCACGATTTCGACTCAGACATCAGGAGCCAGCTGCAGCCGGAAATTGCCAAGTTCCAAAAACTCCTCAAGCGTCTCAAGTGGTTCGGTCGACTCAACCACTCCAGATCCCGATTGCTCAATGCTCTCAATCCATTCAATTACATCAGCATGGGAGCGGTTCTCAACTGGGGCAGGTTCTCTGGAGAGTTCAGGTACAAGGTTCTCAAGCCGATGTTCGTCAATTTTCTGATGGCAACAAATGTGTTCGACATGCCCGCGTCCCTGTTTGCCAGGTACCTGGAGTTCTTTGATATAGAAACCGCAACACCAATGCAAACATGGGAGATGGGTACGCGGCGTATATACGAGGAAATGTCAGCCGGATTTCGGGACAGCATATACCTCAACAGGCCCGTGAAGAAAGTGTATCGGCGCGCGGACAGCGTGGTTATTGAAGATGAGAACGGAACCACGGAGACATTTGACGATGTGGTCTTTGCTTGCAACGCGAACCAGACATTGATGATTCTGGACAATCCGACCAGACTGGAGAGCTTCCTTCTTTCTTCGATTCGTTACGAGAGCGAATTGCACAACCATACGATTGTCCATTCGGATGCCTCGGTCCTCCCGGACAACGAGGTCAAACCCCTCGAAACCCGGAGCAACCACATTGAACAGTACGGTGTGAGACCGGACAACTATGAAATCACCTACATCATGCACAACCAGCAACCCTGGGCAGAGAAATCGGACAAGCCATGCCTGGTGACCTACAACCCGATCAGTCGTATCAACGAAGAAAAAATCGTAAAAAAATGGTGGTTTCAGCATATCGTACACGATGTGCCTCACATAGCCTTTCTGGTTAGTCTGTTCGGTTTCGTTCAGGGAAGGAGAAGAACCTGGCACTGTGGCGCCCATACTCTGATCAACAGCCAGGAGACATGTTTCGTTTCCGGCCTCGTCACGGCTAGACAGATCGGAGCGGACTATCCGTTTCAGGATTCCGAAGCGAGAAAGTGGTTTAACTTTTACGGACGCATGATGTACGGCTGGCGCTTCAGAAAGGCGTAAAACAGCCCTGGTATATCGGTCCCTACGAGGTGCGGCAAGCCGTCAGTAGTCGTCATCGTCGTCGTCATCGTCGTCGGATTCATTAAGCCTATTTAGGGCCTCGAGCGCTTCGGTGTGCAGTATCCGTCCGTAAGCGTCCTTGGCCGGCAACTTGATGGCGCGCATCAGCAGGTCCCGGGCCTTCTCCCTGTATCGAAAATCATCCAGCGCCATCAGGCCGAGCGCGTATTGCAGGGGCACATATTTCTCATTGGGAGCCAGTGCAAGAGCCTTTTCGAAGGAGGAAATGGCATCCTTTTTCCGCGCACCGTAAACGGTGCGGGCCATGAACGAACCCATTGCGCCAACCAATTCCGAGTGCCACCGCCCCAGGCTGAGATGTGCTGCCACCAACTTGGGATTAAGTCGAAGCGCGTTTTCCGTGGATTCGCGTATTTTTTCCGCCTCGCCCGCTGCTTCGAGCACCCCGACAGTCTCGGCACGCCGTCCGATAGTACGCGCCAGCTGCAGATGGGCCTCCGCATTTTTGGGGTCGGAGAGAACCGCCTTTCTCGCCAGCGCTACGGCACGCTCAAGCAACGCTTTCTTTTCGCCTTCTCCGGCGATGTAGTGGGCGTGAACCGACAGCGACTCTGCGGACAACGCGAACCCCTGTGAAGTCCCGAGGCCCTCACTGATCCGGGCCGCCTCAGTGAATCGCCCCTGTGCGTAGGCCGCCCTTGCCTGATCGATAGTTTGTGCGTGGGCGACGCCGATCAGGGACAAGGCGCATACAAAAAACAGGCAGACCGCGTTAACCGGATGGTGTCTGTTCTGACTTTTCATTCAACGATTCCAGAGTATTTGGGGTTTGCCAAAAAAATCGAACTTTAGGACACAGTGTACCAACTGCATGAGTTATGTTCAAACGTCAGCACCGCACATTGGTAACGAGGGAGTCAGGGACCGGGTTCTTCCGTTCAAATCCGTATCAGCCCAGATTTCTCACAAAAGAGGGGTAAAAAAGGCTGCTGTTCGTGTTATAATCAAGTTATCTCAACACACTACACTACAATTGACTATACATACCCTGCGTAATCAGGTAGATAATTCTTGATTTAATGATTTAAGGTAGGTTCTAAATGGAAAACGGCAGAATCCGAATTTTGGTTGTCGATGATGAGATAGATTTAGAACAGCTTATGCTGCAGAGAATGCGGCGTGAAGTTCGCCGTGGTCGTTACGAATTCGAATTCGCGCACAACGGCGTAGAAGCCCTCGAATGTCTACGCAAAGACAACGGGTTTGATATTGTACTGTCCGATATCAACATGCCCGTCATGGACGGATTGACATTATTGGCACAGATACCGGAGGTTGACCCTGATATTCGTGCCGTAATGGTCTCCGCATACGGCGATATGGAAAACATACGGACTGCCATGAACCGTGGGGCCTTCGACTTCGTTACCAAGCCGATAGACTTCACGGACCTGAAGACTACAATCGAACGTACGATTGAAAACCTTACTCTCTGGCGTAAAGCGCTGAGTACGCGCGACAAGCTTGTAGCTCTCCAGAACGAGCTCGATGTGGCACGGAACATGCAGCAGGACATTCTTCCGAAATCCTTTCCGACTTCTACGGCATTTGATCTGTACGCGAGCATGGTTCCAGCCCTTTCCGTAGGCGGCGACTTTTTCGATATCTATGAATTTAGCGATGGCCGGGTCGGCATTGCAATAGCTGATGTGTCGGGCAAAGGAGTGCCCGCGGCAATGTTCATGATGGCCAGCCGTACACTGCTGAAGGCTTGCGCAGCAAATTCGGCTTCTCCGGGCGCTGTGCTGGAACAGGTAAATACGATGTTGTCGGAGGACAACGATGCCATGACATTCGTAACCCTGTTATATGGCATTTACGATCCTGAAACGAAAGAATTCGTGTACGCAAACGGCGGACATAATCCACCAGTCATTCTCAAACCGAATCTGACAACTGAACTGCTGGAAGCGACGGGCGGAATTGCCTTGGGTGTGATGCCGGATTTCAAATATCAGGAAAATACAGTCACCCTTGATCCGGGTTCCATGATTGTGTTTTACACTGACGGAGTAGTGGAAGCTGAAAAAGAAGATAAGGAATTATTCGAAATGGACAGGTTTTGCGAAATTCTCCAGGGCGGCACTTTCAACGACGCCAAGGAAGTTACGAACGAGGTATTCAACAAGGTCAAGGAATTCGCTGGTGAAAACCCGCAATCTGACGATATAACCTGTCTTGTTCTGCAAACCACGTAATGGGCAAAGACGGTAGGATGCAAGCTTCACGTACGTTGATAGTTCCCAATCGGATGGAAGAAATCCAAACGATTGCAGTGGCGCTGGAGGAATTTTGCGAACAGCAAGATTTCCCCCCCGAAGCGTTGTTTCACACACAGCTCTCCTTAGAGGAGATCTTCACCAACGTGGTCAGTTATGCGCATGATGATGATCAGGAACATGAAGTGGAAATTATATTTTCGAGGGAAGGTGAGACCATAACTGTTGAGATACTGGATGATGGGACTCCCTTTAATCCGCTAGAAGACGCGCCGGAGCTTGATGTAGAAAGTTCGCTTGAAGACCGCGGTATTGGTGGAGCAGGAATAAGGCTGGCAAAGCAACTGATGACGGAATTGCGCTATCAACGCAACAGTGCCCGTAATCATCTGACTATGATCAAGAAGATTTAGCAAAAATGCAGGCCTTAAGCAGACTATCTCTCAAAAAAGTGGTTGCCGCTTTAATAGTTGCAATACTGGCAAGCACAGCATCAGGGGAAGCCCAGGAACAAACACACGCCGTGCCGGGCGTATACAGTGATCGTATTGTCTTCGGGCAGTCCGCCGCCTTCAGCGGTCCGGCCAGCGAGCTTGGTAAAGGCATGCAAGCCGGCATTCTTTCCGCGTTTAAAGAGATTAACGACCGAGGTGGCATTAACGGACGTCGCCTGGAACTGCGATCAATGGATGACGCATACGAACCGGAAGCGGCAATTGTAAATACGCAGCGACTGATTGGCGAGGGTGTTTTCGCACTCATCGGTGCAGTTGGTACTCCCACCTCCAAAGCTGCGGTACCTGTCGCGGAGGAACACGATGTACCCTACATAGCGCCTATGACCGGCGCAGAATTCCTGCGTGGCGAAGAACGCCGGACAGTCATCAATCTTCGGGCTTCGTATTATCAAGAAACCGAGGAGATGGTAGAACGATTGACGGCTGATCTCGGAATTAATCGCGTCGCCATTCTCCATCAGGATGATTCATTCGGCAATGCCGGTTTACAAGGGGTCCTTCTTGCCCTTGAGCGTCGCAACCTCTCTGCCATCGGAACGGGGTTATTTCCTCGCAATACTGTCGCGATAAAGACGGCGCTTCTTGATTTGCGCGCCACCAGACCGGAAGCTGTGATTATTGTTGGTCCCTACAAGCCAACCGCGACATTTATCAAGTGGGCACGCCACATCGGCATGAATTCCGTTTTCATGACACTTTCTTTCGTAGGCAGTAATGCCTTGGCAAGCGAACTGGGCGATCAAGGGGCCGGAGTCCTGGTTACGCAGGTGGTTCCTTTTCCAACCGGGAACACGATACCTGCTTCCGCTTCCTATCGCACTGCACTCAAGGCGTACGACCCGGTGGCGAAACCCGGATTTATATCGTATGAAGGATATTTAGCGGGGCGTTTGGCTATCCATGTCGTAGACCGTTGCGGCAAGCAGGTTGACCGCAATTGTATTGATACGGTGCTGCGGACTGGCAACGACATTAATTTGGATGGCTTCACCCTGCGATATAGCAAGAATGATAATCAAGGTTCGGACAGCGTGTTCTTGACGATTATTGGTCCTGATGGTCAATATACGTCACTCACGTCTCTAACCTCCACGACGATACTGACCGACGTTTTGCATATGCGAAAGACGTTGAATTGAGATAAGCGGAATGCTTTCAAAACTTTGGAACCGAATTTCTACGCAGATTTCTACGCAACTCTACATAAGTTACGGAGGTGCCGTAGTACTCATCATCATCATCAGTCTGATTGCCCTTTTCTTTCTTAGCCACATTGGTAGAGTTCAGCAAACTGTTAACGAAAAGAATATACCGGAGATGACATCGGCGTTTGCAATCGCCCAGCAGACAGCCATGCTCGTCGCCGCCGCCCCCCGACTTACCTCAAGTACGCCTGAGCAGTTCAGGACCGTAGCCGGGACGATTGGTCTGCAGATGAATGCATTTGAAAAACGACTCTCAGTAATGATGGAAAATCAAGGAGAAAGCGAACAAGCGCGGCAAATTCAATCTGACGGGGTCGCCATAATCAAGAACATTGAGCGAATCAAATCACTTGTCAAGGAACGTTTTGACCTTCGCGAGGGCAGTCTCAATCTAAGAGACGAGCTTCAGGATATCCAAAGTAAAATAACGCCGATTATGATTAACGAAATCGACGATCAGATGTTCTATGTAATGACCGGCCATCGGTCTCTTGATGGAGTACAGTCACCTCGCCCGGTTCATTTCTCCGAATCGGAATTCCTGATCTATCGTCGCCTGTTTGAACTCCGCGAAGCGGCTGCAGTCGCCGTACAGTTGCTTTCAACTGCATCTATAGTGACTGATCCGGCTATGCTGCAGCCATTGCGAGAACGGTTTGAAGCCACTGCCGGTAGTATCAGCCGGTCGCTTGATGCGCTTGAGGAACACGAACACGAGGGAGACAACCCTAACCATAGCCAATCGCCTGATGCCATTGAGAACAGCGCCCTTCACCATCGACTGACCTGGATTTTCGAAGATCTGATCTCATTCGGCAGAAGGGAAAACAACGGATTCGACCTGCGCGACCGGGAACTTGCAGTTGATAACGAATTATCCGTCTTGCTTCTTGAGAATCAAACTTTAGGAATTGACATCGTAGCGCGGGTAGAGAGTGTTGTAAATGATTCAAGCTTGGCTGCAGGGGAGATGACGAGCAAAGCGGCTGCAGTAACTGCTACCAGCACGAGGCTGCTGCTGGCTTTCAATATTGTTAGTATAAGTGGTGCGGTCTTGTTGGGATGGCTGCTTGTACAACGTCGTCTGATCCGGCGTCTGGAGCGGATATCGAGCCAAATGCAGGAAATGGCTGACGGCAATCTGGAAATAGCCGTCGACACCAGAGGTAATGACGAAATCGCGCAATTAGCCAACGCGCTCGAGGTGTTTCGAAATAACGCGCTGGAGGTACAGCGCCTTAATCTTGTAGAAACGCTTGCTAACCAACTGCAAGAAAAGAACGAGGAACTAGCGCATACTAATGAAGCATTGAAACAGGCGCAGGACCAGATCGTGATGCGAGAGAAGCTTGCCGCGCTTGGCCAGTTGACAGCGGGGGTTGCGCACGAAATCAAAAATCCAATGAACTTTATCATGAACTTCTCAGAGGTTTCGCAAGAGTTGTTGGAAGAACTGCTGGAAGAGGTGGACAAAATCAAGGTTGGCGGGGACACGGAAGAGGAATACGATCCAGAGATAGTAGATGAAGTAGTCGAGGATTTGACAGGGAATTTGAAGCGCATTCACGAGCACGGAACTCGTGCGAACCGAATTATAACAGACATGCTCAAGATGGGTCGTGGCGGGGGGGAATGGCAACCGACCGACCTAAACGTATTGCTTAACGAGCACGCGTTGCTTGCGTTCCACAGTGCCCGCGCCACCGACAGTGAATTCCAGCTGGAAATTCAGGAAGACTACTCGTCAGACATAGGCGAGATCACGGTACAACCGCAAGACATTGGCCGGGTTTTCCTAAACCTGGTAACTAATGCCTGCTATGCAACGGACGAGAGACGAAAGTCGGATTCGGATAAGGATTATCAGCCGACGCTCAAGTTGAGTACGCTGCTTGTTGATGACCATATTGAGATACATGTTCGCGACAATGGAACCGGTATTCCCGAATCCGCAATAGAGCGTATCTTCAATCCGTTCTATACAACGAAGCCTACGGATCAGGGCACAGGCCTGGGATTATCGCTGTCAAACGACATCGTAAGACAGCACGGTGGCGAGTTTCGGGTAGAAACAAAGGAAGGCGAGTATACAGATATGATTGTCGTCTTGCCGCTTGACCCTGTAGCTAACCAGGTAATTGATACTCCAGAAGAAGCGACTGAGGGCGAGGATTCGGCAACCGCTTCCTCGTAACGCGTTTTAACCCGCTATTGTAGCTATGGCGTCAGAACGAGATTCCAGCACGTTAATGATTTTGTCAAAACCCGCGATCTCGAAAATTTCTTTTATGGGATCAGGCAGGGAACACAGTATGAATTTCGTCTTTCTGCCCTGAAGTGTTTTTGCGACAAGCAGAATTGAACGCAATCCCGCGCTACTTATGTAGGACAGCTTTTCAAGATCCAGAACTACGGGATTGTCAGAACCGCTAATTTCCTTGTCCAAGTTTTCGTGGAATTCCTGCGCGTTCATGCCATCAATTCGGCCGGCTACGCTTATTATCAGGACTCCTTCACTCTGATCAGCCTGCAATTCAAGTTGGTTGTTTTGAGTACTCATTCTCCACCAATAGCAATCTATCCGACTATAGCCCGACAATCAAGATGGAACTTTCATGTCGCAACGGAGTAGACAATACCGGAATATTTAAGGGAACGCAACCCTGGGAATCCGGGATTGCGCAGTTACCGGTGCAACCTACCCTTTATCAAGCGGAAAAAGAATTTAATACAGCTTGCCTGATGAAGAGTTATCGAAATTAAATGGCCAACGAAAATTATGGTGGTAGAAGCCACCTAGGGCTGAACCCAAATTTCGCATTATTTGATCCATAAGCTTATGTGCTTCATCATAATTGCAGATTATAGGTTTAAATGTTTTATTTCTTGAGTGTACAAAGGTATAATGGGTTATATCACATACTAAAAAATTATCTGAAATTCTTTAGTGATAGTCGCGTTTACTTATATGGGATTGCACAACAGTTTTTAGGCTTGGAATGTGGATTATCGGAATATCGTTTTTTTTAGCTGTTATGCTTACTGTCATAAACAGTACAGTGGTCTTTGACCTTATCCCAAATTTGATTCCGGAATATGCTTATTATACAAAAACGCTCTATGCGGGATTGTCTACTCTGGGGATTACGATAACGCTATTTTTTACTATCGAAAGTATTTTCTACAGGTGAAATGAGCGACAGTCAAAATGCATATTTCATGATCAAACTGATTCCAAACGCGCTTAAGTGAAAAGGAAATACCTGATCTGAAACCTACACATATTGCATAATTCGGCATGATAGTATGAACTTGGAATCCTGCATCTCGACAATTCTCGCCCGCCGCTGGCTGACCATCTTGATCTCTTTGCTTGTTATGCTGGCCCTTGCCGCGGGAGCCACACGCTTGATAGTAGTGGATGTGGACTTTCGTAACCACTTTGGTGAATCCGACCCACACCTTATAGCGATGAAACAGCTTGAAGAGACATATGCGCTCTCCGATGCTGTATTGGTTGCCATAGCACCGCATGAAGGCACCATTTTCACACGGGAAACGCTTGTTGCCATTGAGGAGCTGACTGAGCAGCTTTGGCGCACCCCGTACGCCACCCGTGTCGATTCTATTTCAAACTATACGCATAGCGAGGGGTTCGAAGACGAGTTGGTTGTTGAACAGCTTATCGACGAAGCCAGTTCCCTGAACGATACCGATATACAACGAATCATGGATATCGCGCTCGGCACTGAGGAAGTTGCCGGGCGATTCGTCTCCCGTGACGGACGAGTTGCAGGTCTGGTCGTCAGTATTACGCTTCCTGGCGAAAATCGGGAATCGGCCAAGCGAGAGGTTACTGACTACCTGTATGAAACTGCTGCCGACGCCCGAGAGAAATATACATCCATCGACTACCATTTTTTAGGTGGACTCATACTCAATCGTGTCATAGGTGACGCGCTTGACGATGAAACGGCCATCCTCGGGCCCATTGCCCTTGGAACCATGCTGCTTGTCGCCTTGGTTCTGATACGTTCGATATGGGGGACACTTGCGATCACGCTGATGATCGCCACCGTCATCCTATCCGCGCTGGGCTTTGCCGGGTGGACAGGCTTAAAGCTGTTTGGTGAAAGCGGTGCCGCACTGTTTGTACTGATGGCTGTGACCGTCGCTCATTCCGTGCACATTATTGAGGGAATGGCTAGGGGTTTACGCCAGGGCATGGCGAGAACAGAGGCGGCAACCTATTCTGTGCGAGTGAACGTGTGGCCTGTTTTCCTTACTTCGTTCACAACTGCAATCGGATTTCTGAGCCTGAATTTCGTAGATATGCCGCCTTTTCGGGTCATGGGCAACATCGTGGCGTTCGGCTCCATGTGCGCTTTCGCATTTTCGGTGACCCTATTGCCCGCATTCCTGTCAGTATTACCTATTCGTCCCCGGAAGATACGCGAGAACAAACAGGACTTTTTCGATCGTCTCGGCCGTTTTGTCCTCTCCTATCGTACGATCCTTCTGTGCATCTCTGGCATTGTGGGTATCGTTCTGGTTGCCGGCATCTCCAAGATCGAACTTAGGGAGAACTGGCTTGAGGTTCTTGATGAGAGTTACGAGTTCCGGCGATCCGCGGATTTTCTGAGCGAGAATTTCCCTGGAGTGGAGACCTATGAGTACTCTCTTGATTCCGGCCGTGAAGGCGCCGTCACGGATATAGAATACCTTAAACAGGTCGAGGCGTTTGCGGATTGGTACCGGGAGCAACCGGAATTTGTCCATATCTTCTCAATTGCCGACATCATGAAGCGTCTGAACAAGAACCTGCATGGCGATAACCCGGATTACTACGCGCTTCCCGACGATCCCGAACTCGCCGCGCAGTATCTTCTGCTTTACGAATTCTCTCTTCCGGTAGGCCGCGATCTGAACAATCTGATCGACCATGACCGGAGATCAACACGCGTAACGGTCTCAGTGAAAAGTATGACCACCAAGGAGAAAATCGATCTCGACGATCGCGCACGCGCATGGCTGCAGCAAAATGCCCCCAGCATGGAAACCGGCGCTACAGGAATTTCGATCGTGGGGTCTCATTCGATTCAGAGGAATATTGAAAACATGTTGCAGGGCACTTTTGTGGCGATGGTCATCGTCTCCCTGCTGCTGTTCGCCATATTCAGAAGCATACGCCTGGGACTGGTCAGCTTGATCCCCAATTTCCTTCCGGCCGCTATGGCCATAGGACTGTGGGGGTACTTGGTGGGAGATGTAGGAGTTCCAGCGGCGGTCGTCACCGCTATAGCATTCGGCATCATTGTGGACGACACGATCCATTTCATGACAAAATATACAGATAGCAGAAAGGCAGGAAAACTGCCTTCGGAGTCCGTTCAAATGGCCTTTCGCTCGGTGGGCAGGGCATTATTTACAACTACCATAGTGTTTGGGCTGGGCTTCATGGTATTTGGAGCATCCGGGGTTGTGGGAAACCAAGTGCTTGGCCTTTTGGTAGGAATAACTGTAATTATTGCTCTACTGGCAGATTTCTTCTTTCTTCCACCGCTTCTCATGCTGCTTGACGAGACCAAAGAAACCAGCGAGCAGATCAGGGAACGATTGAGAGGCTCAACCGCATAGATCGAGAAGATTCCACCGTGCGGCATGGAAAAGCTGAACAGTATGCCGAAATCGGCATGAACATCCCCGCATCATTCTACGGGTTATAATACTGGCCATCCGGATAGAACTGCCTGCAGTAGCGCCGATACTTCCCAATATCGCCGTCAACACTGCAAAGCCTCGGAAGAGACCGATGCTTTAGATTTCTCCAGATGACGACATCCTGCATGACATCATGCTCCTGGGAGGCAATGATGATCTTGTTCATGAGGCGGGTCCTGAGTCCCAAGGGAAGGAGTCGCAGCCCGTGGCCCACTCCCTTCGGATCACGAAGTTGCCGCACTTGGCTCACCAACGTCATTTCAATAAATTTGCCGTCAACCGGTGTCGATAGCACCCACAGGCGGGTGTCCATGTTGATCGAATGTTCGTGAACCTCGACAAGTGAATAGCCAAGCCCGTGTATACTGGCGACCGCGGAAACGTCGTACTCGAAAAGCTTGATGCCGGCAACCTTAAGGCCACGTTTGAAGTTAAAGGAGTTTCTGAGAAAGGTGCCGTCAATTGATACCGAACCGACAATGTTCACACTGTCGTAGTGGTGCACATAATTAAGGTGCGCAACATCCACGGAGTTCTCGGTAGTTTCCTGTGGGTGTCCCGGGAAACTGAGGTGGCAGAATTCCATCCCGCCCCAGTCGGCATCCGTCGCGGGAAGTTGAGGCAGGTGCCATTGAGGTTCTCGACCGCCGCTGCCCCACCACGCAAAAATGAGACCCTCAATTTCATGCGTCTCGAACACCTTAAGCTTGGCGGTCTTTGGCGGAGGAGCGAAGGGTGTCGCCACGCATTGACCGCTTACATCAAACTCGAAACCGTGAAAAGGACATACGAGGCAACCGTTGCGCACCCGCCCTCCTACCTCGGGACCAAGATCGGCTCCAAGATGCGGACAGACCGCCTCAGCAACGCAAACGTCCCCTTCCCCGTTGCACCAGACAACAATCTGTTCCCCGAGCCAGGTTTTCTTCAGGAGTCCCTTTTTTTTAATCATCTTGCGGCTGGCGACGAAATACCAACCTTCCGGAAAAGGGTAAAGCAAGGCTTCATCCTTGCGCACGTTAGGGTTTGGATTCATTTGCTGTTATCTCCGCTTATCCAGCGTTAAGTACCAGAAATGCATTAGCTTTGAAAATTATATATATGAATAAAAAGAGTGTAAACATTATAAGCTTCTCTATATGCCTGTGGCGGACGGCAGGATTAATGGACGTATCTGCTTTGAAATCCCATGGGAGAAGGGCTTGCAAAGCATGGCCTTGGAAGTAAAAGGGCGTAATCAAAGAGAGCTTGGTAAAAAGATGCGGATCTTCCCATTGTCCGATATCGCTTCGGAATTCTCCTCAAGCACTGAGTCGCGCGCTTCCCGCAGAAACCGGTTGAAAAGCTTGCAAAAAACTGGCTGGTCGGTACTGTTTTTGGATAAAGTCTCTGAGCAAGTAATAGAAGGTAGGTAGAAACACATCTCGCAACTCCGCAAATTATCGAATGGACTGAAGGCTGCGTACAGGGGGACGAACATCGCCCGCCGCGTGCAATACTTCAATGGATGGACAGACAGAGTATCCGCGGAGAATACCGGTGGGGCGAGCTACGACCACACCCAGACCGTCAAGGAATACTACGACCTTTGCAGCGAGTTCATGGTGTTCGGCTGGGGCGAATCCCTTCACTTCGCGCCTCTGTCGCCCCGCGAGAGCGTGGAGGACTCCAAGATCCGGCATCAGCGGCTGATGATTTCCAAATTGGAGTTGCGCGAGGGCATGACGGTGGTCGATATCGGTTGCGGGATCGGCGGCCCGATGCGCCGCGTCGTCCGCGAGGGCGGAGTCAGGGTCCTCGGGGTCAACAACAATGAAATCCAGCTTGACAAGGCGAAATCGCTGAACGCCGAGGCAGGGATCGACCACATGGTCGACTACCTAGTGTGCAGCTTCATGGATATGAGCGCGATTGAAGCCAACTCGTTCGATGCGGGATATGCAATCGAGTCGACCTGCCATGCGCCGGACAAGGAGCGTGCGTTCGCAGAGATATTTCGTGTGCTCAAGCCGGGAGCCCTGTTCTGGGGCCAGGAGATGTGCATGACGGAAAAGTTCGACCCCGACAGCAGCCGTCACCAGACCGTCAGGGATGAGCTCATGCTAGGAATCGCTCTCAAGGATATCGCGACGACGGGCGAGGTGAACCAGGCGCTTGAGACCGCGGGATTCCAGGTTATAGAGGGGATAGACCGGGGGGTCGTCGAGGAGAACGATTCTGCCACGCCGTGGTATCAACCCATGGAGAACCGGAACGGAACGCTGAACAACCCTCTGTTCAGGACTCGGGTGGGCCACAAGATATTCAACTGGGGATCCAGGCTAGCCGAGGTGCTGGGGGTGTTCCCTAAAGGTTCCACGGAAGTCGTGAGGCTGATGAATCGGACCGCCAATGCCTACATCGCGGGCGGCAGGACCGGAATCTTCACGCCGCTATATTGTTTTCTGGCGCGCAAACCCCTTTAGGAAAGCAGTTTCTGAATCCTCTTTATTCTCTCTTGTTCCGTTTCCTTTTCCTCCGGGCTTGGAGGAATTCCGTTTCCTCTTATCACGCCAGGCCTTTCACCGACTTCGGCATGCCACCTAGTAAGATTTGGAAAAACCCCGAGATCCAGTTCCGCCCAATCGTAGGCGTTTATCCAGGGCCACGTTGCTATGTCGGCAATTGAATACTCTCCGGCAAGATACTCCACCCTTGAGAGTCTTTCGTCGAGTACCGAGTAAAGCCTTTTCGTTTCCTCGGTGTATCTCTTTATGGCGTAAGGGATTTTTTCCGGGGCGTACTTTAAAAAAACGTTAAGCTGTCCCTGCATGGGCCCTACAGCCGACATCTGGAACATGAGCCACTGGATACACGCTGTTCTGCGTCCATCCCCTATCGGCGGAAGAAAGCTTCCGAACTTGTCGGCAAGATATATGAGTATGGCCCCTGACTCAAAAACCGCCGTGCCGTCATCATTGTCAACTATCGCGGGTATTCTCCCGTTCGGATTTATCTCGAGAAACCAAGGCTCCTTGTGTTCAAGCTCAGAGAGGTTAAGCGCGTGGACCCTGTAGGCGGCTCCCAGTTCTTCAAGCATTATTGAAACCTTCTTGCCGTTCGGCGTGGCCGCAGTGTAAAGATCGATCATTGGTTACCCCGGTTTATAAATAGTTTTCGGGCGTTTAGCTGGCTGATAATCCGAGCAAAAAGCGTGAACTCCATGCAAAAAATTCCAGGTTCCCTGCGCTCTTTGTTCCCTGAATTGAATTCCCTTTTTTCAGAAAGCTTCGTGAAAGATCCCCGCTAGAAACCTGTAGAGCTTTAAGGGTTATTTCTGATAAGATAATACCATTAAAATCGAACAGTAAAGACAACGGCGAAACAGGCAAGGAGGTTAAGAACGAAATGGTAAAGGAAGCTCTCTGGTCATCTGTACATGCTGCACCACGGTGTTTTAATCAGTCGACAACCCGTTTGCGACGGCTTGCCGCGGCTTTAATCCTGGCGACTTTTTGCTTAGCGTTGCAACCCCAGAGCGCAAACGCCGAGGGCGTGGGCGGCTTTTACATCGGAGCGGCGGTCGGAGGAGAATACGCCGACGTGGATTACAAGAAAACGGTAATTCACAATTTCCCCAACATGGAACTCATGTCGACCTACGAAAACGATAACGGCAAAGGTGGAATCGGCTCCATCAAGGCTATCTTGGGACATCGATGGAACCTGCCCGGCCAAGCCTATTTTTCGGGCGAACTTGACTTTGCCTTTAACCTGAACAAAAAAGTAGACGGCCGGCTCAAAGGAGTCGATGACACTTCTTCGCCGGACGCTCCCGACGTGTTTCCAGGAGACTGGGACCTAGAGAAGAACTACAGTGCGGGATTTAACGCGAAGCTGGGGTTATCGCCCGGGGAAGACATTCTGGGAAGCGGCGGTTCTGTTTACCTGGTCGGAGGCGTTAAGTGGGCGGACTTCACGTTTGACGGTGGTTATGACGGCATGGTCGTTCTTCCCGATGGCACTACCGAGCGGATTGCGGGCGTGGACCGCAAGGAACTTAGCACGTGGCCCTGGCTTGTGGGAGCCGGAGTAGAATTCGGAAGCGAACAAAACCGTCTTGACTTGAGAGTCACCTACTCCAGGTATGAATTCGATTCCAGCTCGGGAGACGGATTGACCACCTCGACGTCAAAGGTTGATTATGATTTTGAAATAAGCGAATGGGGAATCTACGTCGGCTACACCTTCGCTACCGGATTCGGTCTGGGCATCTGAGTTCCCGGATAACTTTCGACGGATGCAGAATCCGGCGAAAAACGCGGGGTTCATCAGGTCTGAATCTCGTCCGCTTTTTCAAGACGTTTCGCGTATTCGAGAATTTCCGGGAAAAACCGGTTGAAATGCCCGTTCATCTCGTCGTAGTGAGCGACCAGTTCCCGCTCAGATCCTGAAAGGGGATTTTTTCTCCTTACCCTTCTTGACATCCCCTCGAATACGACGCTAAGCCCCGAAACGCTCCTGTACTTCTCTATCCAGCCGTCCTCGATAATGGTGATTATCCTGGCCGCCGCGCGTTCGGGGAAGATATCCGCCGCCCCGAGGATTACACCGTACGCCCTGTCAAGAAAGTCCCTTAGGCTCTCATTCGAATAGCTCTCCCAGTTAACGGCAAGCAGGTGGTCATAGAAGATGTCAAGAATAACCCTGCCCCAGCGCCTGCGCTCCGGACTTATAAGCCGGACGCATTCCCTCGTTATTTCGTGAGAATCCGTCCAGGCGTCAATCTTGCGGTGCATCATTATCCCGCGTCTTATGCCCGGGGTATAGCAGTCCTCGGGGAGTCTGCCCTTCACGAAATCGCCCAGGAAATTTCCTATCAGGCACTCCGGGTCATCCCCGGCAAGGCGGATATGGGCAAGGTAGTTCATCTGCGGGCATCATCCGGAACTCAGCCGCTCAAGCAGCTTGTTTATTCTTCCGACCATGCTTCCGGGATCCTCCATGTAACCGGCGGCCAAAAGTGCGTTATCGAAGAGCTGCTCAACTATGATTGCGGCGAATTCCCCGTCCTTCTCTCTCATGGAAGCAAGGTTTTTTATAAGCGCGTGGTCTCCGTTTATCTCAAGGCGGACGACGGAACGCATGTCGCCACCCGCACTGATGTTCCTCATGATCCTTTTCATCCCCTGGGTCATCGTTGAATCGGAGTTAAACGCAGCGGCAGGACTCTCAACAAGCCTCCGGCTCATGCGCACGTCCCCTACCTTCTCGCCAAGCACTTCCTTCATCCAGCCGCAAAGTGATTTTTCCTCCTCGGAAGGACCCTCAGAAGAACTCTCCGCATCCTTGTCCGCGACGCCGACGTCAACGCTGTCGGCAGAAACAATCTTTTTTTCCTCGTACTCTCCGAGAGTCGACATCACGAATTCGTCAATCGGCTCGTATATGAAAAGAACCTCGATATCCTCCGAGCGGAAAAACTCCATGTGGGGCCCGTTCTCAAGCGCGTCTCTCGCGGAACCGAACAGGTAATAGATTTCCTCCTGACCCTCTCCCATCCCCGAGAGATAATCCTCAAAGGAAACCAGATCCCCTTCCCCCCTGCGCGAGGACTCAAAGCGCAGCAGCCCCCGAAGCTGCTCTTTGTGCTCAAAATCCGATGCCACGCCCTCTTTTATGAAAAAACCGAACTTGCCGTAGAAATCGCCGTAACTCTTCGGGTCGTCAGCCGAACTCTGCTCAAGGAATTTTATGAACCTTTTCGTAATGGCGGAATTAAGCTTCTTCATAAGGGAGCTGTCCTGCATGGTCTCCCTCGAGATGTTAAGAGGAATGTCGGCGCTGTCCACCACACCCTTTAGAAATCTCGCCCACTCGGGAAGAAGATTCTTGGGGGAAGAGTCTATAAGAACCCTTCTTGAGTAAAGGCTCACTCCGGGGTCCGTTTTCCCGAATCCCAGGCGCTCCACGTTGTCCTCAGGGACGAACAGAAGCACGTTCATGTCAATCGGGGCTTCTGAGGAGAAATGAAGCCTGTATCTGGGCTCGTCAAAGGAGTTTGCCTGGAACCTGTAGAAACCTCCGTACTCCTGATCCGTAATCTCGCTCTTGCTGCGGAGCCAGACGGCTTCCGTGGTGTTTATCTGCTCGCCGTTTAGCTTAAGCGGGAAGGGAACAAACGCGGAGTATTTTCTCAGGATCTCCCCTATAACGTCCGGGTCGGAGTACTCCCTGGCGTCATCCCTGAGAGACACGACGACCTTCGTGCCCCTTCTGTGCCCCTTTCCCTTTGTTATCTCGAATACTCCGTCCCCGCTGCTTCGCCAGACGAGGTGCTCTGAATTCTTCCTGTAGCCGCGGGTCACTACCTCAACCGAATCGGCAACCATAAAGGAGCTGTAAAAGCCCACGCCGAACTGCCCGATCAGGTCTCCCCCTTCGGTCCCGCTTTTTTCCACTGCCTCAAGAAAGCTCCTTGAACCCGAGCGGGCTATCGTTCCCAGGTTCTCAACGAGTTCCTTTCTGCTCATTCCGATACCGTAGTCGGTAAAGGTGATCGTATTGTCCTCGCCTGAGGTGGATATCTCGATTTCAAGCGGGAGAGCATCGTCGTATATCTCTTTATCGGTAAGTTGTATGTATCTCAGTTTCTCTAGCGCGTCAGAAGCGTTTGAAACCAACTCCCTGATGAATATCTCCTTGTCGGTATAGAGGGAGTTGATCACGATATCCATCAGCCTTTGCACTTCGGCCTGGAACTCGTGCTTCTCAGTTTTCTCCTTGGTCATCTGAAACCTCCATTAAGCGGCAAATTCCACTTGGAAAAACCATTCTCACTTAGTAAAAATAAGCCTGATTGCTCCCCTGACAAGTACACGCGACCCGAGAACCGTTTTTTTATACGGCAAATGTCCCAAGACAGCGAGCTTATCAGGGAAAGCTCGGGAAGAAAGCATTTGGGGTCAGGTCTTTGCATAGAACCCAGAAACACCAGGACAATCCTATTTGCGTCCTATCGCCTCCCCCCAGGCAAAAGCCGCCAGCGCTCCGGGGGACTCCCTCCACTGGTCAAGCACCCCCCGCCATTCATCAAACTGCTCCTGGCTGGCAAGTCCGTATTTCGTAGCTGCTTCAACTGTACTGGGGGAGAAAAACCAAGCGGTAATGAAACCGTGAAGGAAATCAATATCTTCGCCCGTGCAGAAAGGTTCGAACGAAACACTCGCGCTTATATCCGAGAAACCGGCCTCGATAAACAGCCGCTTGAGCTCCCTGCCGATCTGGGGATGGCCTCCATTAGCCTCGATAAGCTTCGCGAACGTTTCCCATCCGTCTCTCATCGTAGGCTCAAGAAACGAAGAGTCAACAAACATCTCCCGGCTTGAAATGATGCCGCCCGGCTTTAGAACCCGACGCACCTCCGCCAAGACGGCCTCTGTGTCCGGGGCGTGCATGAGCACGGCGTGGCAGTGCGCGACGTCAAACGAGTCATCCTCAAAGGGCAGATCGGCTACGTCAGCGGTCTGGAACATCGCGTTTCGGTGTCCGCCGGCCTCCGCGGCGGCCCGTGCGATCTCGATCTGCGAGGCCTCCATGTCGACACCGAAAAGATCTCCGGGTTCAACCGCTTTTGCCAGTCCTACCGAAATCGTCCCGGGACCGCACCCGAAATCCAGAACCCGCATGCCCGCCTCAAGGTGCGGGAGCAGATGTGCGGCGCTGGTCTCCGCGTTGCGGCGCCTGAGCAGTCTCTGAAAATCGTCGCTGTATCCCATGGTGTAGGTGGAAGTGGAAGCATCTTGGGTTTCATTGCTGTTCATGGATTCCTCCTCGGTATTTTGGCAAATCATTATAGACCCTAGTAGGCGCATTTAAAAGCCCCAAAAAACGGAATCCGAAAAAAACTTGAGCAGTATCCTTCCCGCCGTCCCCGTACTGCAAGCACTCGCCGGGAATATTTACCCCCTGTTGACTATTATCCCGGGCCTTTTATTATTTTCCGGGGGTTTCGCACCGGGTAAAAGTTTTTTCTCCCATGCTTGATCGCAAAAGCCATGAGCAGCAGAAGAAAACCTAGAATAAAAACGCCGGAGAGAGATATTCCGTCTCTTGACCTGTCCGCAAGACCGAGAAGAAACCGCAAATCCCCTTCCGTAAGAAACCTGGCGCGGGAAACTTCGGTTCTGCCGGGAGACCTCGTGTACCCGCTTTTTATCCACGATAAAAACGGCGACGAGGAGATAGAATCGATGCCCGGATGCAAAAGGTGGAGCATCCCGGGTCTTGTGGAGGAAGTGAGGCAGTCCCACGGTCTGGGCGTCGGGGCGGTAATGATTTTCCCGGCAATCGAAGACGGACTTAAATCTCCCTTTGCCGAGGAGTGCTACAACTCCAAGGGGTTAGTTCCAAGAGCCATAGCAGCCATAAAGAAAGAGGTTCCGGAAGTCGCCGTCATAACGGATATCGCGCTTGACCCGTACTCAAGCGACGGGCACGACGGGGTGGTGTCCCCCTCAGGGGAAATACTTAACGACGTAACGGTCGAAGTGCTCTGCAAGCAGGCTCTCTGCCACGCCGCCGCGGGAGTCGACATAGTAGCGCCGAGCGACATGATGGACGGGCGGGTCGGAGCGATAAGGGAAATTCTTGACGAAGAGGGCCATACGAACGTTTCGATAATGTCGTACACGGCAAAATACGCTTCCTCTTTTTACGGACCGTTTCGCGGAGCGCTTGACTCAGCTCCCAGAGGCGGGGACAAGATGACTTACCAGATGGACCCCGCAAACTCAAGAGAGGCCCTGAGGGAACTCATTTTGGACGAAGAGGAAGGAGCGGACATGGTAATGGTGAAACCCGCGGGGTACTACCTTGATCTCGTATCCCTGTTTCGGGAAAACACCGATCTTCCCCTGGCAGCCTACCAGGTAAGCGGGGAGTACCTCATGATAAAGGCGGCCGCGGAATCGGGGTGGCTTGACGAGGAAAAAATCATCCTTGAGAGCCTGCTAAGCGTAAAAAGGGCCGGGGCCGACATTGTAATCACCTATTTCGCGAAAAAAGCCGCCGAAATTCTCTCCCGAACCTAGCAATAGGAAAAGACCGGTGCTGCGACGCGCTTTACAAAATTTTATAGTCGTATAGAATTCCCTTTCTCAAAAAAACACTGGACAGAGAAGATGAAAAAAGATATTCACCCAGATTATAACTATGTGGTCTTTAAGGATTCGTTCACCGGGCATATGTTCCTTACGCGTTCGACCAGAACATCCGAGGAAACTACTAAATGGGAAGACGGAAACGAGTACCCGCTTATAAGCGTGGAAATCTCAAGCGACTCTCACCCTTTCTATACCGGAAGGGAAAAACACTATAAAAAAGAAGGCAGGGTCGAGAAATTCCGTCGCAAGTACCAGAAGAAGTCCGCCGAGAAAGAGACCGCGGAAACCGAATCACAGTAAGAAGATTTCAGAAGCTCTCCGTTTCTGCCATAACTGAGTGAGGAAAACGGAGACATTGACATGAATATATTCTCGCAAGCCGCAACGACTTTACTTGCATTACTTACAGGTGGAATGGTGTTGATCGCATTTGGTCTAGTTCCGTACTGGCGTTCACTAGACCCCGCTGAGTTCACAACGGTATTTTCTACCAGCCTGCCGACTGTTGGTGGAACGATGATCTTTCTTACCATCTTAGGCACAGGCACTATTGTCATTGCAGCAGGGGTGGCTGCTTGGAAAAAGCTTCCTTCACGGAACTGGCTTATAGCCGGAGCAGCAGGTGCGCTTATCATGCTTGCCACCGTTCCGTTTTACTTCGGCGCAGCAAACCCCTTGTTGGCAGGCGGCACTTTAAGTGCTGAAGAAATCACGGCTGAACTTGCCACATGGCAGAAAATGCACTGGTTTAGAACCGTTTTCGGTGTAGCTGGTTTGTTTTGTGCGACCCGCGCAGGATATCAGCGACCAAAGAGTATTTAATAGGAATTCCGATATGTTACGTTTACAAGGTATCAACGCTATTTTCGCTGTAATTGGATTGTTTATTATCCTTCATTGGGGCTTTGCGCCAAACCATCATGCCACCCTGACAACAGCGACAACGATGTTAGGTGGTATTGCGTTCCTTCTCATGACGGTCTCCGTTATTCTCACCACGCGGCTTGGCGTTTTTGAAGAGTGGTTTGGCGGACTTGATCGTATGTATCAAGTGCATCGGATAGCGGGTACTTTTGTCGGTGTTTTTGTCATTATTCATTTCGTCGGCGTTCCGAAGGTTTTGCCAGAAGGCGTTGATCCAGCGTTGAACCCGCTTAATCCATCTTCTCCGCTTGGTAAAGTATCGATGGTTCTCTTGGTAATCGGAATATTCATTTCCCTGAACCGCAAGATTAGTTACTCCAAATGGCGGACACTGCATAAAATCATGGCATTGGTGTATTTTCTTACCATAGGTCACTTTATGAACGCTCCTGGCATCTTTTTCGAGCAGTTTAGCGTCTCTGGCATCATGCTTATCATATCTTCAGTGATTGGTATCATTGCTCTTATTTACACCATGCTTGGAATGAATAAGCGCACAGCAACCCCATTTATCATTGAGTCTGTCAACTTAATGGAACGAGCGACCGAGATTGTTTTGAAACCTGTCCGTGAAATGTTCACCTTTAAACCTGGTCAATTCGCCTTTGTTGAAATTCAAGGCAAAGAATGGTCAGAGCCACACCCGTTCACGATTTCAAGCGCGCCTGGCGAAGATCGTTTACGCTTCACCGTAAAGGTATCAGGCGATTGGACAAGAAAAGTGCGTGAAGAATTAAAGCCTGGTGGTGAAGTCATTGTGCGTGGGCCTTATGGACGTTTCGATGCTTCAAAAGTGAGTAACAAAAAGCAAGTCTGGATTGCTGGCGGTATCGGCCTGACGCCGTTTTTATCAAAAATTCGATCTATGGAAGCAGGCGATGATCGGCAAATTCAATTTGTCTACGCTGCACGCAATGAAAAAGAAGCGATATTCCTTGATGAATTAAAAGCTCGTGCAAAAGAACTTGGAAATATCACGCTCTACCCACTGTTCTCAGATATAGGTGAATTTGCCCGTGTGGATATTGCCAAAGAAAGACTTCCTGATGCACTCGATGCTTTCGAGTATTTCATTTGCGGTCCAAAACCAATGGTCGATGGCTTGATGAAAGACCTCAAAAAAGAAGGTGTTCAGCGATCTCAAATCCATACGGAAGCGTTTGAATTTCGTTGATCCTATTTTTGTTGACAAATTTATTCATACTTAATCTTTTTTATTAACTAAATGCATAAAGCTCGGCTTCTGCATTAGCATTGGTAAGTTCTTGTGTATCGTAAGTGTGGCGCAGCGTATGCATCGGTAACTCCAATCATTCCCCCAATAAGCCAACCAAGGTATTTTTGAAAGCCAGCATTCCATGAAATTACCTCCCGAAATTTTTGAGAGGTAATCTTAACTTATTATTTAGTCGGAAGGAGTTGGACTTAGGAAGTTTGTCTAGTTATGTATATAAGTCCCAATGGATTGGAAGATAATTAGAAAGAAAGGTGAAGTTTTGGACGAAATCCTGAAAAATTGAATGATTGCCTGAATTTTATCCTCTCGAAGAAATAGAAGTGCAACTATTTAGTGTTAAAATACTAAAGAATATCAGGAAATTAGCTTGGGTTGGCAACTTCAAAAACAAAGGCAAAGACGTTACGTTAAAATGTCACATTAAAATAACCAGAAAGGAGCTATCGTGTTCATTCTACGTAACTCCCTGTTATTGTTGTATTTCTTGGGATATTACTCCTGATTTCATGATCAAACCATGTTTTCTATAAATCACAAATGTGGTTGCAAAAATAGTTTGATCACTTTTTCTTTATGCTGAGAGCGGCAAACGGGGGCTGGCATAATTTCTATTGATTCCTGTTAATCATTCGGTAAATTCCATTATTAAGAGTATGCGGCAAAATCTGCTTGCGACTGCTGAGGGGAATCTTGGACCCCCAAAGTTCCGTAGGAGGAGATGTAGCCCTCCTCGCATATTTCAGAGGTGACCAGGCGACACCTCTTTTTTACTCTGTTCCGTTTCTTTAATTCCTAAAACATCTTTTGTCTTTTGATGAAACTAGCTCTCAAACTATAGAAGATCCAAGTCCACCCTGCCCTCAGACTAGTGCAATGATGAACAGGCGAGGGAAGGAATACAGCGTACGGTTCCCCGAATTCTTGGGATAAGCATCCCGGAGCCGCTGCTTGTATACTTTTAAAAACCGGTTCCGTTCAGTATCGCGCAGACCATTTAGAATCGGGCGCAGACCGCTGCCCATAACCCATTCAAAAACAGGATCATCGCCTTCAAGCGCATGGAAATAACGCGTTTCCCAGATATCAAGGCGTCGCGTACAGGGAGAAAGAATATCGTAGTAGAACTTTGAATCCTCAACCCACTTGTTTGACAAGGAGGCAAGGAGTGAGGCCTCGCCGACCGGCTTCCCGTCGGGACCGCCATTTGCCAACGTATCCCGCATCAGGCGGTGAGACAGAAGATCCCAGCTAAGCGGCATCTGGACCGCGAGGCAGCCTCCCGGGTTAAGATAGCTCATCAGGCGCGCAAACAGCTCAGAGTGACCGTCAACCCAGTGCAAAGACGCATTGGAATAGATAAGGTCCGGGTTTTCCTCCGGGATCCAGTTGCGTATATCGGTATCCACCCAGCAAACATTGGAAGGTTCCGCATCCGCCTCAGCCAGCATCTGCGGTGAGTTATCGATACCATATACCTTGGATGAGGACCAGCGCTTCGCCAGAAGGCGGGTTATGTGGCCCGAACCGCAACCCAGATCACAGATCACGTTCGGCGTCTCAAGGGGTATACGGTCCAGCAACTCAAGGGCCGGACGCAGGCGCTGCTCGGAGAACTTCAGGTACTGACCGGGGGCCCAGCGCGTTCCGGCAACCTCACCCTGATGCGCTCTTTGCGACATGCGATCTCCTCGCTCCACCCCTCGGATATGTCCGCGCAGTTTTTGCGCGAGTGGCCCGCGACGCCGTCTGTTTAGCATCAGAAACCGCGATCAGTCGCCGCTCAGGTAAGTTACCACGTCATCCTGAATGGACTCGTCCACGAGCTCCCTCCACTCCTCATTGCCGCTTGCTATCGATTCGCGGATCTTGGTCGCCGAGATGAATCCTATGTTGTCCGGCGGGAAAAACTCGTTCATCTCGTAACCGACTCCCCTGCCCCAGTTTACCGATTCAATGTCCGGAATCACCATCACGACCACGTCATCGCCCTTGCTCTCGTGATATTTTCTTATCATTCCGACGGTCTGTTCCGTGGTGAAGGGGTTTTTCGGGTCGGGAGGAATATCCCTCACCATTATCAGGCACGGAACTCCATTGTCGAGTTTCTGCCTGACAAGGCTTATGTGTCCGGCGTGGTATGGCTGATACCTGCCGATGAATATTGCTCTTCTGGAAGGAGAAGGTTTTATGTCCGGATGGCCGTGATTTTTATATTCCCAACTGCTCATGTTCACCTCGTTGTGTGGATTAAAAAAAAAGGATTTTTCGTAATTGAAAACCGCACGGATTATACACACGCTTGGTTTTTTTTCAACAGTGATCAGGGGAAACTATATACATAGCTAGCCAGGAATTCCGTAAAAAGAGAAAAGAAGAATCTTGCATGTCCTGGGAGAAAAATCTAGGCTTATGCTCGACAAGGAACACTTAGAAGAAAAGAGACGTCGGCACTATGAAAAAAATTTTCTGCTATCTCTCATCAGAGAGGCTTTGCTAGACATCAGAACAGAAAATGAGGATCAATGAAAATGAATATAAAAGACAAATTCATTCAAGAGTACATTCCAGATAATCGAATATGGCAAGAATTGATATCAACAGGACTTTCGCCAAATTCACATAATCAAAGCGAAGCAATTAAACGAATGATTGCTCTAATCATTCTCAATTCACAGGCTGTCGAAAGCCCCTTAAAATGCAAAGCCAAAGCTAAAGAAATCATGTCTATGGAAACTTGGTTCTGGGCAGCGGAAAAAGCTGAAGAGGCTCTTTCAATTCCACTAGACAGACCTTGTGGCGAGCGTGTTTCTTTGCATGAAAATGTAGGAATAGGTTTCCATTTGTTCAAGAGAACAGATAACCGAGGGAAGCAAATACCTGATCTATATGCAGACACAAAGGATGGTAGTGGGGCTGTATTACCTATGGCAATAATAATAGAGAAACAATCCGTAAAATGTTTTGCAGTCCACGAAGACGGTACATGTGGCATTTTTATAATTCCGCAAGACAGTGAATTATTTTTAACTGCCGCCAAAATGTCATGTTTCCTGAATCAGAAACTAGTTAACGTAGAAAAAGTTACGGCTGCGCCTAGGCATATTAGAAAAAGATGGGGCATGGACGCTCCTGAAAGCAAAACTGAGATCAATGTGGTGACGTGGCGAAAGGTTAAGTATGAATCTAATGAATCAGGTACTAAAAAAGAGTGGGATAAGCATTGGTATGTCCGAGGGCATGTTCGCTGGCAACCATACCCAAGTGAAGGGGTCTCCAAGCCTATTTGGATTGATACTCACGTACGCGGTAACATAGACGCGCCACTACATAATAAAGACAGAATAAACGCAGTGACCAAATAACTAGCCAACTGTAAGAAAAAAGAGAGTATTCTAGATTTGTTCCCAGAACTTAAGAAGAAACCTAAGACTCCTTAAATACAGCAAGCATCTATAAGGAATTTATTATCCCCAAGAGAAACCATGAAGAATAAAAGCGGAACACCAGAATTAAGTGAAGTAGTTAGAACGGTACATAGAAAACTATTGGAGTGGGAACAGGAGATTGAACAATTAAAGGAATCTGTATACCCATCTACAAAAGGAATTAAAAACAAAAAGATGGCTGCCCTTTTGCAGTACAATGCAACGGTAAAAATAGCTAGACTGGGAGCGGAACTACTTGAGAGGAGTCTGGAGAATCGGGGCGAAGGCTTGTTGCTTGGACTGACAAAGAGACCGATGTTCGAGAGTTACGTTAGGGGAATGTGGTTTGAACATGTGGCGGATGAAGCCCAAGCCGAGGGGTTTCTTTACAGGGATAAAGAAAGAGGGGAGGAGACTTTAAAGAGTAAAATACCTCCTCCAAGCTTGGAGAAGATATTAAAGATTCTCCAAGACAAGGGCATAGAGAAAGAAACTGTGGAGTGGATAAAAAACAGTAAACACATGTGGAATGACCCAGTTCATGTGGGCGGGAGAAGTGTGTGGATGGGGTGGTCTAACAAATATGGAGAAATGATTCAGGATGATGAACACACGACACACGACCTAGTTGCTTTGATAGAAATAGGAGCACGGTGTGCTATGCGTATACACATTCTAAGTGAAGGTAATAGTGCTAGGGCGGAAGGTATTTACCAAGAGAATAAAAAACTTAGAGTCATCGCAGATTACCTATATCATAGAGCCAAAGCAGAAGTTTAGATCAAGTAAGAACCGGCATATAATAATCAACAAGGGGATTTCTCGCTAAAATCCCAGAAATCGCAAAAATTAAAATCTAGCAATTAGAGGAACTTGCAAACCATGAAAATCGAGGGTTTGCAAAACTGTTTTTCATTTCGCAAAAGCATCCATTTTTGCCGTTTTTCCCGCCAGTTATAACCCCCTGTTATTTTTAAATAATCCTGCAGTTTGGCTAGTTAAGTATATAGTCCCCCTATCAGGCAGAAAACTCCTAACGAATTGCAAGGGGAAAAATTCAAACAGAAGGCATATGCGCCTTTTTCTCCGACGTGCCCCCGAGCAGGTCGATAAAACCACTGAAAGTCCGGTTGCTGAGATCGGAGAGCGTGTCTATGTATTTGGGCGTCTGGGATCGTATTGTATCGGGGTTTATCTCGCCGCCGAGTTCTTCGATTTCCTTTCTGTTCACCGGAGTGACGAGCCAGCGTTCTATCATTGGCGCATCTACCTCAAGGTGGAACTGGAACCCATATACCTTGTCTCCGTATCTAAACGCCTGGTTCGCGCACGCAGAAGATGTGGCTAGGTGCGAAGCGCCCTGCGGAATCTCAAAAGTATCCCCATGCCACTGAAAAACCTTTTCAACCTCACCGAATACACGAAGAAGCGGATCCCTTTTCCCTTCCTCTGTAGTGGAAACGTCATACCAGCCGATCTCCTTTTCGGGGTTCTTGTGGACGCGGGCGCCAAGGGCCTTGGCGATCAGCTGCGAACCGAGACATATGCCGAGCACCGGAAGATCCATATCGATAAACTCCTTTATGGATTCGGTTTCCGGCACAAGGTAAGGATATTCATCAGACTCGTCCACGTTCATCGGACCCCCCAAAACGACAAGACCGTCGTAGTTGCGGAGCCTGGGGATGCTGTAATTGGACCGGCTGAAGTTCACGTAACGTATTCTGAAACCGGCGCTTCTGAGCATTGGATGAAGCGTTCCCAGTATCTCATGAGGCACATGCTGAAAGACGAGCAGTTTCGGCATGGAGCAGGATTTTAACCATTTTTCCGGCCTCTGTCATTTCGCCGGGTCGCGGACAAATTCAGATCTGCCACGCACCGCGCAGAGTCTTCTTTTGAAGAGAGGATTCAAGCGCGAGCAGAAACTCCTCCCTGCTGATTTCTCTTCCTCCGAGAGTCCTCATATGATCCGTTGGAATCTGGGAATCTATGAAATCGAAATCGAATTCCCAGCATTTTCGCGCCAAGTGAAAAAGAGCGACCTTCGAGGCATCGGTTTCGAGGTGAAACATTGACTCTCCGAAAAACGCGCCGCCGAGAGACACTCCGTAAAGACCGCCGACAAGCTTTCCCTCTAAATAGGTCTCAAAAGAATGCGCGTACCCGAGTTCATGCAGCTTTTCGTAAGCCGTTTTCATTTCCTCGGTTATCCATGTTCCGCTCTGCCCTTTTCTTCCGACACGCGCGCAGTTCTCAATAACCGCGGGGAAATCGGTGTCAATTTTCACAGAGAATCTTCCGGAAGATACAGTCTTTAAAAGGGTTTTTGAAAATCTGAAATCCCCCGGAAAAAAAACCATTCTCGGGTGTGGAGAAAACCACAAAATGGGGTCTCCCTCGGAATACCAGGGGAAAATACCGTTTTCGTAGGCCGAAATAAGCCTCTCGGGAGAAAGGTCTCCTCCGACCGCCAGAAGCCCTTCTGGCTCCGCTTCGGATGGATCGGGAAATCGTATTTCGGAATCAAGAAGGTAAACAGTCATCAACTCCGGTTCACTGCGAACCCTGCTTCCCCCAGGTTCTTTCAATGAAACCCGCCCTTCCCGAACCTATTTTGTAATTGCCGTAGTGAATCGGCTTTTTCTCGTAGTATTTCTGGTGGTATTCCTCCGCCCTGTAGAAGGAAACGAACTTTTCTACCGAGGTGACTATCGGCTTTTTGAATTTCCCCGATTCCTCGAGTTTCTTCTTCGAGAGAAGCGCTTTTTCTTTCTGCGAATCGTCGTGGTAGAAAATGGCGGTTCTGTAGTGCCTTCCCCTGTCGGCGAACTGTCCGTCCACCTGGGTCGGATCAATGTTTATCCAGAAAGTCTCAAGAAGGGTTTCGTAGTCTATCTTCGCGGGATCGTAAACGACCCTTATAGCTTCGGCGTGGCCCGTTTTCCCCTGCCAGACCTGCTCGTAGGTAGGATTTTTCTCCTTTCCACCCGAGTAGCCCACCACCGTTTCGACAACCCCGCTGAGACTGTCAAAAGGAGGCTGCATGCACCAGAAACATCCCCCGGCGAAAGTCGCCTCCATGTATCCGCTGTTTTTTCCGTTCTCCATGTCTTTAACCTCCCCTACACTTTCGTTGTACACGGGAAAAGCCGCGCCCGCAAGCACAACAAGCACCGAGACAAAAACCCTGGACCAGAAATCACATTTCATTTCTCTTCACACCAAGCGAAAACCAGGAAATTTCCGGCTCCGTAAAGCCGCTCCCAGACGGGAATCAGTTATACACCCTTATTTCATTATAAAGCGCGTCCCTCTCAACAGGAACGTACCCCGAATCCCGGATCATCTTTATCATGAAATCCCTGCTGTGACCCACTTCCGAAGGGGCGCCCGCGTCGTGGATGATCTTCTCCCTCATTATAGTTCCGTCCGCGTCGCTCGCGCCGTAATGCAGCGCCACCTGGGCCGCTTTCTCCCCCAGGGTGATCCAGTAGGACTTTATGTGAGGGAAGTTGTCAAGATAGAGCCTCGCAAGCGCGTGAACCTTCATGTCGTACGAGGCGGGGAAAGGCTTTATGTCCTTAAGACCCGTGTTCTCCGGCTGGAAAAGAACCGGTATGAAGGCGAAGAACCCGGGAGAATCGTCCTCTATTCTTCTAAGCCTCTCCATGTGGTCAACTACGTGGAAAGGCTTTTCAAGATGGCCGTATAGTATGGTGGCGTTTGTCGGGATGCCTAGTGTGTGAGCCAAACGGTGGATTTCCTCCCACCTTGTGGCGACCGTCTTCGGGGCGCAGATCTTCTTTCTCACCTCTTCGTGCAGTATCTCAGCTCCCCCGCCCGTAAGGGCGTCCACGCCGGCGTCCTGAAGGGCTAGAAGCACGTCCTTTAGGGAAAGGCCGCTTATTTCAGAGAACCAGTCGATCTCAACCGCTGTGAAGGCCTTCACGTGAATACTCGGGAAGTGGCGCTTTATCATCTTCACTATGTCCAGATAATGATCGAACTCCCAGTCAGGGTGAAGACCGCCGACTATGTGAACCTCCCTCATCTCGTCGCTCAGCATGGAAAGCATCTGCTCGTCTGAGAGCTCGTAGGCGTTCGCGGACTTCTTCGTGGTCCCGAAAGCGCAGAACCGACACGATATGGCGCATATGTTCGAAGGATTTATGTGGCGGTTTACGACGAAATAGACCTTTTCTCCCGATTTCTTTCTCTTAACGTAATCCGCCATCATGCCGACGGTGTTAAGATCGGGGGAATCAAGTATCGAAAGCCCGTCTTCAAAAGAAAGCCTGCTGCCCCCGGCGACCTTCTCCATTACGGGAAGCAGGTTCGGGTCGGTGCAGAAGCTCTCGGTCAGTTCTAGTACTCGCTCCATCTCGTCTCAACCTTGTCCTTTATATCCTCCGACATCTCTATTACCGGGGGATACCACTGTTTTACGGTGGCGTCGATCCCCATCCTGCCGTCGTAAACGACCGCGGAACCCCGAAGTTCCGTATGTTCGAACAGAACGTCCAGGTAAGGATCAAACCTAGTAAAGATACCCCAGATAAGCTCCGTGTCATCAGTTAAATCTATATCTGGACTCACAAGCGCGATTATCCGCACCCCCTCAAGGCCGGGAGTCTCAAAAAGCCTGCGTATCATCTCCTTGGGGTCGGTCCGGGATTCATCGATCCGGACGACGCAGAAACCTCCCGAAAGAAGCCTGAATCCCGTTATCTCCGGGTGTTTTTCCCTAGGATCGGGAACCTCCCTCGCGTAGGTTTTCCTGTCGGGAGAGTTTTTCCTCACGGCGTTTATTCCCATCTTGCTCCCAACGTTGAACTTGTTGCTCGTGAAGTCAAGCGTGTCAAGGGGCGCCCACTGTATCATGAGGAAATCCTCCCTGGGATCGAAGTTCTCCCCTATCTCGTGAAGCACCGCCGAGAAATCCCTCGGGTTAACGTCGCTTGAAACGCAGATCATGCACTTCGTGAGAAGAAGCTGTCCCGTTCCCCAGAGCGCGAGCATGGCCTTTATCCCGCCCTTGGGGTAGCGCTCATCTACGGAGACCGCTAGCAGGTTGTGAAATCCCGCCTCGGGATACGCCCACATGTCCTTCACTTCGGGCTGTATTATCTTTATAAGCGGGGAGAACATCTCGCCTGCGGCGATTCCGAGGTAGACGTCCTCCTGCGGGGGTTTGCCGACCACGATGGAGGGATACACGGGATCTTTTCTGTGGGTTATCTCCTTCAGGTTAAAAACGGGAAAATCGGCTTCCATCGAGTAGTGGCCGAAATGATCGCCGAAGGGCCCTTCCTCCCTCAGCACGTCCCTTGGAACTGAACCTTCCAGTATGAATTCCGCCTCGGCCGGGACGTGAAGCGAGATGCTCTTGCCCTTTACCATGGGCATTGGGCTCCCGCGCAGGTAGCTTGCAAACGCAAGCTCATCCATGCCGTCGGGAAGCGGGGCGACGGCGGAGAAAATCATCCTCGGGTCTCCCCCGAGAATCACCGCGGCTTCAAGATCCCTTCCCAGTTTTTTCGCCTCGTGGTAGTGCGCGGCCCCTCCCTTGTGAGCGTGCCAGTGCATGCCGGTGGTCCTGCTATCGTATACCTGTAGCCTGTAGATCCCGAGGTTTCTTGAGCCCGTGGCGGGATCCCTAGTGAGCACAAGACCGAAAGTAACGAACTTTCCCCCGTCGCGGGGCCAGCATTTCATGACGGGAAGCTTTGAGAGATCGGGCTCGGTTTCAACCTGCTGAACGTCGCCGCGCCTTACCTTCTTGGTCCTCATGGAAAGAAGGCCCGTGGCTTTCGGAAGAACGGAGAAAATCCCCTGTATTGAGGGAGGATTAACCTTGCGGAATATCTCGACGAGTTCCTCGCCGACTTCGGCGGGTTTTCTGCCGAGAGCAAGTTCTACCCTTTGCTCCGTGCCGAAGAGGTTTATTACCAGCGGAAAGTCTGACCCCTCTACGTTTTCAAACAGAAGCGCGGGACCGCCTTCCCTCACGGTCCGTGACGCTATTTCCGTTATCTCAAGCTCGGGGGAGACCTCGGTTTTTATTCTCTTCAGGTCGCCTATGCTTTCAAGATGGCTTATATAGCTTGCTAGATTGGGAAAACCTTTTGGGGGCATGGGAAAAGCTACTCCAGTTCGTCCCTCCTCCATCCCCTGCCGGTATCGACGCCCACGAGGCCTAAAAGCTTGTCCACGTATCCGCTCACCACATCTGAAATCGACTCGGCGCCCATGTAGTCAGTAGGAGAGATAGGCGCGATCACCACTCCCTCGCGGGAGAGGCGAAGGGCGTTTTCAAGAGCGATTGTGCCAAGCGGCGTCTCGCGCAATGCGATTACGAGCCTTCTTTTCTCCTTAAGCGCCACGGCCGCTATTCTCGTTATCAGGGTATCGGCTATGCCGTTTGCGATCTTGGCAAGCGTTGATACCGAACACGGCACTATGACCATGGAATCGAAATGGTTGCTTCCCGATGAAAAAGGCGACGCAAGATCGGAATCACTGTAAATATCGGTCACCCAGGGACGCAGTTCCTCAATCTTGAGGCCGAGTTCCTCGTGAAGGACTCTTTTCCCCCACTTGCTCGCCACCAGGTATTTCTCATCGGGACATCTTCTGAGGAAATCAACCCCGTAAGCGACCCCGGAAGCTCCCGTAATTCCGACTATGGTTCTCATGGTCAGGGTAAGTATATACCCGCGAGGGTGAAAAACAAAACCGCAAAGCCTATGAGAATATTGGTTCTGAAAAAAGCGGAATCCACTTGCCCGAAGCTTCCGTGCTCAAGGTAGAGGAGGTAGCCGCAGAGCAAAAGCGGCAAAAGGGCGGACAGGGTCCGAAACGAAAGAAGATAGAGAAACACGAGGCAGGCGAACGAAAGCAGGTGAGAGATTCTTGAGACAAGCAGCGCCCTTTGCCTGCCGAAACGGGCAACAAGGGAAAAAACGCCGCGGCGGCGGTCAAACTCCTCATCCGCGGTGGCGTATATTATGTCAAATCCCGAAATCCAGAGGAATGTGAAAACCGAGAGTACGACCGCCGGAAGCATTTCCTCAAAAGAGCACCTCACGGCAAGCCATCCGCCCAAAGGCCCAAGCGCCAGCGAGAATCCAACGCCAAAATGACAAAGACTAGTAAACCTCTTCATAAGCGGATAGACCGTAAACGCCACAAGCGGAAGCGGGGAGAGGAGGAAAACGAGCGGACATATAAGATAAGCGGAGACAAAGTAAAGCAGGGCCCCGGCGGCCGCTACGGCAACCGCCTCGCCCATGCTCATCTTGCCCGAGGGAAGCTCTCTTTGCGTGGTTCTCGGGTTCTCCCGGTCTATTTCCCGGTCAAAAATCCTGTTAAGCGCAAGCGCAGCGGTCCTCGCCCCCGTTCCCGCCAGCACGATCAGCAGGAAAAGCCGTGCACTGAAGATCCCGCCAGCGGCCAGGAAAGCTCCCGCGAAAATGACCGGAAGGGAAAAAAACGTATGTTCTATTCTCAGGAACCCCGAGAGATTTTTTAGAAGCGTCATCCCTAGATTCAGTCTCCGCCCAAGTTCTCAATCCGGTCTCTCCATCGTGAACGGCGGACCCTGTCGACGAAAAGGCTGTCCGCTGTGATCATACGGATTTCCTCCCTCTCCGCAAGTGCGAGGTACTGGCAATCGTAGACCGGGTGACCGAGAACGCATACCATTTCGAAAGCCGTCTCATGCAACCGCACCGAGGGAACGAGAGATTCAAACCATCGTGGCAAGGCTTCGAGAAAAGCATGCGCCTGCTCAAGCGGGGTTACTCCTGAACCTATCACAAAATATCGGCTAAACACCTTCAGAAATATCTTGATGAGTTTGCGGGTCGCACAAACGTCCGCCAGTTGGATACGATGGAACAGATTAAAGAAGCGATCGGTGGCGTTGTGGGGAGAGGATTGACTTACAAAGAGTTGATTTCCGAGGTGTCGCTGGGCACCACGGCTCAGCAGGGCGACCGGATCCTTCTGGAACTCCGAGAGGTGGCCGATAAACGGCCACCCATCGGAAAGCTCTGGAACCCTCTCGCCCGGCTTACGGAAATCGCTACGCAACATAAACCAGAACCCCTCAGTAGATAAACGGGATCAGGATGTAGCGTACCCGCTGGGTGTACAGTTCCCAAAGCCGACCGTACTTCGCGCGGCAACGGCGGTCGTCGCGTCTCGATCGATGCCACAACAGAACGACGAGCCACGCGGGAAGCAGATACGGCACCCAGGACCCGAACCCGGTAGTAAACGTAAAGGCGAAGTAGATGAGGATCTCGCCTGTATAGTTGAGATGTCGTCCGATACCCCAAAAGCCCGAAACCAGCAGACGACCTTCCAAGGATTCGGCCGGCTTGCCCCAGATCATCGCCTTGGAATCCAGCTTGAAGCGGTGCTTCTGCTCGTTTGCGCCCCGGAATATCCAGCCTCCGAACAGGAACAGCAGAATGATTGCGGTGGCGCCGGCTGTGGAGAGGGAATCCGGTGAGTGAATGAGCCACCAGCCGGGCAGGCAGTAGAAAAATGGCACTAACACGTAATCACCCCATATCAACAGCCATCCAAAGCGCTCGCTGATCATGTCCCAGGTATAAGTCATGCCGTATTCAAACTGGAAGTAGTTGAAGAGATACAGGAAAGTGAGAAGCTGGTACACCGCCATCGCCAACGTCAGCTCACCGTACTTTTCGTATTGCACCACGGCGAACGATGCGTTGATGAGGGCAAGCGCCACGAGCGAGGGACGGTAGCTAAACAGCTTAAGGTCCACTCCCAGCCAATTAGGGGTGTGATCCAGGCCTAAGAAGAAACCACGCCCCATCCCCGGCACCGCGCCACGGGCGCGCCGTCCCGACAGATAGAGCAAGGCGGCCAAAACAAAGGCGAATCCGTTTGCCACGACAAACAACGCGGCGAACCGGTCATGTATGGTAGACAGCGAGAACAGGCCGAAGACCTGGGCGAGGCAACAGAGCACCACCACACTCAGGAACAAGGTGAGACCGTTGAGTTTATAAACCTGCTGTTTACCTTCAATATCCGGCCCTGACCCGGTGCGTCCGGGCAGCACCATCGACCCGGCGAACAGGACCAAGACGAACACGAACACCATTATCGCGGCTTCGAATATGGCCTCCCCGGCGAGCGCCGCCGATGAAAGATTGAAGTCAACCATGGGCACCTCCTTCGGTTTGCGACAAGTGGTCCCGCCACTTCCGCATGATAACTTTTGGGAACTCCCGAACCACGGGGTTCAGTTCGACCAGTGGGGCATCCCATTGTTTCTCGCAACCCTGTTGCTTTTCCTCAACCGCAACCCAATCCTGCCCCAGCAAAGGGCCGATGAGCATGCGGTTCGCGGTCTTAAAGACCGGGATCATCGCAAAGCAGGGAATGCGAACAGGTATCAAGGGAAGCTTGATAATCTCAAACAGGACAAAAAAAGGCCCGGGTTGTACGTTCATCAATGGGGAGGACAAACAGCCAGTGCTTGATCTCGTCGTCAATATTTGACCACTGATTTGGATATTCAAAGCACAAACCCACGTTATAAGCATCAATCCTGACGCGGCGGTGATTGTCCTCGGTCGCTTGGTCAAGGGTCTTTCTCCCTTGCGATGGATCATATGTTACCTCACCGCAAAGAAGAAATACACCGGATTGCGATGGATTGCAAGGGACAATGAGAAGAAGACTCATCAGGAACTTGATATAAAAACGCCGGATCAGGTTTACTATGGTTTGGACAGGCTTGTGGAGAAGAAAAATGAAAATGGATTCCGGACTAAGCGCTAATTTTGGCTTCCCCATAGTTGCATTTTGAAAGACGATGTACACGCTTGAAGCACTGATTTTAAAAAAATCAAGTTACGGGGAAGCCGATCTCCTGGTAACCCTTTTCTCAAGGGAACTCGGAAAATTCAGGGCGCTTGCCAAAAACGCGAAAAGAAGCCAAAAGCGCTTTGGAGGACGTCTCGATTTCTTTAACCGCCTGGCAATCGAAGTAACCCTGAACAAGGGAAGATTCAATCTCATCGGGGACGTTACACTTAAGGAAAGCTACAGGGAGATAGCGGAATCGGTTGACTCTTTCGTCGCGGCAACCCGAGTTCTCGAGCTCCTTGATTTCCTCGTCCCCGAGCAGGAACCCGCAGACAAGCTGTTCGACCTCGCGGCAGACACCCTGGGGTTTCTCTCGGAAAAACGGGAACCGCACTCCGTTTTTCTCGTTTTCTTCCTCCGAGCGCTTACCCTTTGCGGCTACAGGCCCGATCTGCGCTTTGACAGGGAAAAAGACATCGCGGGGTTTGACGTTGAGAACGGAAGACTCAGCAATCCTGAGAAAACACAGGGAAAAAGAAACGTCTACCCCTTCCACATGGACATAATGAGACATCCGGAAATCATGGACGCCAACCCCGAAAAGGTAAAAAACAACATACTGGTTCTCACGAGATACACCGAATACCGGACCGGAAGACGACTTGAGAAAACCGGATTTTCTGGAGAAACCTAAGCATGAAGCGGAGAGCCTCCGCCGGAAGCCTCCGGGTCAAGTCCTGTAATCTGAGTTAACCGAGACGTACTCGTGGCTTAGGTCGCTTGTTAGAATCGAGTAGGCCGCCTCCCCTTCCCCGAGGCTAAGTGTCACGGTAAAGGACGGTTTTTTGAACACGGAAGCGAACCTTGATTCCGGTTTAGACCTTATCCCTTTTGAAAACACCTCCATTCTGCCGAAATAAAGCCTTATCTTCTCCGGATCGAACTTCACACCGGCTCTTCCGGCGGCCGCCACTATCCTTCCCCAGTTCGCATCCTCCCCGTAAAACGCGGTCTTAACGAGTTGGGAAGTGGCTATCGTCCTCGCGATCTTCTCGGCGTCCTTTTTGGTCTTAGCTTCCGTAACGCTGATCCTGACGACCTTCGTAGCCCCTTCGCCGTCCGTTACTATCATCTCGGCGATTTCCCCGCACAGAGACGAAAGCGCATCCACGAACTTGCCGTAATCCCCGCTTTTCTCCTTGATTTCCCTGTTTCCCAGAACCCCGTTTGCGAGGATAAAAACGGAGTCGTTAGGGGAAGTGTCCCCGTCAACCGTTATGGCGTTAAAAGAACCACTTGCCGCTTCGGCAAGAGCTTTTGAAAGGGCTTTCCGCTGAATATTAAGATCGGTCATTATAAAACAGAGCATGGTCGCCATGTTAGGACATATCATCCCCGCCCCCTTGCCGATAGCCGAGACGGTGGCGGTCTTCTCTCCCACAGCAAGTTGCCTTGACGCATACTTGGGAAAGGAGTCGGTCGTCATGATGGCTTCGGCCGCCTCACGGGCGTTGTCTTCCCCAAGGCTCTTTACGAGCTTGGGAATGGCCTTCTTGATTTTCCCGACGCGAAGCCATTCCCCCGTAACCCCGGTTGACGAGGGGATCACGAGCGATTCATCTATTCCGAGTCGCCTGGAGAGCGTGTTTGCAACTTCAAGCGAGTCTTCATAGCCCCTTTGGCCCGTAAAAGCGTTAGCATTTACGCTGTTTATTATTAGTGCCTGGCAGAGCCCACCTGCGATTCTCTCCTGCCCAACAAGCACAGGGGCGCCTTTTATCAGGTTTTTCGTGAATATGGCGGACGCGCGGGCCGGAACCGTTGAGAATATAAGCGCCAGATCCCTCTTTTCGTTTTTCTTAAGTCCGGCGGATACGCCGCTTAGCAGAAATCCAGATGTGTTTTTCATATCGCAGGTGCCCGCAATTCAGATCTCTCCGAGGCAGATTTCAGTCTTGATATTCAGTATATCCAAATAATAGTACGCATGTTATTTACTTAACGTGGTTCCAAGTATCAAATCAGACTGGCTTGGGAGTAATTGGAGACAGACCCGCGGACCGAACGGAATTGCGGAGCTGTTTATCGAAGTATGTATTTGATCTGATGACTGTTTTTTAATGCGGATTTCTGCAGGATACGCCCACAGCCTCGCTTGGTGCCTGAGGCTACGGCCATAGTTAAGACTGGTTTTAGGAAGAAATGAGTGGCCTCAGTTGGTCACGATACGAAAACGGACGCACAGGAAGTTGGTCATGCTCTGGAGCTAGATGCATCCATTCCTCCTTGATCAGCAAGTCAAATACCTTCCTGTAAGACCTCTCTAACGGGGCGTAAGATTTAAGAACTTTAGTCATAATCATAGCCCCTTTAAACTGAGTAATCAGGAACTGGGAAACCATCTCGGTATTAATTCCCTCTCGAACCATCCCCAACTCCTTGCAGTCCTGCACGCATGTCGCAACACCGGCTTCGGTTTTTTCGAAAAACGCATCAATAATGGAGCGGAATTTCTCGTTTTTGGAACCTTGCTCCAATGACATCTTTGCGAGAAAACTGCCCGTCTGTAAAAAAACTTCACGCTTAGCGTAAATTCCCTCTACGTAGAACTTGACAAAGCGCTCAAGGGGATTGGTATCGCGGTCGAGGAGAATTTCTGATATGAGTTTTTCCTGATGCCTAAGGTGAATTTCGAGTATCTTCAGTGCCAACTCCTCTTTACTTTCGAAGTAGTAGTAGAAATTGCTCCTGGAAACCCCCGCCGTCTTTATGAGCATGTCGATAGAAGTTCCATTGTATCCAAAAGAACGAAAAAGCTCATAAGCAGTCTCAGTAATTCTATCCTTGTTGGTCATAGCAGAAAATCCTTTATAACTACTATTTTTAATTACCACTCTAAAAAGAAGTTGTCAAGAAATTCTAGAAGTGATTACGGGGGGATACAGAACGATCGGTCCTTGCTTTGGCGATGCTGAAGCTTCTTCGAAAAAAGCGCCGGAAAAACCTTCCGGGGCCTCTTTTTTTGTGTTCTAATCCGGTTCACCCATGAGCCGAACCGGTAATCTCGCTCAGGCTCCCAATTCCGTTTTGATCCATGAACCTGAGGAGCCCACTGTTTATGGAGTTAGCAACCGAAAGCCCCTCACCCCGAAGGCCAGTGACTATCTGGAGGGCCTTGGCACCCGCGCGAAGCTTTTCAAGCGCCGAAGCGGTGTCGCACACCCCTCCGACTCCGATTATCTCGACCTGCCCGCCCGTAGTCCTGTAAATGTGAGAGATAATGGACGCGGAAAGCGACTTGTACTCAAAATCGTTTCCGCTTATTCCTCCCGGAAGACCTTCCCACCTCGTGCCGTATTTTCCTTTGACGAAGCTGCTGTCGGTAGTATTGGTGGCTACCACTCCCGAAATCCCGCAATCGATTACCACCCCCACAACATCGTCTATCGCTTCGGTGGCAAGATCGGGAGAGATTTTTACGAACAGGGGTCGCTCGGAATCCCCGAGGGACTCCCTTACCGCCCGTATTATCTCTTCAAGCCGCCCCCTGTCCTGAAGCCTCCTTAACCCCGGGGTGTTAGGGGAGCTAACGTTTATGGCAAAGTAGGCCGCGTTGTCGCGAAACTTCCGGGCGACGGCCGCGTAGGCCCGCGGAGCGTCTTCGTGGCTTGTGTCAGAGTTTATTCCCAGGTTCACTCCAACCGGCATATCGAGGCGGCCGTACCGCGCAAGGTTCTGGAAAACAGCATCCATACCCGGGCTGTTAAGCCCAAGGGAGTTAAGACACACCTCCGGGGTCACCATGAACTGCCTCGGCTTCGGATTTCCCCCCTGTGGTCTCTCAACCACAGAACCCACTTCAACCCCGGCGAAACCCAGCGAGTAAAGCGCCCGGACCGCCCTCGCGGTCTTGTCCCACCCCGCACCGACGATAAGGGGATTCTCAAAAGGCACCCCGGCGACCGTAACGCCGAGCCTTTTGTCTCTGACCCTGGCTCCTCCGCTTGCGGCGAACTCAAGAAGTCTCAGCGTAAGACCCGAGAACTCGCAGAGGTGCATAAGTTCCTTTACGTTATGGTGCCACGTTTCGGAATCAAGACGGTCAAGAACCGGTCTTAGGAAAGTTTTATAGATCATGCCCTTTGGAAAATTCTATCCGAACAAGGCGTCTGCAGGCAAAACCGAGCGTAGCAGGTCAAACATTGAACCTGAAAAATATGACGTCCCCGTCGCAAACCTCGTAATCCTTCCCCTCAAGCCTCATCTTCCCGGCTTCCCTCACCAGCTGCTCGGAACCTTCCCCCACGTAATCCTCGTAGGATATGGTCTCGGCCCTTATGAAGCCCCTTTCGAAATCGCTGTGGATAATCCCGGCCGCCTGGGGCGCCCTGGTTCCCTGCCTGACCGTCCAGGCCCTTACTTCTTTAGGCCCCGTGGTGAAATAGGTAAGAAGCCCGAGATTCGAGTACGCGCAGTTAACAAGCCTGTCAAGGCCGGAATCGCAAAGCCCGAGTTCCTCAAGAAAAGCCTCCTTCTCCTCGCCCCCGAGTTCAGCTATCTCGGCCTCTATCTTGGCCGAAACAATGATAACATCATCCCCCAAGCTGCTTGCGTGCTCTCTCACCTTCTTAACCTCGGCATTCCCTTCAGCTCCCGAAACTTCGTCCTCCGATACGTTACAGACATAGATAACAGGCTTTGAACTGAGAAGAAAAAGCCCCCGCATGGTATCCGCGCATTCCTCTCCCCCGGGAAAATCACGCGCGCGCTTCCCCGTCTCGATAAATTCCCTAAGCGGCCTTACCGTCTCAAGCTCCCTGATTACGTCCCTGTCCCCGCTCTTAGACTGGTTCGCGAGTCTTTCCTCTCTTTTCTCAACGGTTTCAAGGTCCTTCAGGATAAGCTCGTCCTCTATAGTGCGGATATCGCGGATGGCGTCAATCCCCTCCTCCACATGGACAACGTTTTCATCCTCAAAACACCTGACCACGTGAAGTATCAAATCCACTTCCCTTATATGGGAGAGGAAGGCGTTTCCCCTGCCCTTTCCCTCGGAAGCTCCCTTCACAAGCCCCGCGATGTCAACGATCTCTATGCTTGTGGGGACGGTCTTCTGAGGTTTTACGATATCCGAGATGGCGTAAAGTCTGGGGTCAGGAACTCCGACCACTCCTATGTTCGGGTCTATGGTGCAGAAAGGGAAGTTGGAAGCGTCCGCGCCAGCGTTTGTAAGCGCGTTAAAAAGAGTCGACTTCCCGACGTTCGGGAGTCCCACTATTCCGCATCGAAGTCCCATCTGTTCTTAGTTTTCCGCTGCCTGTTAGGAAATGGGGTGGATGACCGGATTTGAACCGGCGACCTCTTGGGCCACAACCAAGTGCTCTAACCGGACTGAGCTACACCCACCGTCGAAACCTTCATTGTCTATGGGGTAAAAACCGAATTTGCTAATATACCGGCAAGCTCATTAACAGACAAATTGCCGAGAGAAAGTCATCAAGAGATCAGCCGTTAACCTCGGCAAGAGGCTATCAACTGGAACTATGCCCATTGAAACTCCTTTATCATACTTCCAACCTGCGCTTACTTGTCGTTCCGTGGAAAAATCTGACCGTACCTAGTATAGTATTAAGGTGGCTACCGATACTTCTGCTTCGCGATCAGGCGTTCGCTACGAACCTAACGACAAGCCGCCGACGCTACTCGTAGCCGGGCTAGGCTTACAGCTAGCCATTCTCACCATAGCGGGGATCGCCATCACGCCGGTCATCGTGATCAAGGCCGCCGGCGAATCCGAGACTTACATGTTGTGGGCGGTATTCGCGTCAGTCGTGATTAGCGGGGTCAGCACTATACTGCAGGCCGTCAGAGTTGGTCGAATCGGCGCAGGATACGTTCTCCTGATGGGCACCTCCGGCGCATTCATCGCAATCTGCATCACCGCGATCGCGAAAGGCGGACCCGCCATGTTGGCGACGCTCGTCATTATCTCGTCTTTGTTCCAATTTGCCCTGGCGAGACGCCTTTCCCTGTTTCGGCGGATACTCACCCCCACGGTCGCGGGCACGGTAATCATGCTGATTTCCGTCACCGTGATGCCGATAATTTTCGATCTCCTGGACAAGGTTAAGGACACCGCAGACCCTCAGGCCGCTCCCCTCAGCGCGCTTGTGACCGTGCTTGTCATTACAGCCATCGCCATCAAGGGTACCGGCGTATTCCGACTTTGGGCTCCCGTAGCGGGCATCATCGCAGGGTGTATTGTTGGCGGCTTCTTCGGAATTTATGACACGACGCGCATTTCCGAATCCGCCTGGATCGGGTTTCCGCAAGGAGGCTGGCCCGGCTTTGATCTGAGTTTCGGACCGACGTTCTGGACGCTCCTGCCCGGGTTCATCTTTGTCACCATGATTGGCGCGATCGAGACAATTGGCGACGCCGTGGCAATTCAGCGCATTTCGTGGCGACGGCCGCGAGCCGTAGACTTTCGCTCCGTTCAGGGAGCCGTGACTGCCGACGGGGTGGGTAACCTACTGTCCGGGCTCGCCGGCACAGTTCCAAACACGACGTACTCGTCCAGCGTATCGGTAACGGAACTTACCGGAGTGGGGGCTCGGGGAATCGGAATTGCCGCGGGCACCATATTTATCATCTTGGCATGCTTCCCCAAGGCGCTCAGCGCAATTCTCGCGATTCCGAATCCGGTGGCCGCGGGGTACCTGGCCATCCTGGTGGCTATACTGTTTGTGGTTGGAATGAAGGTTGTCGTCCAAGACGGAATCGACTACCGCAAGGGCATGATTGCGGGAGTTTCATTCTGGGTGGGTGTCGGCTTTCAGCACGGCGCAATCTTCCCTGAGTATTTCGCGGAATTTGCCGGCGGCCTGCTGCAGAACGGCATGACGGCAGGCGGTCTCACCGCCCTGCTCCTTACGCTTTTTGTCGAAGTCACTGAACCTCGGCGCAGACGCATAAATCTTCCGTTTCACATTACGACATTGCCGAAAATCCGGGAGTTTCTGCAATCGTTTGCTTCCCACAGCGGCTGGGGGGAGGCGATGGCCAACCGCCTTGACGCCGCCAGTGAAGAAACCCTGCTCACGCTGCTTGAGCGAAAAACGACGTCAGGCGAGGAAGAACCTTCACGGCGATTGCACATTATTGCGCACAAGGAAGGCGACGAGGCCGTGCTTGAATTCATAGCGTCAGCCACCGAAGAAAATCTCCAAGACCGGATCGCGCTGCTAGGCGAGCGAGCGTCGGAAGCCTCGACTGAACAAGAGGTGTCTCTGCGACTGTTGCGACACATCGCCTCGTCGGTACAACATCAGCAATATCACGACACGGATATCCTCACTATCCGCGTGAAGGCACCGGCTCCTACGTCCGATTGAACGGTTAAAGGAGGAGGCACGCACGGGCCCGCTACCCGCGGATTGATTGTCAGCCTCACTCACACGCCCATTTTCCCCTGCAAAGTCTCGAGCACCGCCAGCTTAAAAGCTTCATCTCCGCTCGCCCGCAGGATCCCGCCCAAAGCTGAAAAACCGCCGATTTTCCCGACCCCTGACGGGTTCCAACCGGGATATTTGATTTAATCGAGAACTTGTTTATACTAGGCTGTTTTTATTTGACCACAACAGGCATCCGAGGAGCGAAGAACCAATGGCTACCACACTGCACATAAGAGACAACATCGAGCAATCCTACGGGGACGTGTACACGCCGGAGGCGCTAGAGGCCCTTGAATTCATGACCCGCTTCAACGGCGAGCAGAAGGCCCTCATGGAAAAAAGGACCCGGAGAAGAAAAAGGCGCTACGAATCCAAGGAAAGAATAACCTTTCTTGATCCCAACTCCCTCATCCCGCGCACCAATATCAAGGTCCAGGACGCGAGGGACGGAAAATTCGAGGGCCCCGAGATCCCCCATGACCTAAAAAGACAGTGGATACAGGGAACGGGCCCCGCGGCAAAACCTAATTCTCCGGTTGAAAACAGCATAAGAAACGTCGCCTACGCCCTTCTCTCGGGCGCTGACGGGTGGATGTTCGACGGCGAGGACGCGCTGGGGCAGATCTCGACCATGTCCCTTGACAACCAGCGCAACCTCAAGCTCGCGATCGCAAGGGACGAGGTGTTCATGAAAACCGCGGAAGTCGTGGCAGGGCAGATGAACAGGTGGGGACAGGAGTTTTTCGGACATGACATAATCGAGGACTGGGAAAAGCAGCTTGACTTCACCACCGTGATTTTCAGGGCGAGGGGACTTCACCTGGACGACCGCCACATACGGGACGCAGACGGCGTCGCGCTTTCGGCTTCCGTGGTCGATATGACGCTTTTTGTCGTTAACAACTACAGGGAACTCGCCAAGAGAAACTCATCCATAGTCCTTTACCTGCCGAAGATACAGACCGCCGAGGAAGCCGCGCTCTGGAACGAGATGCTCACCGCCCTTGAGGGCCACATCGGACTTCCCGAAGGCACGATAAAGGTATACGTGCTGATAGAGCAGCTTGAGGAAACGTTCCAGCTCATGGAGATAAGGGCGGTTTTGGGCAAGCACTTCGCCGGGTTTAACACCGGCAGGTGGGATTACATAAACAGCGTCTCTGACGCCGTGGCGTGGGATGCGGATTTCGTTAACCCGAACATAGAGTCGATCACCATGACGTACGGCTACATGAGAAACTACGAGGACCGCGTGAGAAGGGCCGTGAACACCCCGGACGTAAACGGGAACTTCGCGCTCTGGCAGGGAGGCATGGAGCCTAACATACCCGTGGGGTCGAAGGAAGGCGTTGAGAGCAGCATGGAGAAGGCCTACGCCGGGGCCGTAAGGGAGCAGCAGGAAGGAGCAAGCGGCAAATGGGTCGCCCACTGGAAGATGGTCCACATAATAAGACCCGTATGGGAAAAAGTCGGCGAGGAGAACCAGCTCGGAAGAGAGTTTCCTCCGCTTACCTATACCCAGGAAGACGCGGACGGCCTCACACTTCTGGAACCCGCCCCGAGAACCATAAGAGGGGCGCGTAACCTGCTTAGCGTCGGACTTCAGTACGGAAACGCGTTCGGCCAGGGATTCCAGGCCGCGGCGCTCAAGCCCGCCGATTTCTTCGGAAACGACGACATCCTCTACCTTATGGAGGACGCCGCTACCGGGGAGATAAGGCTCAGCATACTCTGGGAGTGGATCCACAAGGGAGCGGAACTAACCGAGGATGACCCCGAGACGGGGCTTAAGGCCGGGGACACGTTCACCGCCGAGGTCTTCGAGAGGCTTCTTGAGGAAGAATACGAAAAGCTCCAGGCGGCAAGCGACAGGGACGTCCATGACATCTCAAAGCCCACCACCCTTCCGATAGCGAAACAGATAGTGAGAGCCTACGTGCTTGACGACGTCAAGGTGCCGTGGTACATAGACCTGCTCAACATCAACCTTAACAACCACGACCACGACGTGGCCTCGCAGAGAATCGAACTCTACATGACGGAGTTCGCGGGCAACGACAGGAGAATCACCGAGAACCTCGATTTCGTAATCTAGGTTCTCGAAGAAACAACCATTTTTATTTTCAGGAGAGCATATCGATGAGCCAGTTAGAAGCTGAGATAAGGAAGACGAAAAGGTATTTCTCAAGCGCGCGCTTTAAGGGAATAACCCGTCTTTACTCACCCCGCCAGGTGGTGGAGCAGAGAGGAACCATAAGAAGGGACTACTCGATCGCGAAAAACGCGGCGGATGCGTTCTACAAGAGACTCCGCGAGCTTTTCTCGGAGCGAAAGCAGATAACGTCCTTCGGCCCCTATTCGCCCGGCCAGGCGGTCATGATGAAAAGAAAGGGAATAGAGGGCATATATCTCGGCGGATGGGCCACTTCGGCAAAAGGATCGATCGGCGAGGACCAGGGAGCGGACTTGGCAAGCTATCCCCTCAGCCAGGTGCCGGACGAGGCGGCTCCCATAGTGAGAGCCCTTCTCGCCGCGGACAAGAACCAGAGATACAACCGCGCAAGGATGACCGAAAAGGAGAGGGAGCAGACTCCCGAGATTGACTACAGCCCATTCATAATCGCCGACGCGGACACGGGACACGGCGGAGACGCCCACGTGAGAAATCTTATCAGAAGGTTCGTCGAGGCGGGAGTTACCGGCTATCACATAGAGGATCAGAAGCCCGGAACCAAGAAATGCGGTCACCAGGGCGGAAAGGTTCTCGTTCCTTCTGACGAGCAGATAAAGAGACTAAACGCCGCCCGGTTCCAGCTCGATATAATGGAAGTGCCCGGGATAATCGTTTCGAGAACCGACGCCGAAGCCGCCACCCTTCTTGACGGAAACGGGGACGAGCGCGACCAGCCGTTTGTCCTGGGAGCAACCAAACTCAACATCCCCAGTTACAAAAACGCCTACCTGACGATCCTGAGAAGGATCCACGAAAAAGGCGTAAAGGAGATAAACGGCCACAAGCTCTACAAGATAAGCAAAGAGACCTACGCGGAAACGGACAAGTGGCTTGAGGAAACCGGCATAGCGTCGTTTGTGGACGAGAACATAGAGGCAATGAAGGGGGACACCCAGGAACTTGAAACCGCTCTTGATTCCATAGTCACCAAGTTCGTCGAGATATGGGAAGAGGAATCCGGTCTCACCACCTTCGGCGAAACGATAGAGACGCTCATGGAGTTTAACATGGAGCAGGGCGTTGAATTCGACATGACAGTCGAGCAGTGGAGGGAGTTTGCCAAGACCGCTTCCACGAAAGACGCCATGGAGAAGGCCGATTCCCTAGGGATCGACTACATATGGGATCCCGAGATTTCAAGAACCCCCGAGGGATACTACCAGGTAAAAGGCGGAATCGAGTACTCCATCGCCAAGTCGCTTGCCGTGGCGCCCTTTGCCGACCTGCTCTGGATGGAAACCAAGACGGCGGACCTTGAGGACGCAAGGAAGTTCGCAGACGCCATCCACGAGGTTTTCCCGGACAAGATGCTTGCCTATAACCTCTCTCCCTCCTTTAACTGGGACACGACGGGAATGACAGACGAGGAAATGAAGAAATTCCCGGAAGAGATAGGGAAGCTCGGCTTCGTGTTCGATTTCATAACCTACGGAGGCCACCAGATCGACGGCATGGCCGCCGAAGAGTTCGCAACCGCGCTTATGGAAGACGGAATGCTCGCCCTGGCCCGCGTGCAGAGAAGGCTGAGGCTCATAGATTCGCCTTACAAGACCCCGCAGACCCATGTCGGGGGACCCCGCATGGACGGAGCGCTCGTCGCGAGTTCCGGAAGAACCGCGACCACGAAGGCTATGGGCAAGGGTTCGACGCAGTTCCAGCATCTGGTCCAGACGGAGGTTTCCATCAAGCTTCTTGAGGAGTGGTTTGAGTCCTGGGCGAGGCACTATAAAATCAAGGACACATTCACCGCCGAACTTAAGCCCCACACCGTGGGAACTTTCGTTCTTGAACTTAATATCCTAAACGGCAAGGGCGAGAAAGTGGCGGACGTCATATTCGAGATACTGCAGGACAGAAAAGGAGAGAAAATACTCACTGTAAGGGATGAGAATAATTTTGATACATCCCTTCGCCGGAAACGCCTCGCGACTATACTTCACCTGTTCCTGATTCACCGTTACAGAACGGATTTCGTGCATTACGTAAGCCCCACGGAAGACAACCTCATGCAGACCAAGGGAATGATGAAGCTCGGAATCTACGAATCGGTCAACACCGAAGTCGGCCATATAATAGTGACCAAGGTAAACGTCGATTACGTGAAGGAGCTGCTGAGCCCCGACCGCAGGGAACTCAAGAGGCTCATCGCGAAAAAAACAAAACCCCGTCGTAAAAAGAAATAAAAATTTCTTTTCTTGCATGGCCAAGGCGAGAAGTGTCGCTTTTCGCCTTGGCCGCAGCTACTTTTATCTTGTTTTTTGCGAGATATCTCTTTATCTCTTGCCGACAAAATCTCGCTTCCTGATCTGATAACCATGCTCCCATAGGAGTTATGGGCAACCATAACAACAAAGCAGGTGAATGGATGGTCTCTTACCGCTACGGTTTCATGAAGATGGACGAGAACAGCCTGACGATTGAGATCGGATTACCATTCTACCAACATCTCGACAGTCTGCAGTTTAAAAGCGATTACAGTTTTACAATCGGCTGGCAGTTTTCAATCTGAGAAAAAAATCCGATTAAAAACTCTCGATTAACACAAAGGCCTAGTATTGCCATTGACATTCTTTCTCCTTCATAAATAAACCCCGAAAACTAGACGGAGTCTTAGTAGCGTATTCACTCAGTATGTTGAGATTGTATTCTTGAGGTTAATCTATTTTTTCTCCGGCTTTTTGATGGCCACCGTAATATTCCATCAAGCTCTTCAAGTAATAGCGGTTCCCCATAACCAACATCGTAAGGCTGAATTTCACCTGCAGGTTTCAAGCTTTCATCAAACCAGAGGATAGAAAGACATTGATTCCATTCTTTTATAAAGATTGCTTCTTCACACAGCATGTCGTAATTTCCGACACCATTGTTGAACCAAATCTCAGTAGGAATCTCTTCATTGTATTGCTCAGTCTCAGATCGGTTTTTGATCAGGTGAAAAGCTACGCTGTTTTGAGGAACCGGTACACCGATGTCAATCCATCCCTTAAGTTCGCGTAGAGACTTTGAACTGGAAACATAGCGAATTTGACCTTCTTCAATAAGAACAAAGGAACAGAGCCCTTCACAGTTGGCGGCGAACCTGGAACCCGTAGAGTGTATAGAGGCTCTATAACGTTTTGACAGCTCCTTTATCGTATCGAGACATATATCAACATCCTCAATATCTTTCTTGAAAAAATCATATGGTAAGAGGCATTCCGCTGCAAAAATATCGCATAAAACCTCTTCCTCGGGACGCTGTCTGTAACTCATTAGATCGGTTGTTTTTATAGAACCATCTTGATGCTTTGAGGGTAGTTCCAGAATGATATGGCCAATTTCGTGTAGAATAGTAAACCGCTGTCTTTCCTCCGTATGTTTCCCGTTAACAGTGATAATGTTCCTTCCGTTTAAGAAAAAAGTTTGACCCGATTCTTCATCGTCAAGATCATGGCAAACTTCAATTTCAGCCCCAGCAACCGCAGAGTAAAGCTTAAGGTTAACAGGCACGGAATTTATTTCAGATTCCCTAATGAAATCGCGTGCCTTTAAAACGACTTCAAGTTCTTTCGCTTTGTGCTTACCCATTCTTCATAAACTCTTCCAACCGTTCAGCCCACTTGCGCCATTCATCCTTAGTTTTAGGTCGTCTTCCCCTGAAGCTCATAGATGATAAAGACTCGAAAAGTTCTATTGGGCGTTCTTCGTCCTCAAGAAAAACCTCAATAAGCTGGTCACTGACTGTTTGTCCGACAAGGAGGTGTAATAGGTGTGCCCTGCGCCTATCAAGCTTGAGGGTATTAATGAGGGAATCGACGGTTTGTTCAGACGGAGAGGTTCTTTCTTCCTTTTCCAAGCGATGAATATAAGTATAGTGGATCCCGCATAATTTCCCGAGTTCTCGAAGAGTTAAACCACGTCTCTTGCGAAACTTTCTCAAAGCGTAACCAAAAGACATTCTATATTTCTTAAAAAAATTCTTGACAAAAAAAGAAAGATTGATTATTCTGTTGCCTGTACAGACAACATTCTATGCTAATTCACTAAAACAAAATAAAATTTAGCTCGATGAACATGTATAAAGCGTAGCTTGTTTCTGTCAACATTATAATAGAAACTGCAGATTTTCTCAAGCGTTTTTTACCGTTGGTCTTAAAAAATAGGGCTGAGAGAGAAAAAGAATTCGACGAAGTTATGAGAAAGGATACTGAAATAGCGAAAAAACGAATCCTATGTATTGACGGAGGGGGAGTCCTCGGCACTTTTCCTGCAGCATTTCTCGCTGAACTGGAAAAACACCTTGATCACCCTATTGGAAAGTATTTCGACCTAATTGCGGGAAGTTCCACAGGAGGAATTATTGCACTTGGTCTCAGCATGGGAATTTCCGCATCGCAACTGTTGAATTTCTACGAAAACAGAAGTTATGAGGTATTTGGTAAAAATAATAGACCGTTTCTGAGTTTTTTCCTCAGAAAAATCCGAGCAGTTAAATGGTGCTTTCTAAGAAAGTATAACTCTGAACCTCTCCGAACTGTTCTTTATGATGTGTTTGGGGAAAAACGTATAGGTGAAGCGAAAACCCGGTTACTTATTCCAGCTTGGAATCCGGTGGCTAATTCCGTCTACATCTATAAAACAGCACATCATCCCCGTCTAAAAACAGATTATAAATCAAGCGCGGTTGATGTAGCTATGGCGACATCAGCAGCTCCTTCCTATTTCAAGCAACACGTTACACAGCATGGTGTTGTCCTCATTGACGGCGGCATATGGGCAAACAACCCCGTAGCGATTGCTGTTGTTGAGGCCATCTCCCTGCTGAACTGGCCAAGAGAGTCACTTCGCATCTTAAGCCTAGGGTGTCTGCAGGAGGCATACAATATACCAAAACACGCTGGCCTCGGAATGCTTAACTCAAAAATTATTAACTTATTCATGGACGGACAGTCTCAAGGGGCTATGGGTATCGCAAAGCTGTTAACGGGTCATGAACACGAACGTACCGCTATATACAGGGTGAATCAGACGGTTCCATATAATACCTACAAAATGGACGACACAAAGACCATACAAGACTTAAAAGGACTCGGCCATTCCGAGGGGCGAAGTTGGCAACCCAACCTTGAGGCTATATTTTTCGACAAACCGGCAGAAGTTTTCAAACCATATTATAAGTTGGAGGATTAAGAATGAGAATTGATGAAGCTAGATATTCTAACTTTTTAGACGAAGTTGCAGGAAACCTAGATATTTCCCCGAGCAAGTACAGAGATGCTGTCGACCGCTACCAAGCTGTTGCGAAATGGCTCGAAGGCGGAGATTACCCCGGACCTTCTGATTCTGGGTTAGACATCTATCCACAAGGCTCATTTCGTTTAGGTACAGTCACGAGACCAATAAGGAACAGTATTGAAGCAGATTATGACATTGATCTTGTGTGCGAAGTCCCCTTGCTAAAAGAGTGGGCCAAGCCTGAGTACGTAAAGCAGTTAGTCGGCGACAGACTAAAAGAACACGACATGTATAGGAGAATGCTAGATGAAGAAGGTAGGCGATGCTGGACGCTAATATATTCTGAGCAAGACAATATTGGCTTCCACCTGGATGTTCTGCCGTCAGTCCCCTATTTGGGAGGCTACCTAAACACGGCGATTGCGATAACGGACAAAGATCTTTCCCTTTACAGGTGGTCAATAAGCGATCCTAAGGGTTACGCTCAATGGTTTGATGATAGAAACATGTCCGCATTTAACCTGGTATCTGCTGAACAGAAGAGACTTATTCAAAATCAAGCCCCGGAAATATACGCAAGAATCGAAGACGTACCTAATCAATTAGTTCGTACTCCCCTTCAACGTGCAATTCAAATTATGAAACGTCACCGTGACATTAAGTTCAATGACACAAGATCTATTGAGTATGCCCCGATTTCAATAATCATTACGACTCTCTCCGCATATTTCTATCGAAACGAACCAGATGTCTACTCCGCTCTGAAGAATATTGTAGGTAGTTTAAATGCACATTCTGCCCTATTTGAAAATCGGGTTCTTGATCCTGCTCTCAAATCAATTACTCCCATAAAAAGGACCTCTGATGGCAAATGGCATATAGGCAATCCTGTTAATCCAGAGGAAAACTTTGCAGACAGGTGGCATGAGAATAACCATGCCAGAGCAAAAGCATTCTTTCAGTGGTTGGACTCTCTACAAAAAGACCTTATTAACATACTTAATGAAAACAATCGAGACCTAGCAAAAAGCACCCTTATCTCAGCCCTAGGCAGTGTCCCAGTATCGCAAAATCTGGAACTGATAATCCCTCCTAAAGTAATCGAAAGCCCCCCGAAGATTCATATTTCTAGGCCAGCGCAACCGTGGAAAGACTAGAATGAAAGGCAAAATCAGAAAAGAGATTTGCGAGTTGAAGCAAACTTACAAATGCCTCACAGACATATCTCATCGAAAACAGGAAACAATAATAAAAGGCCCCCTTTCATTTGAAGCGTCTTTTGACGAGTTCCCGGTGATTGTTGAGTGCTTTGATATTGAACTAGCTATTCCTGACTCTTACCCAGAAGTCCTTCCAATTGTACGAGAAACAGGTGGAAGAATCGACCAAGATTATGAACACCTGAATCAGGATGGAACCCTTTGTCTTACTACACCGATTGAGAAACGCCTGCTTTTTCTAGAGCAAAAATCTTTACTCGGATTCGTAAATCTTCTTGTTATCCCATATTTATATGGTTACTCCTACTGGAAAAAGTATGGTCATCACCCTTTTGGTGAGCGTGCACACGGAGTTGAGGGAATTATTCAGTACTATCAGGATGAGTTAGGTTTAAGCGGTAATGTACATATACTAGCAATGCTCGCTTTTCTTTTCCAGTTCGGTTATCGTGGCCATCTTCTCTGTCCCTGCGGAAGCGGATTTAAAGTTCGGGAATGTCACAGCGAAACTTTATTAAAGCTTCATAAATATCACTCTAATCACACCTTAAGAAATGATTTCTTATATCTACTTTCTCTTTGCTTAGAAAAAAAAGAAGAGTTCTCTGAAGAGCTTTCAAAACAGATAGATCGAATACTAAAAAAAGAAAAATTAAGAAAAAAGTAAAGACTAAGCTTTCACTGATGCGGAGGAAGTTTTTGGATTTTCCTCAAAAAATCCCACGGCAAGTAATTCATGACAAATCAGGAAAAAATTTAATCAGAGAATACAACGAATTTCAGCACTTTATCTTTCGAAGTAATAAGGACTTCGATAGATGCAGGTACGGGTGTAAAAGCAAAACATTCTAACGATCGTAGGTCTTTGACAGTTGCTTTTCAACATGGCAATTCTGAAGCCGAGAAAACTCTAAAAGCTTGTGGAGCAAAATTTTAAAAAGTAACCAAGAGAAAAGAACTTTTCCGAAGAAACCAAGTCTCACAGAACCGATTCCCACAACGATGGATCAAGTAGTTAAGTCGTTCCTCGCCAATAATCCCAAGCCTAAGAAACCTCCCGAGAAAAGTAAAAAGAAGCAAACACCCTCACACAGAGCATTATAACTTGGCTATCATTATATATAATCCCCTATATTTTTTGTAGTAATCGATACCGAAAACTGTATTCTAATCTGTTCAGAAAAGGAGCAGTGTCTCAACACGCCTCCTGAAAATACGGAACCGAGAGTAATTCGATGGCGGTTAATCTCAAAAAAACGGTAAAGAAGATAGACAGGGCTCTTAAGAAGGAGAACTGGGATGCAGTTAGAAGCATAACCCAGTCCATGCACCCCTCCGAAATAGCGTCCCTGATACAGGCTTCCCCGCAGGAAAAAAAACACCTGATACTCGAGGCTCTCGACGCGGAGGTAGCCTCCGAGGTTTATTTCCAGCTTAACACCGAAGAGCGCGTAAGCATACTGAAACTCATGCGGGAGACCTCCCTCACCGCAATGGCCGAAGAGATGGAATCGGACGATGCCGCCGACTTCCTGGGAGAGCTGCCGGAAGATGTGGCGAAGAAGGTTCTCGAAGCCATGGATCCGGAAGAACGGGAGGAGGTAACGCCGCTTCTAGAGTATCCGCCCGATTCCGCGGGCGGAATCATGCAGACCGAGGTTCTGAAAGGTTCGCATGACGCTACTTCCAGGGAAACCGTCGAACTCATAAGACAAATCGAAGAGGAAGACGAAGACGACGTAGAGGACCTGCACATGGTCTACGTGGTGAACGAAACGGGAAGGCTCGTCGGAAGGGTGTTTCCGCTTAAGCTCTCAACGGCGGCGCCCGATTCTCCCCTCTGGACCATAATGGATCCGGTCGAGATCATGGTCACTCCGGAAATGGATCAGGAAGAAGTGGCCAAGATCTTCAGAAAATACGATGAAGTCTCGCTTCCCGTGGTAGACGATTCCGGAGTTCTGCTCGGCAGGATAACGGCCGACGACATACTAGACGTCATATCCGAAGAAGCCGGGGAAGACATATACAAGCTCGGGGGAATAAGCGGTGAAGGACTCCACCCCATACACACGTCCATATACGATAACGTGAGGCTGAGAGCTCCCTGGATAATGCTCGCTCTCATGGGAGAGCTCCTGGTGGCGTTTATAATAATGCAGAAGTTTCAGACCACGCTTGAGAATTTCATCATACTCGCGGCCCTGCTTCCCCTGGTCATGGCCACCGGCGGAAATGTCGGAGTTCAGACGAACACCATCACCGTCAGGGTACTGGCCACCGGCGATTTCGTAAAAAGCCAGATAAAAGGCCTTCTCCTGGCGGAACTCAAGGTGGGACTGGCCCTCGGGATCATAAGCGGCCTTCTGGGCTCCCTGATCGGACTTCTGCTGAATACCGCGGACACCGATTTCGTAAGGCTGTTTCTGGTAATATTCGCGGGGATTGTCGGGGCCACGCTTACAACTTCGTTTCTTGGTGTTGCGGGCCCGCTGGTTCTTAACAGGCTAAAGATGGACCCGGCGGTATCTTCGGGACCGTTTCTCGTTACTTTTAACGATATCTTCGGTACTGCTTTCTATCTCTTTTTAGGCGCGGCACTGCTCTAGGAAAGGGGATTTCTGCACCGCGCGGAAATGCGCGCCCGAGAGGATTTGAACCTCTGACCTACGGATTAGAAGTCCGTTGCTCTATCCTGGCTGAGCTACGGGCGCCAAAAAAACCAAACACGCATCAAATCACGAAGAAATGGTCGGGGTGAGAGGGCTCGAACCTCCGACCTCAGCATCCCAAATGCTGCGCGCTCCCAGCTGCGCCACACCCCGATTTAAAAACGAGTAATTATAACGACAGGACCCGAAGAAAACAAAACCGCAATTCTGATAAAAAACTCAGGAAGCCGGAAGCCTGTACTTCTTCCAGTATCTTATAAGGCCGCCAGCGTTCATGTGGTAAGGGGCCATAAGATCATACTTTTTATAGACCTCTTCGTTTACGCCCTCACGCTCGAATATCTCGCTGAAGTAGGCACCGAACTCCTCGGTTATCTCTTCGTCGCTCTTTCCGGCCGATACTCTCTCGCCGATCCACTCAGACCACTCTTCGAGTTCTTCGGCAGCGGAGTCAAGCATGGGACCCACATCCGTGTACCCGCCGAAATGGGTTAGATAAATTATGTCGGGGGATATCTCCCTCATCTTGTCAATGGAAGCGTTCCACTTCTCAAGGTGTATCTCGGGAGGAGGAGTCGCGGGAATCATGGGACCGCCCGCCATCACACACCCCGCCGTATCCCCGGTAAAAAGCGCATTCTCGATCAGGTAGCAGTGATGATGCCCGGCATGTCCGGCGGTCTCTACGACCCTTATCTCAACGCCTCCTATGTTGATTCTCTGGCCGTCCTCAATGGCAACCACGCGGTCTTTATCTATTCCCCCGACCTCGCCCCAGAGGCGTTTCATGCTGTCCTCCCCGTATATCCTCGTCGCGGATTTCATAAGTTTTTCCGGCTCTATGAGGTGCGGAGCTCCCACCGGGTGAACGTATATCGTCGAACCCGTCTCGGCGAGACGCCAGGCGCCTCCGGAATGATCGAGGTGGATATGGGTTACGAACACATGTTTTACGTCAGAGAGGGCGTATCCCAGATCTGAAAGCCCGCTTTTGAGATTCTCGAACACGGTCTCGGGACCCGTCTCTATAAGTATCGGCCCCTCGCCGGTTTCGATAACGTAAGAGGCTATCGTTTCAGTCATAAAGAAATTAAGGTCAATGATCTTCAAGTCCATTTGGTTTTGTCCTCCTGAATTGTTCCTTGTTTAGAATCCGAAACGTAAACCCGCGTGAAAAGTAGTATTGTCGACTGATAGTGAGTCTATTAAGTCGCTGCTCCTGGCGATCCCCAGTTTCAGCCTTGCGCTCTCTCCCAGGTTAACAAAACCCGCCAGGGCCAACGCGGTATTGCCTACGCAAGGGTCTCCGTCCTTCACCGGGTAAGAGGTCCCGTTTGTATAGTGACTGATGCCCATACCTAGTTTCACTCCCGCCACCTTGAAGCCCGCTCCCCCCGTAAACACGCTGATATTGTCAAGCTCCGAGTACTTTTCATCAAACGGGGTATGCGACGCCGTTACGTCAAACGTAACCTTCTGGTGAACGAGTTCCGGCACCGCGTGAATCGCGAGATTGTTGTTTTCAACAGTGCTGCAATCGTTCGCGGCCGCCAGCGTCGGCATAATAGCTATTAAGCCCGCTATCAGGACCAGATTGATTTTATACATTTCACTACCTCCTTTCAACTAGGACCAAACCTTTTGCGCCTCACGGCTAACTAAATCACGATAATTCTTCCTTTTCAGATGTTTTTGGCAATTATACCGATCACGCGCCCGCTTTTACCCGGCCTGAGTCAACGAGAAACGAGTGGAATTCTCCCCGACGGGGTATCTCGTTCTTATCGGTCGAGGTGACGAATACCTGCCCGGTGAATTCCGAGAGAGTTTTGAAAAGAAAGCTCCTGCGTTTTATGTCGAGTTCGCTCGTTATGTCGTCGAGAAGAAGTATGGGGTTAGTCCCCGTGTGTTCCTTAAAAAGCCTTATCTCGGAGGCCTTAAGCGCCAGAACCAGGTTTTTCGACTGTCCCTGCGAGGCAAAGCGCGAAGCGTCCTGTCCGTTAAGCAGAAAACCGACCCTGTCCCTGTGGGGACCCACCGTCGTGTGGCCCCTTTTTCTGTCGGAAGGAAAGTTCTTGGAAAGCGCCTCCCTTATCGCCTCCGCGAGATCCGCTCCTCGCTCAAAAGAAAACCCGTAGCTCACGCGCGCCGACGTGTCCGATTCTCCGTGCTCCCCGTAAACCTCGGCGAGCTTGCGGTTAAAGCTTTTTATCATCTCGATGCGCCTGTCCACGATGTCGGCCCCGATTCTGGCTATCTGCTCGTCCCAGAGTTCCACGGAAAGCAAAGACACCTTTTCCTTTAATCCCAGCATGTGGTTTCTCTGGCTAACGGCCCTCTGGTAGTCGCGAAGCTGCTTTATGTGGGCCGGGTGGATGGCGCTTACGACGGAATCAAGGTAATTCCTCCTCGCCTGAAGACCTCCCTTCACTATCTCTATGTCCGAGGGAAGAAACAAAACGACCTTGAACCGGCCGAAGTGCTGGCTTATGCTCCGCACGGTCTTTGAGTTAAGCCGCGTGTGGCGGCCCTCTTTTTTTACGGTTATGTGCACTTCGTTAAGACCGTTTGCGGAAAGAATCTCCCCTTTAACAAGAGAGGCTTCGCAGCCGAAGCGCACGAGCTCGGAATTTTTCGCGCCCGAAAAAGGCCGCATCCCGCAGACAAGATAGACGGCCTCGAGAAGGTTGGTCTTCCCCTGGGCGTTTCGTCCGTGGATAACGTTCAGTCCCGTATAGAACGGAAGGGAGAGGCTCTCGTAATTTCTGTAGTTCCTAAGGCTCAGATGTTTAAGCTGCACTTGACTTGCCGACCGTTTTTCCGCGGGAGAAAACCGCTTTCCCCCTTCCCGCGGGGGCTTTCTTGACCATAAAATTTTAAGCGTTAATATCTTTTTTGAAAGGTACGGACTAATGATATCGCTTAAAATATCGGAAATCCACTCGAGGGACTCGGGAAAGGGTTACGCCAGGATAAGCCCCATGGACATGCAGGAACTGGGCCTTACGTCCTGGGACCTGGTACAGATAGACGGAAGAAGGAAAACCGTCGTGAGAGCCCTGCCGCTTGACGCCGAAGAACAGGAAACGGAGTCCGTAATAGAAATAGACATGGTAACCAGAGAGAACGCGGGGGTTGAGCTTGACGACATAGTAATAGTGACGAAAGCCGACCTTGAGAAGGCGAGCAGGATAACCCTGTGCCCGAGGAACAAGGCGTTTCTCTACGACCCGGCCAAAAGCAAACGCCTCTGCAACAGACTCGAAGGGCTTGCGGTAACGGTCGGAGACAGGGTGTCTGTGAGAGTGTCGGCCGCCAAGACCGAAGATTTCGACGTGCTTACCACGATGCCCGAGCACTCGGTTGTCATAAGCCAGAAAACCCGCATGGACGTGATACAGAGACCGAGAACCAAGGTGGACGCGGAAAGGGTTTCGTATACGGACATAGGGGGACTTTCAAGCCAGATAAAAAGAATAAAGGAGATTCTCGAACTTCCGATACGCTTCCCCTCGCTTTTTGAAAAACTCGGGGTTCAGCCGCCCAGGGGAATCCTTCTTACGGGCCCCACGGGAAGCGGAAAAACCCTGCTTGCGAAAGCCATAGCGTTTGAGACGGATTCAAATTTCCAGGTAATAAACGGTCCCGAGGTAATTCACAGGTTCTACGGAGAGAGCGAAGCCAATCTGCGCCAGATATTCGAGAATGCGACCAAGAACCAGCCGTCAATAATATTCCTCGACGAGCTCGACGCGATAGCTCCCCGCCGGGACAAGGTCACGGGAGACGTTGAAAAAAGGGTGGTGGCCCAGCTTCTATCGCTCATGGACGGACTCACGCACAGAGGAAACGTTACTGTTATCGGAGCGACCAACCTTCCGGACATGATCGACCCGGCGCTTCGCCGCCCGGGCAGGTTTGACAGGGAAATCCACCTTCCGGTTCCCGATACCAAGGCCCGCCTGGAGATATTCCAGGTTCACTCAAGAAGCATGCCGCTTTCAAACGACGTGGATCTTCAGAGGCTCTCCGAGCTCTCAATCGGCTACGTGGGAGCAGACATAGAAAATCTCTGCAGGGAGGCGGCCATAAATTCTCTTACCGACATTCTGCCGGACATGGAACAGGACTTCGTCTCCAATGTCGCGGGGAGCTTTCTTGTCGAAGTCGGAATGGAAGACTTCCTTGAGGCGCTTCGAAATATCCATCCCTCCGCAATAAGGGAGATAGTGGCCGAGATACCGAAAACCTCTTGGGATGACGTCGGAGGTCTTGAGAACGTAAAAGACGACCTTATTGAATCCGTCATATGGCCCATGAAGCACAGAAACTTCTACGAGGCCCTGGACGTAGAATCGCCCAAGGGAATACTGCTTCACGGCCCTCCGGGAACGGGGAAGACCCTTCTCGCGAAAGCTCTTGCCAACAGAACCGAAGTCAACTTCATCTCCATAAAGGGGGCGGAGCTTCTCTCCAAGTATGTCGGCGAGTCGGAGCGCGCCGTAAGGGAAGTTTTCAAAAAGGCGAAGCAGGTTTCTCCCTGCATAGTGTTTTTCGACGAGCTTGACGCCCTTTGCCCGAGACGCTCCGAATCCAACTCGACCCGCGTTAGTGAAAGGGTGGTAAGCCAGCTGCTTGCCGAGATTGACGGGGTTGAGGAACTCCCGGATGTCCTGGTGCTTGCCGCGACAAACAGGATTGACATGATAGAACCGGCGCTTCTGAGACCGGGAAGATTCGATCTGGTGGTCGAGATTCCGACTCCGTCAAAACAGGAAATTCTCGAGATCCTGAAGATCCACACCCGGAAAAAGCCTCTCGGAACGGACGTGAAACTCACCACGCTCGCGGAACAGCTTGAGGGCAGGACCGGAGCGGACGTAAAGCTCGTATGCAACAGGGCTTCTCTTCACGCGATAAAGGAACATCTGGGGAAAAACAAGAAAATCATCAAGATCTGCAGAAGACATTTTGACCTGGCGCTTTCGGAACTGCAGAAAAGAAACGCCTAACGAAAGCCACAACTGGGACAGGAGTCGCCTTGGAAAGTTCTTCTTTCTTTTTTCACAGCATCGTTCCCGAAATATGGTTTTTCATTCTGGGAGCAGCACTTGGAAGCTTTGCAAACGTCTGCATAAGGAGAATTCCAGCCGGTGTATCCATAATCTCGCCCCGTTCCCGCTGCACAAGCTGCGAAACCCCCATAAGGGCTCTTCACAACATTCCGATTCTGAGCTGGCTATTGCTCGGAGGCAGGTGTGCCTACTGCGAAGAGCGGATATCAGCTGAGTACCCGCTCACAGAACTTCTCTGCGCGGTGCTGGCGGTTTTTCTCTACAGGGAATTCGGAGTGTCCCTTGAACTGCTTTTCTACCTGGCGCTATGCACTGGGCTCGTGGCCATAACACTGATAGACATAAGACACCTCATTATTCCCGACATGATAACCCTTCCCGGAATAGCGGCCGGGGTCGCACTAAACGCGATCAGAACCGACTGGGCAGCCACGGCCGAGGCAGTTTTCTCCTCCGGCCTCGCGGACTTTCTGCCCGCAACGGCCAGTATCGCCATTTTTAATTCGATAGGAGGGGCGCTGCTCGGAGGAGGGGCTTTTTTACTGATCGCCATGGCATACAGGAATTTGAGAAAAAGAGAAGGAATGGGAATGGGCGACGTAAAGCTCGTGGCGATGCTGGGAGCTTTTTTCGGAATGTGGGGGGTGCTGGTCGTAATATTTCTGAGTTCCATCCTGGGAACTCTGATCGGACTCTCGGTTATAATACTGCGCAGGAAAGATCCGGGACATGCGATAGCCTACGGTCCCTTTCTTTCGCTTGCGGCCATTCTGTACCTGCTCGGAGACGATCTTTTCCTCCTTGCCGGAATAAATATCGGGTCGCCTGGATAGGGACATGAAAAGAATAATAAAAAATCTCTTTCTTCTGGTCGTCATAGTTATCGCAGCCAAGTTTCTGCTCACGGTCTTCGGAAAGGACCTCTCGACCGCACACTCTGAGAAAGTGATTCTCGGGGACTGGACGCAGCAGGAGATAGAAACCCTCATGGAACAGGCCGCTTCAAAAGACGGTCCCGCCGCGAAAATAGAATTTCTCTCGGAAAGCTTTCTTGAGACTCCCTACGCGGGAAACACCCTTGGGGGAGCAAGCGGCGAGACGGAGCAGCTCACAGTGGACCTCTCGGGGGTTGACTGCTTTACCTATATCGACTACGTCGAGTCGCTCAGGCTTTCTGGAAGCTTCGGGGAATTCAAGGAAAAGCTTGCGAAAACAAGATATAAAGACGGCGCCGTGCGGTGGGAAAACAGGAGACATTTTTTCTCCGACTGGGTAAGCGGAGACGATAAGAACGCCCGTGATGTGACCCGGGAAGTCGGGGGCGACGCCACGGCAACGGTGACCAAGGAGCTTAACAAAAAAGCAGACGGCTCTTCGTGGCTTCCGGGACTTGCGACGGTAAAAAGGGACGTAAGCCATGTTCCCTCTGAGAAATTAAGCCCTACTGTCCTCCAGGAGATAAAAACGGGGGATTACATCGGGATCTACTCCGATAGAGATGGCCTTGACGTCTCTCACACGGGAATCGCCGTCAGAAAGGACGGCGTGGTTTACCTGCGTCACGCCTCCACGGTACACGCAAAAGTACTGGACGAGGAGCTTGCCGCCTACATGAAAAACAAGCCCGGGCTTCTTGTATACAGGGTAAAATAATCAATTATGTGTTAGAATCAGAACTGTTCCCGGGCGGGGCACGATCGCAACCAAGGAGGCGGGTTAATGTCTTTAAATACAAACGTAAAGGAACTAACGCAATGTCTTAAGGAAGTGAAGAAGGCGCAGGACTCTCTTGATAATCTTCTTGACTTCGTAGACCTCATGAAAAACATAAAGGAATCTTTTCCGGGAGATGTGGCGACCCCGGCGGAGAAAGTCAAGGAAATCTCAAGCACCGCGGCGCCCTACATAAAAGAGATAAAAGCCATTTTTGACGGGGAGCTCAACAAGCTTCCGATAAACGACGAAGAGGTTTACGACGCCGCTAAGAAACTGGTGCTCTACCACGGAGACCACATGCAGGTTCTAATCTGGGCCGAACAGCAGAAGGCAAACCACGAACCGGACTCCTACTGGTGGAGATACTGGGAAGGTATAACGGGAAACGTAAAAAAAGACATAGCGGAGCATCAAAAACAGCTCTAGGGCTTCGCCCCGGAGGGGGTCGTCCGAAAAACCGCCCGACCATCCGCAAGACCGAAGCTCCGCCAGATGATTCGCATCCACCCAAACCAAAATGCAGTTCATAGACGAGGCGAAAATAACCGTTATATCAGGTAACGGCGGCGCCGGATGCGTCAGTTTCAGAAGGGAGAAGTTCGTCCCCAAGGGAGGCCCCAACGGCGGCGACGGCGGCAAGGGGGGAGACGTGGTGGTGGTCACGGACGCGAACATGTCCTCGCTTCTTGACTACAGGTACAAAAAAGAATACAGAGCCAAAAACGGCCAGCCCGGAAGGGGCAAGGACCAGCATGGGAAATCAGGTTCCGACCTAATCATCCCCGTTCCCGCGGGAACAGTGATAACTTCCTTTGAAGACGGGGAGACGCTTGCCGACCTGACCGAGGATGGCGAGCGCTTTACCGTAGCCAATGGAGGAGGCGGAGGCAGGGGAAACTCAAGGTTCGTCTCTCCGACTAACAGGGCTCCAAGAGAAGCGGAGAGCGGACGGCCGGGCGTGCGCAGGGAAATAAAGCTCGAACTTAAAGTGCTTGCCGATGTCGGCATCCTCGGGTTTCCAAACGCAGGAAAATCAACCCTCATATCGAAAATCTCGGCCGCGAGACCCAAAATCTCGGGCTATCCTTTCACCACTCTCGTTCCCAATCTCGGGGTAGTGAGCTACGGAGACCACCAGTCTTTCGTAATCGCGGATATCCCCGGGATCATCGAGGGAGCCCACAAGGGACTTGGGCTGGGCATTCAGTTTCTAAAGCACGTGGAGAGAACCCGCCTTCTGGTTCACATGCTTGATCTTGACCCGATTTCGGGAAGGGACCCCGTAGAAGATTTTGACAAGATCAACTCGGAGCTGAAGGAGTACTCGGCGAAGCTCGCAGAAAAGCCTCAGCTGGTCGTTCTCAACAAAATCGACATCGCCGAAGCCAGAGAGAGAGGCGAAGAGACGGCCAAGCGTCTTAAGGAAAGGGACATCGAGACCTTCAGCATATCCGCGGTCACGGGAGAGGGTTCCCAGCAGCTGGTCTACTTAATCGGAGAGAGGCTCAGCCTGCTTACTGAAGATTCTCGTAATCAATCTCCTTGCGCGGAATAGGCATAAGGGAAGCGTGGTGAAGCGCCATTTTCCACTCTCCTTCCGCAAGCTCGAATATGTTGGTCGCCTGGGCCAGCACCACGACCCTGCGATCGTCTATTGAGTAAGTCGCTCTCTCGACGCAGTTAAGCCAAGCCGAGTTTTCCTTCACATCAACAAAGAAATTTGAAATATCAACCCGGTCAAATCCACCCGTCTCGAAAATGGTCTTCCAGCTCTCCCTTATCGCTTCCCATCCGAGGATTATCGGCCAGCCTGCGTGAACGCATTTGGCCCTGCCGTCGGTAAGCCAGACCTGCTCTATGAGGTTAACATCGTAGCGATTGCGGGCATCGTAGAATTTCCTGTTCGCCTTTATTACTTTGTCTTCTTCATGACTCATGAAAAACAAACCTCAGCTTCGCGGGGAACCAATGGCGTGATGAATTTCTTCCAGCACTTCCCCGTCGGTTTCGGTTTCAAGCAGCCGCTCAAGCTCACCCCGGCAATCCTCTGCCCCCAGTCTCCAGAGCGCCCAGACCGCGTGAGCTCTTACGATCGGCTCATCATCCCCGAGAAGGCTCCTTGCGTATTTTATATACTCCTTATTTCCCGAATTTCCAACAGCCACGAGCACATTTCTCATGAAACCCCTGCGCTTGGCCCTCTTGACCGGACTCTTTCTGAAAACTTCCCGGAAACCGTCCCCGTCAAGCCCGAGAAGCCATTTGAAATCGGGGCTGAGCAGTTTTTCGCGCGGCCTGAAGTCCTCCTTGAGAGTAAAAAGGGCGTCGCGGTTCCACGGACACACGTCCTGACACACGTCGCACCCGAAAACATTGTTTTCCACCCCCTCCCTCAGTTCAAGCGGCATTTTCCCCTTAAGCTCTATCGTGAGGTAGGAGATGCACTTCCTGGCGTCAAGCACGTAGGGCTCCACTATGGCATCGGTGGGGCATGCGTCTATGCACCTGGTGCAGGTACCGCAGCGGTCCTCAGCTACCGAGTCGTAGTCAAGTTCCATATCGGTTATCACCTCTCCGAGAAAAAGCCAGGAGCCGACCCGCTGGTTTATAAGACAGGTGTTTTTGCCCACCCACCCTATTCCAGAGCGGCCCGCGTGCACTTTCTCAAGAACCGGCCCCGTATCCACGTAAGCCCTGACACCGGCTTTCTCGGGAAAAAGACCCGTTATGTAGTCGGCCAGCCCGCCGAGCATCTCTCCCATCACGTCGTGGTAATCGTCTCCCCACGCGTACCTCGATATCCAGCCGCCACCCGAAGCTTCCGTCGAGCGTGGATTCTCCGTATTGTAGTTAACGGCGCAGGAAACGACCGACCTGGCGCCTGGGAGAACCCTCTCCACTTCCTTTCTCTTAAGAAGCCCTCTCTCAAGATAGTTCATCTCCCCCGCGTAACCCCGCCCGAGCCAGCGCTCAAAAAGATCCGCTTCCGCGTAATGGCTCTCGGCTGGGCTTATCCCCACAAGGTCAAAGCCCATGGCAAGCGCGTGATTCTTTATAAGCATCGAGAGTCGCGTAGTTTCTTTCATAAAAATCTACCCCCGGCCTCCCCTTTTCGAGTTAACGATCAGGTTTCCAAGCTCCGTGAAAACCGCTTCTCCATCAAAGTTCGATACGTAGCTCGAAACCATTTTGAGGTCAAGCGGAGCGGAGCTTGGCGCTACGGAGAAAACCCCGGAGAGAAAAAAATCAATGTCAGAGAGCTCAGAGCCCAGCAGCACGCAGTCCTTTTTCCCCGCCCTGTCGAGAACGCAAGCGCGGTCATCGGTTATGCGGTGACCGTTTTCTTCGATCAGGTCCCCGAACCCGTTTGTTGAGGCGAATTCTCCGCTACCGGAACCGTAAAAGACGATCTCCGCTCCAAGCGAACGAAATTCCCGAAGAAGCTCGGGCGGAGACAAGTTCTCGGGAATCCCGAGGTCGCCGGTTGAGGCGCAGTCAAACACCGCGACGTTCACCAGGAGGCAAGTGGACTCGCGGAACATCTTTTCCATGTCCGTCCTTATCCTTGTCAGAACATCCGTGCGGCGTTTTCGCAATTTACCCTAACTCCCGGAACTGCCTTAAGTATAATTGTCACGATAATGATACCGATTAGAAGCACAATAAAAACCGAAATCGTCCCCTATGTGAATTACGCGCTTCTCGCCGCAAACTTGGCGGTTTTCGCGTATACCCTTTCTCTGACGGGGGGGACGCTTGAGATGTTCTACCAGACACACGGTATTGTGCCCAGCAAGATAACCGCCCTTGAAGCCTACGGATTCCTTGGCAGAACGGCAAAATATTTCAGTTCCATGTTCATCCATGAAAACTGGCTTCACCTGGCCGGGAACCTGGTTTTTCTCTACATATTCGGAAACGCTATCGAGGACCTGCTGGGGCACGCCAGATACCTGCTTTTCTACCTCGTGTGCGGACTGGTAGCCGTATTCATCCATGTGGCCTTAAACTCCCACTCCGCAATTCCGGTAATAGGAGCAAGCGGGGCGGTCTCCGGAGTCCTGGGCGCGTATATGCTCTTTTTCCCAAGATCAAGGATCCTTACGCTCCTCATAGTTCTGGTGTTTGTCTACTTCGTGCGCATAAGGGCTTATCTTTTCATAATTTTCTGGTTTAGCGTTCAGTTTCTGACCGGAATCGGCTATATTGGTGACGCGGGAACCGAGGGCCTGTGGGCGCACATGTCGGGATTCGCCTGCGGAGCCATAGCCGGAGGGGGATTTCTTTACACGCGGGGATGGCGAAGTAAAAAATACAAATCCGGTTACGGACCGGGGTGGTACGGACAAAATGACTAGCAGGAAAATGGATAATCTGGGAATAATAGCGTCCGGAGGGCCCGCCCCCGGGATAAACGGCGTGATAAGCTCGGCCACCATCGAGGCCACAAACAGGGGGAAGAAAGTAATCGGAATTCTCGACGGGTTTAAGTGGATCTCCATGGGAGACACCTCGAAAGTCCTGGATCTTGATATCCATAACACTTCAAGGATTCATACAACCGGCGGCTCTATTATCGGAATATCAAGACAAAGTCCCCTCGCGACTGAGCAAACCTTTAAAAACACGGTTTCCTCGATTGAGAAACTCGGCATAGGAAACCTGATAACCATAGGCGGCGACGGAACAATGTTTCTCGCAAAAACGCTTTACGAGCACTTCGGGGGAAGATTAAAAATAGCGCACCTGCCCAAAACAATAGACAACAATATCGCCCTTCCCGACTACATATCCACCTTCGGATTCGAGACCGCAAGGGATGTCGGGGCAAAGATAATGAATAACATAATGGAAGAGGCTAGAACTACGGGCAGATGGTTTCTGGTCATAACCATGGGCAGGAGAACGGGTCACCTGGCTCTTGGAATCGGGCAGTCTGCGGGAGCCACGATAACGATAATCCCCGAGGATTTCGAAGAGGAAAAAGTGCCGCTTGAGAAGGTCGTAGCCATTCTCGAGGGTTCCATAATAAAAAGAATGAGCATGGGGAGGGAATACGGAGTGGCCATACTCGCCGAAGGGATGCTTGACAAGATAGACCCCGTTGACTTGGGGCTCATGGACAAAGACGGCATGGGAAGAATAAGATACGTTGACGTTAACTTCGGTCAGCTTCTGAAAAAGGCTCTTGGCGAAAAACTGTCCGAAAAAGGAGTCGAAGCGGAGCTGGTGCACAAGAGGCTTGGCTATGAATTGCGCTCGGCCAATCCGATTCCGTTTGACGTCGATTATACGCGAAAGCTCGGCTACTGTGCCGTAAAGTACCTGCTCGGCGGAGAGGCAGTCGGGGCTCTTGTATACGTAAGAACGGGGAAGATACAGGCGATCCCGTTTCAGGAACTAATAGATAAAAAGACAAACAGCATTAAAGTGAGATATATGGACAGGAACACCGAAGCCTACGAGGTTTCGCAGAAGTACATGATCAAGCTAAGACCCGAGGACGTCGAAACGCCCGCGACCCTTAAAAAACTCTCAGAGCAGACCAGTCTCAGCGGCAGCGAATTCAAGGAGTACTTCGCTAAAATCTTCCGCTGACGCCGCACGCTACGTTCGTTTCCAACGCGAGCAGCTTCTCCACGAAACCGACGGGACGCAAGTCGGAATAAAGGCCAACTAACATCAGTCCTTTATGTGATGTTTTTCGTGAACCGGTTTTATCAGAAGATTGCTTATCAAAGCGATTATTAATAACGCCGCCATCACATACATCGTCGAGTTGTACAGGGAAGCCGTCGGGTCTACCGTCCCCTCGGGCGCGATATCCATGAGCTTCGCGAGCGTTACGGTCTTATTCTGCACGAGTATCTCGAGATCGTTAATTCCGGCTCCGAAAGTCTTAGTGAATTCATGCGGCGATACCTTTTCGGCGAGGTGGCGGATTTCGGCCATAAGCGAACGGTCTCTAAGCGAGGTGACCGCCAAGGGACCGAGCACGCCGGCGACGCTCCAAGCGGTCAGCAAACGTCCATAGATGCCGCCTACGTAACGGGTACCAAACAGGTCGGCAAGATATGCCGGGACGGTGGCGAAGACGCCCCCGTAGAAAGTAAAGATTATCATCGTCGCCGCATAGAACATTAACAGCCAGAGGATCGAAGGATTAAGATTCACTTGGTGGGCGGCCACAGGAATGGACAAATACAGCAAAAGACCGACCGCGCAAAATATCGAACACGTATTGCGTCGCCCCAGCTTATCGGAGGCGCTCGCCCACATAATGCGCCCCAGCATGTTGAACATGCCGATCATAAAGACGTAAGTGGCGGCAAAGGTGACGTCAACAATACCCGGGAGCGTGTTGCTGAATATCTCGGTCATCATTGTCTTGGCGACAGAGATAATCCCGATGCCGGCCGTAACGTTAAGGCACAGCACGACCCACACCTGGTAGAACTGAGGCGTTCTCAGCGCCTGATCCATATGCACATCTTTCTGACTGATCATCCGCCTGCCAGAATCCTCGCCGGCCGGCGGCTCCCATCCTCGCGGTTTATACTCCGGAACCGGGACACGATACAGAAACGCCGAGACCATTATCACAAGGAAATAAACCACTCCGAAGAGAAGAAAGGTCTGGGCGACCCCCGCGGAACCGGTGCCAACCACGTACACCCCGGCCGCTTCGGTTCCGGGCGCCAGCACATGTGCCGCCTCGGCAGCCCCCGCGACAACAACCTCTTTTAGCTGACCGCCGACTTCAACAAAGCGTCGGCCCGAACGAGTGATCATATCGACGGCATCAACCGTCCCCAGGTATTGAGGCGCCTTGTAGAAGTACTGGAGGAGAAATTCCTTGAGCGGCACCGCGATCATCGCCCCACCGCCGAAGCCCATGATCGCCATTCCGGCAGCCAGGCCGCGTCGGTCCGGAAACCAGCGAATTAAGTTGCTGACCGGAGATACATAACCAAAACCCAGACCGATACCGCCGATTACGCCGTAACCCAGATAAATCAGCCACAGCTGATGCAGAGTAACACCGAGGCTGCTGAGCATGTAGCCCCCACCCCAGAAACACGCTGCCATCACGCCGACCATGCGTGGTCCCACCTTCTCAACCCATTTGCCGGCAAACGCCGCCGTAAGCCCGGTGAACGCGATAGCGACGCTGAATATCCACACCACCTGGCGCAGAGTCCAGTCGTCCGCCGCGCTAGTGGCGACGCCAAGCACCTCAATTAACGCGGGATTATATATGCTCCAGGCGTAAACGGAACCAATGCACAGGTGAACCGCAACAGACGGAGGTACAACCAGCCAGCGGTTGAATTCCGGACCTCTAACGATACGTTCCTTTGATAAAAGACTCGCCATTGGCTGTATCACGCGGTTAGTCGCCGAGGGGGAACTGAAGTTACATACAGCCGACGAGGGGATTCGAACCCCTGACCTGCTCATTACGAGTGAGCTGCTCTACCACTGAGCTACATCGGCAGTAATCATCCGGTTAATTATGACACAGGAAAAAATTTTGTGAATATGCGTTGTTAATAGCTACAACCGTTAGTGCAGATTTCCTTGCAATCTGACCTTGTTTGCGGTTGAATTTAGGAATAACCGATCATACGTTACGATATCAGTAGAGTAAAAACACAGGAGATAATATCAGGATGAAATTCAGGATACACGAAATGTTATTGAGTCTGTTTTTTATACTGGCGTTTTGTTTTTCGTTCAGCACTGAAGCGTCGGCCCATGAGTACACCGATTCCGACGGAAACGTTTATACACACAGTGAAGACATCAACATAAGCGCGGCGGACGTCGACCCTACAAATGAAGCTCAAATGAAGAAGTTCGTCCGTCATCTGGCCAAGCATACGGACCTCATTAATAGCCAGGACAAGCTCAACGAAACGAAACTGGAGAAATCAAGGGAGATCGTAATATTCGGAAGACGAGCCAGGGAAAGAGCCGGAGAAGGAGAAACCCCTAACGTCCTCAATCACGGTGATGTCTATAGAATCCTGACCTTAAACTTAATAGATGCTGTAGGGAATCACGGGCTGTATCCAGATCTCTACGGCCGCAAATATGATTCTTCCCAAGATCCGCTGAAAACTTTACTCGGCGATGACGTCCCCGAATTCTCGGACACCGTTGTTCCGCTGTGCAAAAGGTATGGCGAAGAGAACAGGGTGGCCTGCGCGGTCAGACAAGAGATCCCCGCGGGGCCGGTAACGACCATGGCGGGCTTTCATCACGCGGAAGACGATCCCGTTGTGCTAGCTCCCGACTGTTCTGATTTCATTCCTCCGGTTACGGCCGAAGAGGTCGAGAACGAAACAGATCTCGATAAGAAGAGAGAACTTCTTAGACAGTACGTAAAAGGCGTTATTAAGATCACCAATAAGATATTTGTAGATGCGGCGAAGATGTTTTTTGCAGATACGGGGGCGGAAGCACCCCTGACAGAACTACAACTAATAAGAAGACTACAAGCAGAAGCTGGTGCAAGGTTCTTCCCAAAAGCGCCTTGTTTTAGGTCACCTGATTTACGTCACGGTTCCATATACTCTTTCATTATGGACCCGATACGTGGAGTTTCATTTATGAACCCGAACGATCATAACCTAAACGGTCTAAGCGTTTCGCTAAATGACCCGGACCCGGTTCCGTATGACGATCAAGGGAATATTGAACCAAATGTCCTGGTCGCTTTTCAGAGGGTACTGACAAACACTCCACCACCAGATCCCCCCAACCCGAATAGCATAAAACATGGAGACTCAGGCTTCGTCACATATCACTGGGCCCATCCCACAAAAACAGAGCTTAACATCCCTGACTATCTCGACCGCGACGTGGTTCCCGGCAGAGCGATCAAGGAAAGCTATATCGAGGTAGCGGACCTATTCGATGGCGCTGATCCTCCGCCGCTTCCGTTGCCTGTCCCCTTCGTGTTTGGTTCCGGATTCTACCCGCCAGAAATGATGGCGGAAGAAGGCGATGACGGGTGTTCCATCGCCGCAACCGGCAATACGTCTCAAAGCGCTTTGCTTAATCTTTTCCTGATAGCATCCGTTTTATTCTCAGCCGTTATCCTGAAAAAGCGCGTTTAGGCGGAGGAAAATATTTTTTCGCGACTAATCCAGAGAGGAAAGGTTTGAGTAATTCTATTCACCCGAGCCGTATGGAGCTTTCACAGCCTGCGATGTTCGGTTGACGTCGGTAATCCTGTCAACCTAGAAAAATAATGTAGCAAGTAACTAGTTATAGGGGTAATTACCAAATATTGGAGGTAATATCAGGTGAAGTTCAGAGCACATGGAATGTTGTTGAGTTTGTTTTTTATGCTGGCGTTTTGTTTTTAGTTAAGCACTGAATCGTCGGCCCAAGAGTACACCGATTCCGACGGAAATATTTATACACACAGTGAAGACATCAACATAAGCGCGGCGGACGTCGATCCTGCGGATGAAGCTCAAATGAAAAAATTCGTCCGTCATCTGGCCAAGCATATAGACCTCATTATTAACCAGGACAAGCTCGACGAAGCGAAACTGGAGAGATCAAGGGAGGTCATAATATTTGAAGGACAAGCCAGAGAAAGAGCCGGAGAAGGGGAAGACCCTAATGTGCTCAATCACGGAGATGTTTACACTACAACCACTCTTAACCTTAACAGGGGGGTTATAACGAATCACGGGCTGTATCCAGATCTCTACGGCCGCAAATATGATTCTTCCCAAGATCCGCTGAAAACTTTGCTCGGCGATAACGTCCCCGAATTCTCGGACAACGTTGATCCGCAGTGCGTAACGTATGACAACGGAAACAGGGTGGCCTGCTCAGTCAGACAACTGATCCCCGCGGGGCCGATAACAACCATGGCGGGTTTTCATCACGCGGAAGACGATCCTGTTGTGCAAACCCCCGACTGTTCTGATTTCACTTCTCCGGTTACGGCCGAAGAGGTCGAGAACGAGACAGATCTCGATATGAAAAGAGAACTTCTTAAACAATTCGTAAAAGGCATTGCCGAGATCACTAGAAAGGTATTTTTAGCTACGGCGTTGGAAGTGGCATCCAGCGTACCCCCAGAGGATGTAATACCAGCATCCGTTGCAAGGGTATACGAAGAAGTGCCTTGCTTTAGGTCACCTGGGTTACGTTCTGACTCCATATATTCTTTCGTCATGGATCCGATACGTGGAGTTGGGTTCCTGAACGCGAACGATTTTACCCTTAACGGTCTAAGCGTTTCGTTAAATGACCCGGACCCGATCCCGTATGATGATCAAGGAAATATTGAACCAAATGTCCTGGTTGCTTTTCAGAGGGCACTGACAAATACTCCGCCACCAGATCCCCCCAACCTGGATAGCATAAAAAATGGGGACTCCGGCTTCGTCAGATATCATTGGGACGACCCAAGAACTGAAGAGGATAACGTCGAGGGCTTTTTGGCAAAGGGCGTGGTTCCCGGCAGGTCGGTCAAGGAAAGCTACATTGAGGTAGTGAATTTGGTCGAGGGTCTTCCGTCCCCGCCTGTCCTCTTCGTGTTTGGTTCCGGATTCTATCCGGAAGAAGGCGATGACGGGTGTTCCATCGCCGCGACCGGCAATGCGTCTCAAAGCGCTTTGCTTAATCTGTTTCTGATAGCATCCGTTTTATTCTCGGCCGTTTTCCTGAGAAAGCGCGTTTAGGCTAAGGCAAATATTTTTCCGCGACTGATCCAGCGAGGGCAGCTTTTAATAAACAAGCCGCCCTCGTATCTTTCCCCGTGTTTTAACTCCCCACCTCATTAAGGGAACCCGCGGGGGTTGCGGCTATATAATCCCCTAGAACATACTCCCCTCTCGTTTCTGTTCTTTCACCGCTCAAGGGACCATATCCACATGAATTTTTCTGGCTGCAAGCTCCGCTGAACGCACGCAATCGGGAATACCAACGCCAAAATAAGCCGCTCCGCAAAGCGCAAGCCCCGAGTGGCGAGAAAGCCTGTGCATAACCCCCGAGATCTCCTCTTTGTGCCCCAGCGCAAAGCGCGGCATGGACATCTTATATCTCCTTATGTAAATCTCCGCCGGGTGGTTATCGAATCCGAAAATTCTGGCAAGTTCTTCCCTTAAGACAGTTTTTATTTTCTCCTCATCCCAAAGCACCGCATCGGGGTTAAGCTCTCCTCCGAGAAAGCATCTTATCACCACTTTTCCGCCCCCGGATTTTTCGGGAAACTTGCTGCTGTAAAGCGAACACGCAACGAGGTTCATTCCCTCCCTGGAAGGAATTATGATCCCCAGGCCGTCCGGAAGACCGCGGAAATCATTCTTGTCGAAAACAAGAGTCGCAACGACGGAAGAGACATATCGCACGCCCGAGAGTCTGGTTCCAATCTGCGGATCCACATCGGAAAGCAGCCGGCCGGCCGCATCGGCCCCGACGGACAGAATGACAGCGTCAAATTTCTCTTCCCCGCGGTCGGAATTGACAAGCCATCCGTTTTCCGATTTTTTAAGGGAAAGGACCGGGGTCTTGTAATCCTGCCTCGCAAATTCGGCATTTTCGCAAAGTCTTTCGACGATAACGGACATGCCTTCGGCCGGGGTGAGAAAAAGGCCGTATCTGGCACCGCTTTCCCCCCGGGACGTCGGAGGATTGCGAAGAAGGTCCCGAAGAACGCTTCCGCTTCGCTTCTCCATATCTAGGAACTGGGGCATTGTGGCCGAAAGACTCAGCTTTTCGGGGTCGGCCATGTAAATTCCGCCCAGAAGAGGCTGCGCGGCCTTATCGAAGATCTCCCTTCCGAACCTCCTTTCCACAAACGAACGGACGCTTTCGTCCACTCCCCCACCGCGCGGAATCAGAGGCTCAAGAAGCACCCTGAGCTTGGCCCCGGCGCTGAACAGCCCGCTGCGCAGAAACGGCAGAAGCTTCGAGGGAGCCATCAGAAAAAAACCCTCGGGAAGAGCCCGGAGTTTTCCCGCCTGATAAACGAAAGTGGTTTTCCCCTTGCCGTATCCCACACCAAGGAGCGAATCCTCAAGTCCAAGCTCTCTTGCAAGATCAAGGGCCCAGGGCTTTGACGTTATAAAGGAGTCGGGCCCTAGTTCAAGAACCATGTCTTCTTTTTTTACGGTATCAAGAACCCCGCCCGGATGCGCTGAGGACTCGAAAAGAACAAGCTCGAGGGGAACATTTCCCTCGCGACAGAGCTTTCTCAGATAGTGGGCCGAGGAAAGACCCGAGATTCCAGCGCCGACAATCGCGACTTTCATAACGAATTATCTTACTTACTGCCGGGAGTTTTCTGAATCGATGAGCCTCAGCACCCCGTCGCCCAGAGCCTTTATGTAGCGGTCATCGTCGTTCACGGTCTCGGCCCTGTAGAGGTTCACCCCGCACTCGCGCGCAGCCTCGGTTGCCTCAACCCCTATATCGAAAAGCACCTCGATATGATCGCAGACAAATCCTATCGGCTGAATCACGATATCCGTGAAGCCCCGATCGGCAAGATTCCCTATCACGTCGCATACGTCCGGTTCAAGCCATTTTTCATTCGGAGAGCCGCTCCTGCTCTGATAGGCGGTCATCCATTTTTTGTGCCCGACTCTGTCCGCCACCAGCATTGAGGAAGTTTCAAACTGCAGGGCATAGGGAGATGAATCCGACATCCTCTCGGGAATGCTGTGAGCCGTAAACACAAGCATGGTGGTATCGAGCCTGCTTTCGGGAATGTCTTGCATTCGCTCCGTCACCTTGGCCGCCGAGCCCTCTATGAAAAGAGGATGGTTAAAAAGCGGAGGAACATATTCCACGTGAAGCTCCATCCTGAGATCTTCGCAGGCCTCGCTTACATCCCTCATGTACCTCTCCCAGCTCGCATCGGAACGGTAAACGGCCATTATGAGGCCCACCAGGTTCTTCACGCCATTCTCCCGCATCCGCTCAAGGGAATCCTTGATGAACGGATGCCAGTTTCTCATCCCGACGTAGACCGGAAGATCGTACCCCCATACTGAAAGAAGCTTCTCAAGTTTTTGGGCCTGCTTGTAGGTGAATTCGTTGAGTGGAGACTTCCCGTCGAAGATCTCGTAGTGATGGGCGACTTCCCGCAGCCTGTCTTCGGGTATCGGTCTCCCACTGGCCACATTTCTTAGAAAGGGCATTATGTCCTCTTTTTTCTCGGGAGCCCCGTATCCGATCATCATTACGGCGTCAAAATTATTTCGCATGGAGCTTTTTTCTAGGCCTCCCCTCGCGCGGAATACTCGTGAACCTCGTCAATCAGCCTCAGAACATTGTCAACCGGCGTCTGCGGCAGTACTCCGTGACCCAGGTTGAATATGTGCCCAGGCCTTCCTCCCACTCTGTCAAGTATCTTCCTCGCCTCTCCCACGACGTGAGAGGAGGTTGAGAGCATTGAAACCGGATCAAGATTCCCCTGGACCGCAAGAGAACTCCCGGCCCTCTGCCAGCCGTCAAGAATGTCGACCCTCCAGTCAAGACCGATAACTCCAGCTCCGGTCTTTCCCATGAGTTCGAGCAGGGAACCGGTTCCGGTTCCGAACAGTATTACCGGAACTTCCGGAGGAAGGGCCGAGATAAGTTTCTTCACGTGCGGGAAGACGAATCTTTCGTAATCCGCCGGGGAAAGACAACCCACCCAGCTGTCGAAAATCTGCACGGCGTCGGCCCCCGCGCCCACCTGGGCGCAGAGATAATCCGAGATGCTCTCGGTAAGAATCTCCATGAGCCTCTCCCACAGGGAAGGATCACCGTACATCAGTTTTTTCGTGTTTACGTAGTTTTTCGAACCGCTCCCCTCAACCGCGTAGGAAGCCACGGTAAAAGGTGCGCCGCTAAAACCAATAAGCGAAACTTCGGGGGCAAGCGCCTTTCTCGTGATACGAAGAGCCTCGTAGACGAAATCCATGCTCTCGGGATCAAAGTCCCTCAGGGCCTCTATGCGCTTTCGGGTCCTAAGAGGCTTGGCTATCACGGGACCGTCGACGCTTGAATACTCAAGGGAAAGCCCCAGGGGCTCCAGTATGAGCAGTATGTCCGAGAAAATGATGGCCGCGTCCACGCCGAAGCGGTCAACCACCATCAGCGTGATTTCCGAGGCCATATCAGGGGTCTTGCAAAACTCCTTGAAAGAAACGCGGGAGCGGGCCTCCCTGTATTCCCGAAGAAATCTGCCCGCCTGCCGCATGAGCCAGACGGGAGTATAATCGGCTTTCTCAAGGCGACACGCCTTCATAAACGCCCCTTCGGAAGTGACTTCCCTCCTTTGGTCCTGCGCGCCGTCCCCTGACCAGACCATCTGCGTGCGGTTCCAGTTCCGGGTATCCACACCGTTTTTAAATGCCGTTCTTTTCTTGGCGAGGAGCGTCGCCGACCTTCTGGCCACCTCTCTCACCAGGTTTCCCATTTTCGGGCTGTCGGGCTCATAGTCAACGGATATGCCGTTTTCCCTGAGCGTCTCCGTGGTGGTCGGCCCGATCGAGCATACAAGCGCCTTTTTCACTCCCTCGATGAATTCGGCGACACGCTCCTCTTTGCCCGCCACCTCAAAAAGGTTTGATACCTGCCGGGAACTTGTGAACAGGAGGCAGTCCTCCTCCCCCTCGGATACGGATATTACGGCGTCGCGCAGGGGACCCAGATCCTCCGGAAGCGCCCACCTGTAGATGGGAATTCTTCTCACGTCGGCCCCTCTTTTCTCAAGAGAAGCGAGAAACTCCTCGTTTGAAACCCCGTATTCCTGAACGTACACGACTAGGTTCTCAAGCGACATGTCCCTCTGGTCAAAAGTGGAAAGTATGTCCCTCCACGTGTTCGGTTCGGAAACGGTTATATCCGGTTTCATCCCGAGTTTGCGAAGGACCGCCACGGGTTTAGGACCTCTGGCAAGAATCGTCGTTCCGCGCAGGGCTTCGACATATTCCTTTTCTCCCGATTCCGCAATTACGATGTCGGAGAGTATTCGCGTTCCTACCCCGGTCATGAGAACAAGAAGGTCGATTTTGCCCGAGAAGAGATCATCGGCAAACCCGGCAACGTAAGGACTTTTAAGATCGGGGACTTCCCTCATCGAGGGCGCGACCCTGGGCACGCCGCCGTGATAGGAGATGAGTTTTTTCATCTCCTCGCAACGGCGACTTTCAAAAGACGTTACCTTAAGCCCGTTAAAACCCTGTTTCATGACTTAACTACCAGGCGCCGTTTCGACACTAAAGAAATTCCGCGATGCTCTCGGCTTTAAGCAGATCCTCGAGAGTCTCCCTGGCCCTTATCTCGCAGTACCTCTCACCGCTCACAAGAACCTCGGCAGCCCGGGGTCTTGTGTTGTAATTAGACGACATCACGAAACCGTACGCCCCCGCGCTGAAAACCGCAAGCAGTTCGCCCGCGGAAACTTCGGGAAAACTCCTGTCTCTTGCCAGAAAATCGCCCGATTCGCATATCGGGCCGACTATGTCCACCACCTCGCGGGACTCGGAACCTCCCGCGCGCACCGGCTCTATTCGGTGAAAGGAGTCGTAAAACGCGGGTCTCACGAGGTCGTTCATCGCGGCGTCGACTATTACGAATTTCTTCGATGTTCCCTCCTTGACGTAAAGCACCCTGGTGGACATTATTCCCGCGTTGCCCACCAGCGATCTCCCGGGCTCAAGGACCAGCCCGTAGCTGGTATCGCGAAGGTGTTCCTCGAAAACCCGCGCGTACTCGGACTTCGCCGGGGGCCTCTCCCCGCTCTCGTAGCTTATCGCGAGGCCCCCTCCTATATCTATGTAGGAAATCTCAATCCCGTCGCTCCCGAGCCTGTCGGCCAGATGGACGAGCTTCGATATGGACTCGGAGAAGGAGGAAAGATCGAATATCTGGGAACCTATATGGGCGTCAATTCCCCTTATCTCAATTCCCTCCATCCGCGAGGCGTTTCTGTACACATCCGCCGCTTTTTCGATCCCGATTCCGAACTTGCTTTTCTCAAAACCCGTCGATATGTACGGATGGGTGTCGGGATCGACATCAGGATTGACCCTTATCGCGACCGGGGCCTTCTCTCCGAGCGAGACGGCCACATCGTTTATCTTCTGAAGCTCCGCTTCGGATTCCACGTTGAAAAAAAGTATCCGGGAGCGGATGGCGGCCTCTATCTCCTCTTCTGTCTTTCCGACTCCCGAGAACACCACTTTCGAGGTGTCTCCCCCGGCGGCAACAACCCTCCGCAGCTCCCCCGAGGAGACTATGTCGAAACCGGAATCCATGGAGGAGAAAACCTTGAGCACGGATATATTGGAGTTCGCCTTTACGGAATAGCAGATCAGGGGATCGATTTCAGAAAACGCCTCCTTGTACTCAAGGAAGCTTGAGCGGATGGAATTGTGGCTGTAGATATAGACCGGAGTTCCAAAGTCCTCGCATATTTTCCTCACGGGAACTCCCTCAACGTAAAGTTCGCCGTCAGTATATTCAAAATCGGAAGTCATCATGTAAATCCCCGCAGCTTGAAGCTAGAAAATCTACCCGAAAAAAACAGCGGAAAACAATCACGGAATCCAAAGCCAGGGAAAGCTCCGCAAGCCCGGGGCGCCGGCTATGCAATTAGCTTATTACTAACAACTCCGATCTCTCCTCTTGACAGAAACGACCGGTCCTACTATACTTTGCCGCTTATGTGAACAACCGGTCCTTGCAAACCGGCCCGCTCGAATTTGATTTTGAAACTTCCGCCGAGCAAGGAAAGGAAAGCAGAAAAAAGCAGTTTCAGGAGGAATTTTCATGAAGTCAGTTAACTCTACTCCCCCCCCCCCATGTAAACCGGCGGCCTAGCTTCGCTGTCACCGGGAGTTTTCCTCTCCCTCTTCTTTTTCTCGCCCTTCTACTAGTCTCGCTGGTGTTGCTCGTCGCTCCACGGGCACAGGCGCAGAGAACCATCTGGTCCGCCACGCTGACCGTACAGGATTTTGGTCATAACTTTGGGCTAGGTTGCTCTGATAGAAGATCGGGCAAGGAATGCAGCAATAACCTCACGGATAATGATTTCACACATGGAGGCACGGATTATCTGGTTAAAGTGGTCTCTACTAGAACAGTGGGGGTGAGCCAGCAGCAGGATTTAAGCTTTCAGCTCGACAAAGCAATTCCTCTGGGACTGACGTTGCATGTGGGCAGCAGTTCCTTTACCGTCGCCAGTGCAACTCTTAGCGATCCCGATGCCCTGGGCGTCAACAAGCTCGCAGTATGGACCAACACCGGCCTGTCTTCTTGGAGCGAGAACCAAAAGGTTTCGCTAAGGCTGGTGGATCCGTCCGCCGCGCCCCCGCCTCCACCTCCTCCGCCTCCGCCCGTCATTGAGTCCCCAGAAGGGGTTAGCCACAGCGGGAACCCTAATGACGGTTTCTCCCTTACTCCCCTTGGAGAAGGAGGAAGCATTGTCTACAGAAAAAGAACTATAGATATTCCCGTCACCCGGGATGAATGTACATCTCCCGGAAATCCCGCGCTGATCATATCCCGCAGCACACTTGACCGCGTGAGGGAAATTACCTTTGAACTCTCGGAAACTTCTCCCCAGGACTCTCCCCCCGGGTTTCGCATGGAGGGCTGCGTTGCGGAAATAGATCCGGGAATAAGACTCGGACAAAGAGAGACAGTGGCTGTATGTCTTCCTCCTGCTGATGTTAAAGGAGAAGCCTATGTTCACCGTTACGACGAAGAATGGAAGATTCTTCCCTCACGATCAGAAACCGTTAACGGAGAGGAGCTTGTCTGCGGGGATACAGACTCGTTCTCCCTGTTCGGAGCTTTCCTGCCAGTGATTGAGTCAGCTGAAGGGGTTACCCACAGTGAAGACAAAGAGTATGGTTTCTCCCTTACTCCCCTTGGAGAGGGAGGAAGCATTGTTTACGGGGAGAAGACTATAGATCTTTCTGTTACAGGGGATGTGGGTTCTTCGGGAGATCCCGCAGTGATAGTCTCCCGCGATGTTCTTGACCGCGTAGAGGAGATAACCTTCGAGCTCTCGGAAGTCTCTCCCCATGATCCTCCTCCGGGGTTTTATCTAGAGGGTTTCTCTGCGGAAGTGGATCTGGGAGTCACGCTTGAGCCAGGAGAGACAGTGAGTGTGTGTCTTCCGTCTTCCGGGGGAGATATTTACCGTTACAGTGAAGAACTAGGGGAGTGGGAAGTTCTTGAGTCATCGCGGTCGGAGACTGTTAACGGAGAGGAAGTTGTCTGCGGGGAGGTGGACGCAGTTTCCCTGACCGGAGTGTTTGTCGAGGACACGGGAGGATGCGTCATTGCCGCAGTGAGCGGGGAAGGAGTCCCGTGGCGGGGAGCGGTGTTTAACCTTCTCCTCATCATGTCCGTGCTGCTGCTTATTCCGGGGATGAGAAAGCCTGGGGTATGACAGGAAGGCAGGGTCTGGATGAAGCAGAGATTTCAAGTCAGTTGAGGTTGATTTAAGAAAATTCCGGAAACCAATTAATTCAAAAGCCGGTCATTTTAATTCGTTTCCAGTCTGCATTCCGCAAATTTTGCTTGGACAAAACCCGGATTTGTTTTATAATGGTTTCGTTGTATCGAAAACCAGACTTCGGAGCAAAAACCTCTCTATTCAAGGATAAATCCCCATGGACGCAATTATTGATCTGTTTACCAAGGGCGGAATATATATTTTCCCGCTGATTTTATGTTCCATATTCGGACTTGCGATTTTTCTTCAGAAGCTCAGCCTCCTTCAGAGGAAAAAGCTTCTCCCCGAAGATTTCCTTTCAAGCCTGTACGAGACCGTCGAGACAAAGGGGCTTGAAGAGGCAAAATCCCTTTCCGCATCAAACGATTCCGCGGTAGCAAAAATGGCTCTCGCGGCCGCGCAGAATTCGGGCAAATCGAAGGAAGAGATGCATGAGGCCATTGAAACGGTCGGAAAGGTCGAGGCGCAGGGTCTTGAGAAATATATCGAGACTCTGCTTACCATAAGCAGCATAAGCACCCTTATCGGGCTTCTCGGAACGATATCCGGCATGATAAAGGTGTTCGCCGTAATATCGGAGAAGGACATAGTGGATCCGCCTTCCCTCGCTGGAGGAATCTCGGAAGCACTTTACACGACGGCCCTCGGGCTCACGATAGCGATCCCGGCGCTCATAGCCTACAAGTACACCGACGGGAAGTTCAGGGAGATAATCTCCGAGCTTGAGGATGAAGGCAAGAAAATACTTGAAGCTTTTTCCGCAAAGGCATCCCTATGAGATTCACGCAGAAAAAAGGTTCGGGCAGGGGCGGCATAGATCTCGCCCCCATAGTGGACGTGGTCTTTAACCTCCTTATTTTCTTTGCTCTTACGCTCAATTTCGCCATATCAAGCGGTATAAAAGTCAACCTACCGAAAGCGACCGGCGAAATCGTTGAGATAAAAGACGTAAACATACACATTGACAAAAACGGAAAAGTTTACTTCAACGACGTGCCTATGCGCTCCGCCAACTCCTTGAAACGGGAGTTTCAGAAGATACCCAACAAAGACACCCTGGTAATAATAAGAGCGGATTCCGAAGCCATGCACGGCCCGGTGGTAAGCACCATGGATCTCGCGAAAACCCAGGGGTTCTCGAAAATAGCAATCGGAGTTGAACCGAAGCGATAGAACCTAGCAATCGCTTCCCCGGCTGCCCCGACGGTAACAAACAAAATTGAATTCAACGAAAAGCGCCTTAACTTCGCTTACAGACCTTATAACAAGGTTCTTCATCCTCTGGATAATTCTCTTCTCGGCCGTCGCGTACTTTTTCCCCTCCGTTTTTGAGGATCTCGGGTTCCTCATAGTACCCATGCTCGCGGTGATAATGTTCGCGATGGGGATAACGCTGAGAATAGATGACTTCAGAAGGGTTTTCTTAAGACCGCTTGAGATTCTGGTGGGCGTCTGCGCTCAATACGTCGTGATGCCCCTTCTGGGTTTCCTGCTCGCCCTTGCGTTCGGAATAAACCCGCTGATCGCGGTCGGAATCGTTCTCGTGGGTTCCTGTCCCGGGGGAACGGCGTCAAACGTGATTACCTATCTGGCAAGGGGCGATCTCGCGCTTTCCGTAACGCTCACTTCGGTTTCAACCCTCCTTTGCCCGTTCCTGCTGCCCGCACTTATGTACATCTACGCGGGAAGGTGGATAGATGTTCCAGTTGCGGATCTTTTTATCTCCGCGCTTCAGATAGTACTGCTGCCGGTGCTTTTCGGAGTGGTCTTGAGGAAACTGCTCGGGAGAAAATCAGAGACCGTACTGCCCTTCCTGCCCTCCGTATCGTCTCTCGTGATAGCGTTTGTCGTAGGAATAGTCGTGGCTCTTAACGCGGAATCCATAAGAACCATCGGCGCCGTGGTCTTCCTTGTAGTAGTCATTCATAACGCCCTGGGACTTACCTGCGGTTATCTTATAGCGAAGGCGCTTGGCTTCCGGGAAAGCAGCGCCAGGGCGATATCCGTGGAAGTGGGAATGCAGAACTCGGGGCTTGCGGCGGCTCTCTCCCAGTTGCATTTCGGTTATCTCTCCGCCCTTCCCGCCGCGCTTTTCAGCATCTGGCATAATATCTCGGGCGGAGTAATAGCCTCGTTATGGAGAAACAGCAACGTTCATGAACAAACCTGAGAAAAAAGACAGGCTCCCAATAAAGGGCTATCTCTTTCTGATAGCCACCGCTTTTTTCACGGCACTCTCCTACGCCATAGGAAAGGCGCTTGAGCGAAGCGATCTTCACCCCGAGACCACTACGTTTTTCTGGTTCTTCGGGGCTTTTATAGTCGCCCTGATCCTGTTCCCCTTTCTTCGCGCGCAGAGAAAAGAACTTAAAAGAATCCGCGAGTACCGCGACATTTTCATCTGGAGTTCCGTTATAACCTCGGCCGGAGCCGCCTTGTGGATGGTTGCGCTCTGGACGATCGGGCCGGCTCTTACCTCGTTCCTGATGAAAGCCCAGACGCTTTTCGCGCTTCTGCTCGGCATAATTTTCCTGGGGGAAAGACTTAACAAGGGAGAAAGCATAGGAATAGCGATGACGGTGGCGGGCGGATCGGTAGTCGCCTACCAGAGAGAAGACTACCTCATCTTCGGAACAGCAATGGCTCTCGGGGCCGCGTTTCTGTATTCCTTTCTCTCTTTCATGGTAAAGAAGATAGCGCAGGACCTAAACATGCTCACAGTCGCGACTCTCAGAACCCTAGGGGTCTCCATAGTCCTTTTCATCTACCTAATACTCACCGGGACCTTCGAGCCCCCCACTCTAGAACAGGCGCTTGTGATGGCGGGCGGAGGGGCGTGCGGAGCGTACATAGCCAAGGGGAGCCAGTTTCACGCCATAAAGCTTCTTGATATCTCGAGAACAACGGCCGTCATGCCGATGGAATCGATTTTCGTGCTGATTCTCGCGCATGTTTTCTTTGATGACCTGCCCTCGGTTACCAAACTTCTGGGGGGAGCATCGATAATCATCGGAGTCGTCTTCCTTGTGCTCTTCCGGGGACAGAAAAACGACATTCTCGGCAAGTGAGTCCTAGAGGGAACCGGAGAAATCCGTCCTGAGTTCCCTTCTCATTCTGTGTCTCTGCTCGGCAAGCTCTACCAGCGTCTCGAGCATTTCCCCGACGGGAATTCCGCTTGCCTCCCAAAGTTTCGGGTACATGCTTACGGGGGTAAATCCGGGGATGGTGTTTATCTCGCTTACAAACACCTGGTCCGTATCGGCGTCGACCAGGAAATCCACCCTTGCCATACCGGTGCAGCAAAGGGCAGTATAGGAAGCAAGGGCGAGAGCCCTGATTTCCTCCTGAACCTCCTGGTCAAGGTCGCAGGGAATGCAAAGTTCCGTGGATTGGTCGTGGTACTTCTTTTCATAATCGTAAAAGCTTCCCTGCACAACGAGTTCCCCGGGAACCGACGCCTTCGGGTCCTGATTTCCCATTACGCTTACCTCGACTTCTCTCAGGTTTAAAACGGCTTGCTCGACTATCAGCCTTTCAGAAAAATCAAAAGAGGCCTCCACGGCTTCGGCAACCGCTACGGGAGAGTCCACCCTTGAAACTCCCACGCTTGAACCCAAGTTTGAGGATTTCACGAAACAGGGAAAACCTATTTCGTCTTCTATGCGCCGGAGAATCGCTTCCTGATTGTTTTCCCATCCGGTCTTCGCGAAGCCAAAAAAGGGAACTACCGCAATACCGCTATCCCTGAGAATGGCTTTTGAGACTATCTTGTCAATGCAAAGCGAAGACCCGAGCAAATCGGCTCCCACACAGGGAACGCCCATAAGGTCAATCAGGCCCTGCACCGATCCATCCTCTCCGAAAGTTCCGTGGAGAACAGGAAAAACAAAATCCACGGAAAAAACCCTGGTTGCCTCCCCTTCGACTATTTCAGCAAGACGACCGGGAGGAGAACCCTGGAGCATGGGCAGGATCTCGGAGTCGGGAATCAGGGCGGGAGGCTCCCCCTCCGGCCAGTTCTCAACAACTGCCCTCTGCCAGCGGCCTTCTTTCGAAATAAAGATCGGCAGCACGGCGAATTTTGAAGGATCAAGGTTGGCGATGACGAATTTCGAGGAGACAAGCGATATCTCATGCTCAACCGAAACACCACCGAAAAGAACCGCAATTGTTTTTCTGCTCAACTTATGACCCCCGACGTTTTTGAGAAAAAATTTTCATGAAAGACCGCGGGAAAACAACAGCCCGGAAAGCCTTGTTTTTAAGAGAGTTCCCACAACATGCTTTGACTATTAGAACTATGTAGTTACAGTTATTGTACAAATAACTGATAGAAAAATAAACCGGAAGACTCTCCTCGGGGCATTACCGCACCCTGTTTGACCTAAGAACTACGCAAGCTGGAATGGATGAGTCTCCCGGAGTAAAAAAATGACATGAATTTAATCCTGATACTGTGGGTTCTCTTCGCCGTTTTTATCCCGTGGAACTTCTCTGCCGCCTTAAGCCAGGACCTGCTGAAACCCCCGACGTCTCTACAGGAACAACGGATCGAATCCGTCGAGTTGGCCCAGCAGACCGAAGAGGTCCCGGCAGTCAAACATCCAGACGCTTCGCAGAGCCCTGCCGAAGGGGCTCAGGAAATCGAGAAAACGGATACCGATACCGCGACCCGACCTTCTTCTGATTCTGACACACAAACCCAGCAGGCTCGGCAGACGGAAACTGAGACTGACAAGATCTTGGCAATACACCGCCCGGATACTCCGCAGAACTATGAAGACAAAAAATTCAAAATAAAGAGAAACTCAAGGGTTGAGCACTACATCCGGCGGTTCTCGGGAAAAGGAAAGAGAAATTTCGCGGAGATCCTGAGACGCTCCGGGAAATTCCTCCCGGAAATCGAGGAAATACTTCGCTCCGAGGGGGTCCCCCCCGAGATCGCTTATCTGCCCCTGATAGAAAGCGGGTTTAACCCCCGGGCCGTTTCGAGAAAAAACGCCGTCGGGCTCTGGCAATTCATAAGACCGACCGGCCTGAAGTACGGACTCAAAATAAACTACTGGGTAGACGAAAGAATGGACGTCGAGAAATCAACTTTGGCGGCGGCCAGTTATCTGAAGAAGATGCACAAGGAATTCGGTTCATGGGAACTCGCCCTCGCCGGTTACAACTGCGGAGAGAAAAGAGTGTCTAGGGCTATCAGGAGAACGGGTTCGACTGATTTCTGGACACTGTCGAGAAAACTCCCGAGGGAGACAAGAAACTATCTGCCGAAATTCAACGCCGCCCTGATAATAGCCAAAAACCCCGGGAAATACGGCTTCAGGGTCGCGGAAGCGGAAAAAGATTATGAAACCGTAAGCGTTCCGCCCAGAAAAAGCCTTGCGGAAATCGCCAACCTGCTTGACATGGGGTACAAGGAAATCTCCAAGTACAACCCCTCGCTTGTGGGACTCTCCACCCCTCCGGGAGGAGACTATGAACTTAAGGTCCCCAAGGGCTACGCGGAGAGACTCGTTTCGGTCCAAGACCAGGTAGTCGCCCTCAAAGACATTGAAATTCCTTTCAGCTCAAGGCCCGTAAGATACACTGTAAGACGGGACGACAGCCTCTGGAAGATATCCAGAAAATTCGGAACGTCAGTCGAGAAACTCAAGTACGCGAACAATCTCTCCAGCTCGATCATACGTCCCGGACAGAGGCTGAAAATACCCTCGAGGGGAAATCTCGTATACGTAAAGCACAGGATCCGCCCCGGGGAAAACATTTATGTTCTGGCAAAAAGGTACGGAACTACAATCGACGCAATAAAGAGGGCTAACAACCTTAAGGGCTCGCTCATAATAGCGGGAAAGACCCTTTCAATTCCCCAGAGGCTCTCCTCCACTTATGTGCCGCGGAGCGTTCCGAAGAAGTTGCATCACAAGATAATACCCGGCGACACGCTGAGCGAGCTGGCTCTTCGCTACAGGGTATCGGTTCCCCAGATCAAGAGGTGGAACAACATGTCCTCAACCACCTTGATAGCCGGAAGAAGCCTCGTCATCTACAAATAGCCCCGGATGTTGACAGCACGGTCAATAAGGGAGAGCCTTCCGCAAAAAGCCCCCGAGATACACCGCAAGCTCAAGGAATTCGAAAGCATCATCCAAAACGCTTCCGAAGAAGTGATCTTCGAAGAACTGGTTTTCTGCATATTCACGGCCGGAACGAGCGCCAGGATGGGGCTGAGCGCGCTTCAAGCCGTAAAGAGCATACTCCCAAGCGCAAGCGAGGATGAGCTCAGGCAGACGCTTCGGGGAGTATACAGATTCCCAAACGTGCGCTCGAAGCACGTGATCCACACAAGAAATTATCTTGACCGCGAGTACGGACTCCGGCTGAGACCGCTTCTTCTGTCGTTTGAAGATCCGGCCAAGAGAAGAGATTTCTTCGCGCTTAACAAGGATATAAAGGGGCTCGGCTTCAAGGAAGCAAGCCATTTCCTGAGAAACGTCGGCTTCCGCGGCTACGCGATACTTGACAAGCACATACTCCAGTGTCTTTTCGAACTCGGCATAACAAAATCCACGCGGGCACCGCGCTCAAGGTCAGAATACATTGAGATTGAAAACAGGTTCAGGGGATTCACGGAAAAAAACGGATTTGATTTCGATGAAATGGACCTGTTGCTCTGGAGCGAGAAAACGGGCGAAATACTGAAATAACGCCTCGAAAAAACAGAGCTCTCCGTATGACCGAGAAACAAAAACAAGAACTCCTGGGACTCTACGAGCTTAGAAAAGAAGAAATACAGAACCGCCTTCTGGAATTCAGACAGGCCTTCCAGGAGGCCGATGACCGCCAGATATTCCGTGAACTCTCATTCTGCATACTGAGTTCCGGGGTCGGTCCCAAAGTAGCCGGCCAATGCATGAGGGCCATAGGAGAAAAACTTGTGGACGGAGAAGAAGACGAACTGCTGGTACGCATCGGGGCGATTCACAAATACGCCGAGAACGCTTCCCGCTATATCGTTTTTACCAGGGAATATCTTAAGAAAGAACACGGATTTCTTCTCAGATCGCTTGTCAGTTCATTTGAAAACGGGGTGGAAAGGAGAGATTTTTTCGCGAAAAACCCCGGGATAAAAGGACTCGGATACATGCAGGCAAGCCATTTTCTGAGGAACCTGGGGTTCTCCGGCTACGCGATTCTTGACCGAAACAACCTTGCGTCCCTTTCCGAACTGGGGATCATAGGCGAGACGAAATACCCCCTGACGAGAAAAAGATACCTTGAAACGGAAAGCCTTATGACGGAAGCCGCACACGAACTGGAAATCAGTCTTGACGAATTTGACCTGCTTCTTTGGTCAAGAAAAAGAAAATACGTTCCGAGATAGGATCACCCGGGGTCATGCTTTATGAAAACCTCGGCCCAAAGCGGCGCGAATCCGTCCGCGGTGTCATGAAAAGCCCCCCTGTACCTGTTAAGACCCATTATGCCGTCGGTGTAGTCCTTGTAGGCCGTCTGGCTCCTGTGCGCCTCGATCGCCCGGCGCTTGCGGTCGGCAAAAGACGTTATATCCTCGATCCGGTCATATGAGGGAAACGGCGTCCATACCTCATATGACCAGCATTCGCACTCAAAAGGGCTTTCCCCAAGCGTCGCGTTAAGACAATCAAGCGTCAGGCGGGAAACCGTCCTGTGGGTTCTGTGCTTGTCGATTTCGGGATGCGGCAGGTATATCTCACCCGGGCGGAGATCCGTTATTATTTCCGTCATTCTGGAACTGAATCCACGCTTGTTCGAATCGGATTCCATGTCGGAGAACCCCAGAAGGGAAATCTCCACCCCGAGTATCTCCGAGGATGCCCTGACCTCCCGCTCCCTTGTCCGCACAAGTTCCTCCTGCGAGATACCAAGGGGATTCGCGCTTCTCCTTCCATCAGTAACGACAACGGAAACCACGTCGACACCTCTTTCCACAAGCAGGCAGGCCGTTCCTCCCATGCCTATTTCAAGATCATCGGGGTGCGGAGAAACTATAAGGGCTTTTGCGTCAGGCATATGAATTCTCTGTGATAAAAGTACTGTTAGAAGTTAGATTCACTGTTAATAATTATACAATGAAGCGGGAATTTCTGCGTCCGTGCTTAGCAAACAAGCAGACCGGGGGTTGCCTGTGGGCAAAGCGCATATATAATTTTCGCTCGGCTATGTTATCAAATTTCCTCCGAAGGAACGATCAATGGAATACGAAGCGGTAATCGGTCTTGAAGTACACGCGCAGCTTGCCACTGAATCTAAAATATTCTCTTCTTCCTCAACAAAATTCGGAAGTCCTCCCAACTCCCAGGTGAACCCGGTCTGTCTGGGGATGCCGGGGGTGCTGCCGGTTTTCAATGAAAGGGTTCTTGAGTACGCCATAAAAGCCGGACTGGCAACCAACTGCGAAATCGCCGGGAAATCCAGATTCGCGAGGAAAAACTACTTCTACCCGGACCTTCCAAAGGGCTACCAGATTTCCCAGTACGATGAACCGCTCTGCCTCAGGGGGCATCTCGAGATAGATTCGGGGGACGGCAAAAAGAAAATCAGGATAACCCGAATACACCTGGAAGAAGACGCGGGGAAGCTCGTGCACGAGTACTCCGATTTCGAAAGCCACGTTGATCTCAACAGGGCAGGAGTGCCGCTTGTGGAAATAGTGAGTGAGCCCGACATCTCAACCGCCGAAGAGGCCGTTGAATACGTAAAGAAACTTAGGACAATCCTAAAATATATCGAGGTTTGTGACGGGAACATGGAGGAAGGAAGCCTGCGCTGCGACGCGAACGTTTCCGTGCGGCCGGTAGGGCAGAGCGAACTCGGAACGAAAACCGAGATCAAGAATCTTAATTCCTTCCGCTTCATACAAAGGGCCATAGAATACGAGACAAAAAGGCAGGAAGCGGTTCTGCGGGGCGGGGGCAAGGTTGTTCAGGAAACAAGGCTCTTTGACTCCCAAAAGGGGGTCACGTTTGCGATGAGATCAAAGGAAGAGGCTCATGACTACAGGTATTTCCCGGACCCGGACCTTCTGCCGGTCGTGGTGGAGGAGGATTGTCTGGAGAAAATCCGCCTGTCCCTCCCGGAACTTCCCGAAGAAAAGCTCAGCAGGTTCGCAGATGAATTCAACATACCGAAAAACGATGCCGAGACGCTTTCATCCTCAAGACCGCTTGCCGAATACTTTGAAGAGTGCGCAAAACACGCAAAAGACAGTAAGGCGGCGAGCAACTGGATATTAAACGAGATGCTGAGAGAAGTTGAGGACGAAGACAGCATAGCCGAATTTCCGGTTAAGCCCGAAGACCTCGCGGAACTGCTTAACCTTATCGGGGAAGGAAAAATAAACCGCAAGACCGCCAAGGAAATATTCTCCGAGATGATAAGCGGGGGTAAACGCGCCGGAGAAATAGTAACCGAGAAGGGACTTACCCAGATCACGGATGAAGACGAAATTTCTTCGATTATAGAAAAAATAATTGAAGAAAATCAGAAGGAAGTTGAAAGGTACAGAAACGGAGATACTAAGCTTCTAGGATTTTTCGTCGGTCAGGTGATGAAAGCGACAAAGGGGAAAGCTGACCCCGCGGTCGTAAACCAAATGCTTAGAAAATCCCTTGAAGAAAGGTAACGGAATCCCAAGGACAAATTACTAGCAGAAAAGAATTAACTATCATCTTCCCTCGCTGGGCTACGTTCCATCGGAACTGCGCTCATGGAGAAGGTGTTTGGACAACTCCTTCGCCTCGTCAAGACTGCCCACGAAATGCCCGGCGGGGACACGGTGGAAGACCTCGAGAGACTGCAGAGTCCTGGCCACGTCACCGGACAGGCCCAACACGACGCAGGCGGTGTCGTCGTCGATGGCAGATTGGACGAGTTCCTCGATCGCCAGCGCGGCACTATCGTCCACGCTGGTGGTCTCGGAAAAGTCAAGGATGATGATGTGGTGATCCTCTATGTCCGCAGCAATCGCTCGGGTCAGTTCATTTGCGGAAGCGATCGAGAAATTTCCCCTCAGCATGATGAGTCCGACCGGCAGGTTATAGGCGTCTATGTCTTCCAGAACCGGAGGAGGACCGATGTCCAAGATTGGTACGGAAAGCACGCTTTGCAGTTCGTTCTGAGCCAAGTCTCTCGAGCGCACCACGCCCGCCACTATCAACCCGATCGCAACGGCGGTGACCAAATCGACAAACACGGTCACAGCAAAGGTGAGGAGCATTATAAGAACGTATTCAAGGCGGATCGCCCGCAGATGGATGACAAAGCGCCAGTCAATAATATCCCAGCCGACTTTAATGAGAATGCCGGCCAGAACGGCGAGCGGAATCGGTTCGGCAATCCAGCCGAAGCCGAGCAGGAGGCCAAGCAGGAGGATCGCGGCCAGGGTGCCCGCAAGCGGGCTGCGTCCGCCGGCCCGGATGTTGGTAACAGTGCCCACAGTGGCGCCTGCACCCGGCAACGCCCCCAGAACACCGGCCGCCAGATTGCCGAGGCCTTGCCCAACGAGCTCCCGGTTGGGGTCGTGGCGTGTGCGGGTTTGCGAATCCGCTATCAACGAGGTCAGCAGACTGTCAATGGAACCGAGAAGCGCGAGGATCAGCGCCGGCTCCACGAAGCCCCCGATCGAGCCCCACCCCAGCTGCGGCATCTGTAACGCGGGCAGTCCCGCGGGAATCGCACCGATGGTTCGTGCCTCGGCAAGCCCGAAGAGCGCAATGCAGGTGCCTACCACCAGGGCAGCCAGCGGAGGAGGCAGGAAGCGTCGTATCCGGCGGGGCCAGAAGACGCAAATAGCCAAGGCGGTCAAGCCAACAACAAGATCGTGCGAATTGGGACTAGTGATGGCACTTGGCCAAGCCGCAATCTGGACAAGCGGTCCTCCCGGAACAGGGTCGGCGCCGAGGATGGTCAGGACCTGCAGGATTATGATGATCGCGCCGATCCCAGTCATGAAGCCGGAGACCACGGAATAGGGAGTGTAACTCACAAAAGTGCCGATCCGGAGAAATCCCAGGGATATCTGCAGCAGGCCGGCCAGCATGACGATGGTGAAGGCGGTCGCCAGATCGTGGGCATACAGGGTGACAACCGCAGCCATGGCGATAGTCATCGGGCCGGTGGGACCGGAGACCTGCGAAGGCGTGCCACCGAACATGGCGGCAAAAAATCCCACCGCGACTGCACCATAGATTCCGGCAACTGGCCCGAGCCCCGAGGCAACACCAAAGGCTAACGCCATCGGCAGCATTACGACCGCGGCAGTAACACCGCCAAATACGTCACCTAGGAAAGTGGACCTAATCGACGCAAAAGGGGAATTTCCCTCTTTCTTCCTGGACAATTTTAAGTTGCCTCCTCTTTCGGCAACTTCCCACCCGGACCGTAATAAACTTCATCCGGCATACGCCCTCCAACCCCCCGATGGCATTGAATCTTGCTGTAAGATTCTACCTCTCCCATAGAACTCTTTGCCTCTCTAACCGAACCATAAGCGTTCAAATACACATCCTCGTTTTTTAAACCGCAAGCGCTAAGAATGTCCCATCTTTATATGCTCTTCGAACTCGTCCCGGAATTTTCTCACTATCGATTCAATAGGCATGGCGCAGCCGTCTGCGAGAGCGCATATGGTCGTTCCCCTCATCTGCGAGCACGCGTCAAGTATTATATCGAGGTGCTCAATGGACCCTTTACCTTCGTCAATCTCTCTCAGTATCTTTTCAAGCCACCACGTCCCTTCCCTGCACTGAACGCACTGCCCGCACGACTCATCCCTGTAGAAATGGGCAAGGTTCTGAGCTACCTTGATCATGCTCACCGTTTCATCCATCACCGTCACTCCCGCCGTTCCGAGCATGGAGCCCGCGGCCGCCACGGTATCGAAATCCATGGCAATGTCCAGTTCATCCGCGGAAAAGACCGCGGAAGAAGAACCGCCGGGAGAAACCGCCTTTATTTTCCTTCCTCCGGGAGTTCCTCCGCCGTACTCCTCGATCAGCTCAAGGAGGTTTATTCCGAGGGGAAGTTCGTAAAGCCCGGGTTTATTAACGTGTCCGCTCAGCCCGAAAATCTTGGTTCCGGTGTTTCTGGGAGTCCCTATCGAGGCAAACCAGTCCGCTCCGTTGTTTATTATATGCGGAACGCACGCGAGCGTCTCCACGTTATTGACTATGGTGGGACAACCGAAAAGGCCTATCTGAGCCGGAAAAGGAGGCTTGGGCCTCGGCTCCCCCTTTTTTCCCTCTATCGACTCAAGAAGACCGGTCTCCTCCCCGCATATGTAGGCGCCTGCGCCTATGTAGAGCTTCATATCGAGATCAAAACCGCTTAGGAGTATGTTTTTGCCGAGATAACCGTGCTCATAAGCTTCCTCTATGGCCTGCTGTATCCTTTTGGCTCCGTACGGCATCTCCCCCCTTATGTATATGTAAGCCTTATGAGAGCGGATAGCGTAGCAGGCGATTATTATGCCCTCGATCATCTGGTGGGGATCTTTCTCCAGAATCTCCCTGTCCTTGAAGCTTCCGGGTTCGCTTTCATCGGCGTTGCAGCAGAGATAAACCGGTTTCTTGGAATCGGGGGGAATGAAGCTCCATTTTATCCCCGCCGGAAAGCCAGCCCCTCCCCTTCCCCGCAGACCCGATTTCTTGACCGCGTCGGTTATCTCCCCCGGGGCCATGCCGAGCGCCTTTCTGAGCGCCGAGTATCCCCCCGAGGACAGATACGACCCGACGGTGTAGGAATTGGTCCTGTCGACGTAATTTCTTATGATTCTCTGCTCGGGCATCTTCAAGTGCGGTTAAAGCAGCTTCCTTAACGGAAAAAAGGATAAGTACGGATAAATATTAAATGCGATTGCCGGAATTTTTCAAGGAAAAACGGAAAAAAGCCCCACGTTCACTGCACCTGGCAAGCTTACTCCTCAAGCAGAATGTCCGCCACATACTTGGCAAACGACATCGAGGAGGTAAAAGCGGGAGATATGGCGTTTAGCACGTGAACGGTGTCTTTTTCCTTGCAGACGACGTAGTCCATAACGAGTTTTTTCTCCTTCCAGTCCACAAGCTGCGAGCGGATGCCGGTTTTCGCAGAAGAAACCAGATGACGGGGCAGGAGGCTGGGAATCAGCTTCCTGGCTTCTGAGTAGAAGTGGGACCCCAGGTATTTTTTCACCTCGGAGAGCGCGTTTGCCCTGAACCCGCTGTCACTTACGAACATCGACGCGTTTCTGTAGAGAAACCGGAAGGACTCAAGTCCCAGATCCTCAAGAAATCCGTAGCTCTCCCTTCCCAGGACCGGCACGGCGGTAGGACCGATAAAGACACGCCCCGAAGTGCTCCTCGTAAAGTGCACCCCCAGAAAAGGCATTCTCGGGTCGGGAACCGGATAGACATTGCCGCGGACAAGGTAAGTGCTTTTCTTCGTAAGTTCGCTGTAGGAACCCATAAAGGGAATCGACCTGTACCTAAGACCTACTCCGAAGTGGTGCGCTATGACGTCCGCATGGAGCCCCGCAGCGTTTACGAGTTTTCCGTAACTTATGGTTCCCTTGCTTGTAAGAGCGACGCGGCTCTCTTTTTCCCCGACAAAAGTCGTATCAAAAAGGACGCGGACTTTTCCGGTTCCCTCAATTTTTGAGTAAAGAGCCTCCAAAACGCCCAGAGGGTCAAACACCGATGTCGCGGGAGAATATATCGCCCTCTCAAACGTAGCGGCATGCGGTTCTATCTCCGCAAGCTCTTTTTCATCGATAAGATACGACTCCACGCCGTTTCTTTGTGCCCTCTGCTGAAGTGCGCGGAGTCCTTCAAGCTTCTCTTCGGAGTCCGCCACGATGGCCTTGCCGCATTCGGATATCGCGACTCCGTTCTCCCTGCAGAAATCTCTCATCAGCCGGTTTCCCTCAATGCAGTACCGCGCCTTAAGAGAATCGGGCGTATAATAAATCCCGGCGTGGAGAACGCCGCTGTTTCGACCGCTTGAGTGCGCCCCCAGGCCTTTTTCCTTCTCCAAGACAATGATGTTCTTGCAGCCGCGCAGAAGAAGCTCATTTACGATGGCAAGGCCTATGATTCCTCCGCCGACAACAAGAAAATCGCAATTTTTATCCATTAATCCGACCCTTCCCGTCCGTTTTCTGGCAGACTGAGCATAAATCAGGTATAGTATGCGTTTAATATAACTTAATAAAATGAGCAGAAAATTTAAAGCAGGACAAAACGCCGTGTATCCGGTGCACGGTGTGGTTGAGGTTCAGGGGGTTGAGGAAAAGGAGATCCTGGGGTCGAGAAAATCCTTTTACATACTCAACGTTCTTGAAAGCAACGTAAAACTCATGGTCCCCACGGATAACATAGACTCTGTGGGCTTAAGGCCCGTGGTGCCCAGAAGAGAAGTAAAGAAAATCCTTGACATACTAAGGGAAGAAAACGGCGAAATACCCAAACTGGGAGTTCAGAGCTGGAACAAAAGGTACAAGGAATACGCCGACAAGGTTAAAAGCGGCGACATATACGAAATAGCAAGGGTGCTAAGGGACATACACCACCTGAAAAAAGTAAAAAACCTCTCTTTCGGCGAGAAAAGAATAATGGAAAACGCCCTATCTCACGTAGTTAAGGAACTTTCCATAGCGCTTAGGAAAAAAGAGGGAGAAGTCAGCGACCAGATAGAGGAAATCTTCTCCTAAAGCCGATCACTCAAGAATATCCTTTCCGTCAACGCCCCGGGGAACTTCAAGTCCGAGATAACGGACGATGCTCGAGAAGATATCCGCGGTTCGTACGCAGTCATATCGAGCCGGACGGCTTATAAGAACGGGAACCACCATGTGGTCTTTGTGCAGAGAACCATGGGAACCGTGATGTTCAGGGTTCTCGTGCGTGGCCCGAAGGTCGTAGCCCGGTTTTGAACTCACCACCACGTCGCCGGTCCGAGGCGATTCGAAAAGCTGGAGAATCTGGAGAGGGGCATCCGGATAGTCAGAATCGACCGTGAGTTGAAGCGACTCCGAGGGGTTCATCTTCTTTGAGGAAAAGCCGTAGCCGAGAGGGTCCCCTGAAACATTGCTGTAGCAGATCAGTCCTTCTTCATCCACGCTCACGAGAGCCTCTCCCCTGGGATTGGTTATTTTCACCTCCCCTCCCGCCCCGCCGGTTCTGGCGCAGACGACATCCACTTCCGGCCGCCCGGAGAGTTCGTCAACTATATCCGCTATTTCTTCACAACGCGTATGTCTTTTCCATCCATCGGAATTTTTAAAATAGTAATGCGCCATGGAGTTTCCAGAGACCATGACGGATGAATCGGCGTCTAGGAAATGCCTGAACACGTTGGTGTAGTAAAGCGGCTTGAAACCCCGCCTGCGAAGAAAGCCCAGGGAATCGAAATGAGAATGCGTGGACGTAAGGCCGTGGTCGCTTCCAACGACGAAAAGCGTATCGTCAAGCTCGCCTCGCTCGGCGATCTTTTCCGCGACCATTCCTACGTACCGGTCAAGCCTTCTGTAGGATTCTATAACCTTGCGGTGAAACGGATGGTAGCGGTGGGAGTAGGCATCCGCCGCGGTGAAAACGCAGAAAACGAACCGCGGAGAACTCCTAAGAGAGTCAACCAGAATTCTTCCCGCGGCCTCTTCAACACTGTCGCTTCTGTCCGTGAAGTGGCTTTTTACGACCAGATAATACTTAAGGTACTTGGTCTTGTTGTTCCCCGAGGGGTTTATGTCCCTGGTTATCTCGTTTAGGATGCTTACGCTCCCCGGAACCAGGCCGAAAAGCGTCGGGGAGCTGCACTCTATGTCCCGGTTGATAAGAGACGCCTGGGGACCCGCGTAGCTTCTGAATCTTCGAAGGGAAAACGGGGTCTCATCGTAATACCTTCTGTCAAACCACCTTATGCCGGGAAGGTTGCATCTGCCTGGAAATCTGCCGAGAAGGTACGGAGTATAAGCCGGGCCCGTTGTCGAGGGAAAAACCGTGATTCCCCTAAGAAATTTTCCCGGCTCCACGACGTACTTCTGTATGTTCTCAAGATCTCCTCTTTTGAAAAGTTCGGCAAAGACATCCAGCCTCGTGCCATCGGCAAGAAAAAAAATGCATTTCCTTTCATCCATCAGGCGCTTTCCAGAAAATATTTGTTATAAATTCCCCTGATATCCCCGGTTACGCGCGCGTATTCGGACCTGAGAAAATCTCCCTCTCCGCCGGAACCGCCGAATTCAGGCGCCATCCGGTCAAAATCGCCCTGCGTGATTTCGTTTTTGCTCCTGTCATTGAAAAGACTCAGCAGATTTCCCATCTTTCTTAAAAACAGATAGCCTTCGCCAAGCGTCAGGGCCTCGTCTCCTTTAATTAACCCGGCCCCGTAAAGCGTCCCTACAGCCTCCATGGTGTTTGCCGTTCTTAGTTCGGGGTTTGCGGGACCATGGGCAAGCTGAAGCATCTGGATGAGGAACTCAATGTCCACCAGTCCTCCCCTGCCCATTTTCAGGTTAAACCTGAATTCCGTCTCGTTTGCGAGCTCCTTTTCAATTCTCCCGCGAAGCCTGTGAATTTCCTTATGAAAATCCGGAACGGTCTCCTTCGCGTAAACGAAGTTCTCTATGACTTTCATTACCTTCTCGCCGAGCGCACGGTTTCCCGCAACGGCGCGGGCTTTTATAAGAGCCTGCTTCTCCCAGATCTGAGCACTTGAATTATGATATTCTTCAAAGGCCTCAAGCGAGCTAACGAGGGTGCCCGATTTCCCCGACGGGCGAAGTTCCACGTCCACCTTGTAACAGAAGCTCTCGGAGGTGTAAACCGAGAGATTCGATATGAACCTCTGGGCGTACTTGGAGAAAAGCTCGTGGTCATCCCCCTCGTAAATGAAAATTATGTCAAGATCGGAAGCGTAGCTCATTTCCCCTCCTCCGAGTTTGCCGAGCCCCAGAACGACCATTTTATCAAGAAGCTTCCTCTGTCTGGCGGAACACTTAATAGAATTCCTGGCAAGTTCGAGGCTTGAGTCCATTACCACGTCCGCCACCATCGACAGATATTTTCCCACGTAGATCGGTTCCAAGTCCTCGGAAAGCTCCTTGAAGCAAAGTTTAAGGGACTCGATGTGCTTGAAGCTTCGAAGAGTGTTGAGTTTGTCCTCTAAGAACTCCTCTTCCGAGAGGGCTTCCTCGAGAGCCCGCGCCATGGCATCTTTCGAATCGTAAAACTGCGTCACGTCCTTTAGGATGATGGAGTCAAGATACTCGGGATGCCTGATAAGAAAATTAGACAGCATGCCGCCTCTTGAAAAGAGCCTGGAGAGCAGAGGAATGATTTTCGGGTTTTCAGTCAGAAGAAAGTAGACCGACATCCTGGAACCCAGACCGGAGATAAACCTTTCAAGATTTAAAAGCGCAGAGTCCTGCTCGCTAAGCTTGATTATGTTTGAGAGAAAAGCCGGTATCACTTTTCTCGAAAGTACCCTTCCCCTTTCCGTGAGTCCGGCCCTCTGGGGATTCATGAGGCTCGATATTATTTCGATCGCGTCGTCCGGCGCCGAGAACCCGAGATTTCCGAGGGTCGAAATCGCTTCCTCGCGGTTTACGTTTCCCTCGGCCATAAAATCCGCCACCTCCCAGAATTCCCTGCCTTTTTCCTCAAGCTCCACCTCGGGATCGGAGAACAGGTTCCCGCAGTTCTTCACGACAAGCGAGGTTATCTCTTCGTAAGCGGCCTTGAAGTCCGCCGTCATTTCAAACCCCATCCTCCTTGAGAGTCTGGCGAGCGAACTCTCCTCCGTGGGAATGCTGTGCGTCTGAAATTCATCCCAGAGCTGAATTGAATGCTCCACTTTTCTAAGAAAAAGATAGCAGTGCTCCATCTCTTCCCTTACCTGTTCTGTTATGAAACCCGTCGTCGCCATGGCGGAAAGGCCGTCAAGAGTGTTCATGAGTCCCCTGAGCTTCTTCACCGCCCCGCCGCTCATAAGCTGGGTCGCCTGCACGAAAAACTCGATATCCCTTATCCCTCCCCTGCCGAGCTTCACGTCGTTTTCCTTCCGGATGCCCTCGAGGCGAATCTTCATGTCCTTGAGGTCCTCTATGGATTCGTAATCAAGCAGCTTGCGGTATATTATCGGCTCAAGTTCCCCGAGGAACTCGCGACCGAGTTCAAGATCCCCGGCAACCGGGTTCGCCTTGAGCAGAACCGCTCTCTCCCAAGTCTCGGCCCAGTGGTAATAATGATCAAGGGCCGCGTCAATTGACACCGCGACCGGACTCCTGCTGCCCCCCGGACGCAGACCCAGATCGACTCTGTAGAGAAAACCGCCGGGGGTGACGGAGCTTATCGTTCTGGTAATTGACGAGGAAAGCGTGAATATCTGTTCGGCGTAGTCCTCGCTTCTGTAGAGATAAACGAGGTCTATATCGGAACTGAGGTTAAGGAGTCTTCCGCCCAGTTTCCCCATGCCAAGCACCACGAACTCAAACTGGTCTCCACTCTCGATTCGGGACCTGTAGAAATCAAGCACCACCCTCACCACGGAACCGGCTAGGTCGGAAATCTCCTCCATGGTCTGGCGAAACGTGCAGAGACCCAGAATTTCTCTGTAGATTATTCTCGAGAGTTCCGTGTACTTGTACTCCTTGAGTCTTTCCGAGAACCTCTCTGAGTCCTTCGAATTCCTCGCAATCGAGGCAAGCGGAGCTCGGTGGGAAGAAAGCGTTTTTTTCCTTCTAAGAGCTTTTTCATTAGTAAGTACGTTTAGCGCACGTGGATTTCTTATGATTGAATTCCCGAGGAATCTACTGTGCGAAGAGATGACGCGGAGGGGTTTTTCCTTTTCCGCGGAGAGTTTGCCGTTTATCTCCCGGAATCTCTCAACGGTTAAACGCGCGTTTTCCTCGTCGGGAAGAAGGGTTTTCTTTCTCATCAAGCCGGGTCACATGAAATCATAGGGATCAACATCAACTACAAGCTTAATTCCCGAAGCGTGCTTTTTCAACGAATCGTAAAGTGCCGAGGCGTAGTTCCGAAGCAGCCCCAGATTCCCTGACGCAAGAATGATCTGCCATCTGAACCTGTTTCTAAGTTTGTATATGGGAGCCTCGGAGGGGCCGAGGACTCTGAGCGACCCGGGTGGAAGCCTGAGAAGGAATCTCTCGGCCGTGCGTTTCATTCTTTCGGCGAAATCTCGTGTTTTCTCCTCATCAAGCCCGTTTGCTCTTAAGGATATGAATCTTGAGAAAGGAGGCTGATCAAGAGACTTTCTAAGCTCCAGTTCTTCATCCAGGAACCCGGAACTGTTATGGGAAATGGCAAATGTTACCGAAGGATGTTCGGGGTTATATGTCTGCAGAATTGCCCCCCCGGGCTTCTCCCCCCTTCCTGTTCTTCCGGCTACCTGCGTGAGGACCTGGAAAGTCCTTTCCCCCGAGCGGAAATCGGGAATTCCCAGCATATGATCGGCCGAGAGAACACCGACAAGCGTGACTCCCGGCAGATCATGCCCCTTGGCTACCATCTGGGTCCCGATAAGAACGTCCACCTCCCCGGACTCAAGCTTTTTGTAAAGGTCAAGAAGCTTGGTTTTTCCGCGGGTGTAATCCCTGTCCATAACGAAAACCCTGGCATCGGGAAGCATGCTCTTTACCTGCTCCTCCACTTTCTGGGTCCCGAGGCCCTTGCCCATGTATTTGGCTCCGCAGCTTGAGCAGACATTCTCGAATTCCTGCATAATTCCGCAGTAATGGCACTTAATCGAATTATCCCTCTTGTGAAAGGTAAGGGTTATAGAGCAGTTGGGGCACCTGAAGATTTCCCCGCATTCCCCGCAGACCAGAAAGCTTGAAAAGCCTCTCCTGTTAATAAAAAGAATCGATTGCTCCCCGCGGCTGAAATTCTCCATCAGGGCGTCCTTCAGGCGCGGGGAGAAAACAGTTTCATTCACGTTTTTCATATCCACGAGTTCAACATCGGGGAGCCTGCTGGTTCCCACCCTTGCGGGAAGAGAAAGATATTCGTACTTGCCCCTGACCGCGTTCGCATAGGACTCAAGTGAAGGAGTCGCGGAACCCAGAAGCACCGGACAGCCGTATACGGTTCCAAGCATGACCGCGGCGTCGCGGGCGTTGTAACATGGCACCTCGTTCTGCTTGTAGGACGACTCGTGCTCTTCGTCAACCACCACAAGGCCGAGGCGCTCAAGCGGAGCGAAAACCGCGGAGCGGGCGCCTATCACCACGCTAAGATCTCCGCTACGGGCCCTTCTCCAGACATCAAACCTCTCACCCTCGCTGAGAGCGCTGTGAATCACCGACACGGAGTCGGCGAAACGCGAACGGAATCTCTTCACCAGAAGCGGGGTGAGCGCTATTTCGGGGACGAGAACAATCGCCTGTTTCCCCCTGGCTATGACTTCGCTCACGGTCCTTAAGTAGACCTCGGTCTTTCCGCTTCCCGTAACACCGTGAAGAAGAAAGCAGCGATATTCTCCCCTCTTGACGTAAGGCAGGATTTTCCCCATCGCCATACGCTGATCCTGGGTAAGTTTCTTCGGGGGCTCTTCCTCCGCGTCAAGCACGCCGTAGGGATCCCTTCCGATCTCTTTTTGCTCCACGGAGACCAGAGCGTTATCCGCAAGCCATTTTACGTGAGGTGCGAAATTACCGAATATTTCCCTTAGTTCCGAGCGGGGGACGGAACCGCGGAGGCTTATGAACTCAAGTATGGCGCCCTTGGCCGGTTTTTTCCGCCTAACCTCAGAGACGGTGTCTGGATCGCAGGAGATTCCATAGACCTTCTCGTACTTTACCTTCTCATCCCTTATGACCCTGTAGTCAAATTCTATATGCCCCTTTCTCTTAAGAGAGTTGAGATTCTCAAGAGATGCCCCGCCGCTGAGTTCGATAAGCTTCTCCGAGGCGAGCTCTCCTTCTAGCAGAAGAGTTTCAAGGACTCTTTTCTCGAGACGGTTCAGGCCCGCTTTCTTAAGGCGGGTTTTCCCCTCCTCGGTGATCCGCACGGTCTTCCCGACGCTTTTACCAAGCCCGGAAGGATGGGCGAACTTGAGCACGATTCCGAGAGGCGCCATGTAGTACTCAGAAACCCAGCGGAAAAATTCCAAGCGCTGCTCGTCAAAAAGGGGCAATTCATCGAGGATGTCGATTATATCCTTTAGCTCGAAATCGACTTTCCGTTTTCCCCCATCTCCCACCACATATCCTATGGCCTTGCGGTTTCCGAGGGGAACAAACACCCTCTTCCCCGTAGCGATCCCTTCCCGGAAACGGTTCGGAACCGAATATAGAAAAAGCCGTTCGGAATGAATCGGCAAAGCTACCTGAACGATTTTTCCTGAAGCCATAACGATATCGGAAGACCCGAAGAGCGGTCTTATGGGAAAGTATATCTAATTAGGCAGTACTCGGAATTTTCTCTGCCAGGGCCGTCCAACTTTCCCTTCCAATCCCCGTCCTCATATGGCAATCGGATTTGGTTCAACTTGCGACCCCGCATGTCCGCCAGCATCCACTGTCTCGTCGCAACCGCATATTCCGACCGGAAATACGGCCTCTGACAACTCAACAGACCCTATCTGTTGTCCACCTTACACTCGCCTGCGGGATTCCCTTCCAAGTCAACGAGAACAGGGTCAGGCCTTCCACCCATGTCATCATAAGTGTGTACATAGTAAAAACCCTTTGTTACGTCGCCGTTAGCATCGAAATCAATCTCGCCTGAAAAACCGTGATAATCAATATCATCGTTGGTACTGTCGCCATCGGTGAGAAATCCGGCACATTCTGCATAAGTTCTGCATTTGGTCCCATCCCTGCTTATTCCTATCATTTCCCTGACATACACAGCGGGATCAGAAGATGCGCTTTTAATGGATGCAAGCTTCATCAGCGTAACAGCATCGTATATCCGCCTTGCATATCTCCCCGCTTCATCAAAAATTTCCTTCCTGTCTTCCAGTCTGCAGGGATCAGGACCCGCGATGGTGGTCACAAAGCCTTCCATGTCCTCAAGCGAAAGCACTTCGGGGTCAAGGGCGACAACTATTTCAGCAAAGCCCTCAATTGACAATGAATCCGCCCCGTAGTATTTCACCTTTCCATTCAGTTCCTTCCTCTTTAGCATGCTTGCCATAAAATTCGCTCCCCCTTCACGGAACAGCGCAAGAACCACGGAATCCACAGGATTATCCTCGGCATTTACCGCACTGACTATGGCATTTACCGCCGCCGCAGGACCTTCCCCATACTCAATAGGCTCAAGTGAGCTTACTCCCACTTGCTCAAGGGATTCGACAAGACCGTCCTTAAGGCTTCTTCCGTAACTGTCGTCACGAAACAATATGGCCGCGCGTTTCCCCCCAGCCTGCTTTACAAGTTTCGCAAGTATGGGTGCCTGGAATGCGTCCGATGGAATAACTCTGAAGAAGTAGCCGTCATCAGTGAAAGTGCTTATTTCAACCGAACTGGCCGAAGGTGATATCGCTACCATCTTCGCTCTGGCAAGATCATCCACAAGACCCACAGAATCGGCAGAGGTAGTCGGACCTATTATTCCGTCGATCCCCCTATTTAGAACATCCCTTAGAGCATCAGAATCAAAAGAACGGTCAGTGTCGCGACCAAAAACAAGCTCTATATCACCGCCTGCGGCATTGATATCTTCTACGGCCGAAATTACCGCCTGTCGTCGGCTGTCATAGCTGCCGTCAAATATCCTCTCGGGAATGAGCACCCCTATGCAGAGAGAAGCATCTGCACAGTCATTGCTTCGGCAGCCTGAAGAGACCAGAATGCAGGTCAGGATGAAAACGTACAGAACTGAACAGATGTTTCTCATTTCAGGGTCTTAAAGAGACAGACTGTCTTTCTATTATGGCCCGCGAGAACAGTGAATGCTGCATTGACAGATCAAACTACATCAGTCCAACGGACACAGCGAAGTGGCCCCCTGTTACCAACAATAGAGGATCAGGCAAGATCCGCGGGCATCATTATCATGTTATCCATCGATGCACCGGGGGCTATCATCGGATAAACCATTTCCGTACAATCGACTTCTATCTCCATGAGAACAACTCCCGGAGTGTTAAGGCCTTCCCTGAGAGTGGGCTCAAGCTCCTCGGGCTTCACCGCCCGAAGGCCGCGGGCTCCGAACGCTTCTGCGAGCTTCACGAAATCCGGCAGCACTTCAAACCTGGATGCCGAGTAATTACCCTCAAAAAACATCGTCTGCCACTGCCTTACCATTCCGTGGTGACGGTTGTTGAAAACGATAATCTTGAGATCCAGATTGTTTTCAACCGCGGTCGCAAGCTCCTGGAAATTCATCTGGAAGCTTCCGTCGCCGGCAACGCATATAACCTGCTCATCGGGTCTCGCGTATTTGGCTCCCATAGCCGCGGGGAAACTGAAACCCATGGTTCCCAGCCCCCCGGAGGTAAGATGGGTTCTCGGTCTTTCGAACTTGTAGAACTGGGCTACCCACATCTGGTGCTGACCCACGTCGGAAACTATTATGGCGTCTCCCTTGGTGAGCTTGTAAAGCGTGTCTATGGCGTAGGTCGTTAGAATCTTCTCGCTTCCCTGGCAATAGGTGAGCGGATGCTTCTCGTTCCAGTCCCGTATCCGCCTGAGCCAGGATTCCCTTCCCTCAAGGTCAATCTCCCCGGGGAGGGCATCGAGTATCTGGCGCAGAACAACTTTGGCATCCCCTACTATCGGACACTGAACCGTTATGTTCTTGTCTATCGAGGAGGGGTCTATATCTATATGGATAATCTCCGCGTTGGGGGCGAACTCATCAAAGTTCCCGCCCGTAGCCCTGTCATCAAACCGCCCGCCGATCGAGATAACCAGATCCGATTCGGTAACGGTCATATTGGCGGCGTAGGAACCGTGCATCCCGAGCATGCTTATGAAAAGCGGATCGCTCGCCGGATAACCCCCCAGGCCCATAAGGGTTGAAGCCACAGGTATCTGGAGGCGGTGGCAGAACTCAAGCAGTTCATCGGTAGCCCCGGACCAGATAACTCCTCCCCCGGAATAAATAACGGGCCGCTTTGAGGCAAGCAGCATCTCCACCGCTCTTTTTATCTGCGAAGGGTTTCCCCTCGTGGTGGGCTTGTAGCCTTTGATGTCTATCTCGTGATCCTCGGGGATTACAAGCTCGTCTTCTCCTATAAGGACGTCCTTGGGCATATCAACCAGAACCGGGCTGGGTCTTCCGGTGCCGGCTATGTGGAAAGCCTCTTTCATCGCTCTCGGAAGATCCCGGGTTTCCCGCACAAGGTAGTTATGCTTCGTGCAGGGCCTCGTTATGCCGATATGGTCGGCTTCCTGAAAAGCGTCGCTTCCAAGGTACTGCGTGGGAACCTGTCCCGTGAAGATAACTATGGGAGATGAGTCCATCTGCGCCGTCGCAATACCGGTAACGGTGTTGGTTGCCGCAGGACCCGAGGTACAAAGCACCACTCCCGGTTTTCCCGAGGCTCTTGCGTACCCATCAGCCATGTGCGTAGCTCCCTGCTCGTGCCTCACGAGAACATGGTTTATCCTGTCGGTATAGTCGGTCATCACGTCATAGACCTTGAGAACGTACCCTCCCGGCAGTCCGAAGACCACGTCAATACCTTGGTGAAGAAGCGTCTCAAAGAACATCTGTGCGCCGAGCATCTTGGCCATTTTACTATATCTCCTTGGTTGTGTTTAAAATGCGGAGTACCAACAACCCACCCGCTTAATCTATCACCGCGGGCGTACAACTTCAAGACCGGCAGGGAAAAAGATTCTGCACCGGTTTGAGCAACGCCGCTTAGCGCTCCGCCGCGGAGCGGCGAAGGTAGAAGGGGGTTAAGGTGAAGGGATCGTCCTTTTGTCCCGAAAGAATTCTTTTTCTCCCCAGAAGCGCGCAGCCGGATGCCCTCGGGGTGTTCAGATTCGCGGACAAAAACACAGCGTTCTTCCCCAACGTTTCCCGTATAAGCTTTTCGTGGAGCACGGCTCCGCTACCCACAAAAACGGTTTTTTCTCTTATCCCGGCGCATACAAACTCCGGAGTGGCGATTTTAGCCTTCGTTATTTCTTCGCCCTCGGAAGCATAAAACGAAAAGAAAATCTCTCCTCTGCCCGCGTCCGTCATGACGCATACGTCGTTTCCCGACCAAAGCGCGTTTGAGGCCAGGATCTCAAGCGACGGAACTCCCGCAAGATCCGTCCTCAAGGAATAACAAAGCGCCTTTGCAGTGGATACTCCTATGCGAAGCGAGGTAAAGGACCCCGGTCCCGTTGACACGCAGACCGCGTCCAGATTTTCTTTCCCGAGCCCGCAGTCCGAAAGAAGCCGCTCGATCGTGGGTACAAGCACCTCGTTATGTCTCGGACCGGTATTGAAAACATATTCGCAAAGAAGCGTATCGTCGTCGGATATTGATACGCTTCCCGAAAAAGTAGAGGTTTCGATTCCCAGAATTTTCATGTGTATTTTTTAAATATGGCGGAAATGTACATTTAGGAGCGAAGGCTATGCGATCAGATTCAGCGAATCCGGAACACCGAAGACTGTTTTTCTCGGGGTTTCCCCTTACTCCTCTTCCTCAGAAGAACCCATCCCCGAGGCTTTTATGATCTCGTCTCTTATTTTTTCGCGAATTTCCGGATTTTCGTGGAGAAACTTCTTGGAATTTTCCCTGCCCTGTCCTATCCTCTCCCCTTCATAGGAATACCAGGTTCCGCTTTTCTTTATAACGTTGAACTTGGCCCCCAAGTCCACAAGCTCCCCGAGTTTTGAGATTCCCCTTCCGAAAATCACCTCGAATTCCGCTTCCCTAAAAGGCGGAGCAACCTTGTTCTTGACAAGCTTCGCCCTGACCCTGTTGCCAATTATCCGGTCGCCGTCCTTAAGCGACCCGATGCGCCTTATGTCAACTCTCACCGACGAATAGAACCGAAGCGCGTTACCCCCGGTGGTGGTCTCGGGATTCATGTATGCCGGAACCCCGATTTTCATGCGAAGCTGGTTAACGAAAATCACTATGGTCTTGGAGCGGCTGACGTTAGCCGTTATCTTGCGAAGCGCCTGCGACATCAGTCTTGCCTGAAGACCCACGTGAGTGTCCCCCATTTCCCCCTCGATTTCGGCGCGCGGGGTAAGAGCCGCGACCGAGTCGAGCACTATGAGGTCAACTGCGTTGCTTCTTATCAGGGTATCGACGATTTCAAGGGCCTGCTCTCCGAAATCAGGCTGGGAGATAAGAAGATCCTCCACCTTGATGCCGAGCGCCGCCGCGTAGCTTGTGGAAAGAGAGTGCTCAGCGTCGACAAAAGCCGTTATTCCGCCGGCTTTCTGGGCCTCCGCGATGGCGTGGAGCGCTATTGTGGTCTTACCCGAGGCCTCGGGACCATAAACTTCAACAATCCTCCCTCTTGGAAAACCCCCGACGCCAAGAGCTATGTCGAGCCCGAGGGAACCCGAGGTAATAACCGGAATGTCGGAAAGAGAAGCATCCTCGCCAAGTCTCATTATGGAGCCTTTTCCAAACTGCTTCTCTATCGTGTCAATGGCTACGTTTATGCTTTTGTTTTTCTCGTCGGTATCGCTCATTTAGGTTTTAATCTCCATTCTGGTTTTTTTGGGTTCTAGAGACTACTATCCTACATAATCAAGGCAGAACTTCCTAACCATATCGATCGCCGTCGCGGCGGCAAAGTTTTTTATCTCATCCCTCGTGCCCGTAAAATTCCGTCTCTCACATAAAGTCCCCGAAGAAGCTTGACTGAATCCAAACCATACCGTACCCACGGGCTTCTCTGGAGTCCCGCCTCCCGGACCCGCGATCCCGGATATGGAAAGCCCTATATCGCTTCCGAAAAGATCTCTCGCCCCGCGGGCCATCTCAGAAACCGTCTCCCCGCTCACCGCGCCGAACCGCTCCAGGGTCTCGGCACTTACCCCGAGAAGTTTTTCCTTGGAATCGTTGCTGTAAACCACCGCTCCGCCAAGAAAATAGGCTGAACTTCCCGCAATGTCCGTAAACCGGCTCGAGCAGAGCCCTCCCGTGCAGGACTCCGCAACAGAAAGGGTCAGGTCTTTTTCAAGCAACAAGGACGCGGTCACCTCCTCAAGGGATTCGTCCTCCAGGGAAAAGAGAAAATCCTCAAGCCTTTTCCCCGCTTCCGAGCAGGCGTCGCGAAGAAGCGAATCCAGCACCGCACCGTCACTGCCCGAGGCAGTAAGCCGAAGGTGAATCTCAGGCAGGCGGATCCTGTATCCGACATCCACCCCTTCGGGGGAGAAACCCTCCAGTTTTTCCGCCACTTCGGATTCGCCGAGCCCGAAGGTCCTGAGCACTTTCACGCGCAAGATTTCCCCTTTTTCCGCAACGTTGCTTATGTCCGGGAAGACATGTTCTCTGAACATTCGCCTGAATTCCCTCGGAACACCGGGTAGAAAGTAGAATTTCGAGTTGCCGGAAACAAAACTGAAGCCGGCAGCCGTACCGACGGGGTTTTCTATAATCGTCGCTTCTTCAGGAAACATGGCCTGTTTTTCATGATGTATGTTGGGCTCTCTTCCCCTGCTCCTAAGCTTTCGGGCAATGTCTTCATAGACCGCCGGATTAAAAACAAGGGAAGTTCCAAGGAACTTCGAGGCGGCAAGCGAGCTCAGGTCATCCTCGGTGGGGCCGAGCCCTCCTGTGACTATTACAAATCTGGCTCTCTTTGAGGCCGTGGAAAAAGAAGCAAGAAGATCCTCGAGGTCATCGGCAACCGCGCAGTGGTGCTTAACTTCAATACCGGATGAGGACAGTTCCGCGGCTACCCAGCTGAAATTGGTATCCCGGGTAAGACCGCTCATTATCTCGTTTCCGGTAGTGATTATTTCAACGCACATCGCCGGGTAATTTTAACCGGAAAGAAAGATGATCGCCTGAAGGCACAGGTTGCTGTATACCCCGGCCAAAATGTCATCCATTACGATACCGTAGCCTCCCGGAAGCTTCTCAAATCTCCTTATCGGAAACGGTTTCGCTATATCGAAAAACCTGAACAGGAAAAAGCCGATCGCCAGGTTAAGGGGGTTCGGGGTGATGAAAAGCATGCACACCAAAAATCCGCACACCTCGTCAATCACAACCTCAGGCGGGTCTTCCCTTTTAAAAATCGACACGCAACGGCCAGCTGCTATAAAAGAGAGGATAATCAGCCCCAAAGTGAATGCCGAATAAAAAACCGCACCGCCCGCGAGGCTTAGAAGGTATACGACCCCGACCGCCCCAAGAGTCCCGGCGGTTCCAGGGGCCCCGGGAACAAATCCCAGCCCGAAAAAAGTCGAGAAAACAACGCATATCCTGTTTATCAAGGCTACTTCTCCGGTAGATGTCCGCGCGGGCTCGGGTCCTGAGCAAGACTTATTTGACTGATAACACCTGCAAGTTTATCATTCTTTAATCACCAAATGTCAAAAGTAATATGCGTGGTAAATCAGAAAGGGGGAGTCGGTAAAACCACAACCGCGGTAAACCTCTCGGCTTCTCTGGCGGTAGCAAACCGCCGCACGCTTTTAATAGATCTTGACTCGCAGGGAAACGCAACCGGAGGACTCGGAGTCGACAAGGAATCCGTCAACTCAAAAAACATCTGCAGCGTCATACTGGGAGAAACAAGCCTCGTGGACACCGTAATTGACGTCTACCCTGAGCTTCTAAACGGTCACCTGCACCTGTGTCCGGCAAATCACGAACTCACCGGGGCCGAGATACACCTTATAGAGACGGAGAATAGAGAGTACCGGCTCAAAAAGGTCATTGACGAGATAAGGGCCGAATACGATTACATATTCATAGACGCTCCCCCATCACTAAGCCTGCTCACCATAAACGCCCTTGCCGCGGCCGACAGGGTGCTCATACCCGTTCAGTGCGAATACTACGCGCTTGAAGGAATAGTCCAGCTGCAGACGACCATATCGCTCGCCAAGCAGAGACTGAACCCCTCGCTTGAGGTGGAAGGTTATCTTCTTACTATGTTCGATTCCCGAAACAACATATGTCACTCCGTGGCCGAGGAAGTAAGAAACCACTTCGGCGAGGAAACTTTCGAAACCGTGATAAGCAGAAACGTTAAGCTCGCCGAAGCGCCAAGCCACGGAAAACCCCTGCTGCTTTATGAAATAAAATCGACCGGGGCGCAGAATTACATGAAACTCGCAAATGAAATAATAACGAAAGCGGAGGTTAACTGACGTGAAGAGACGAGGTTTGGGAAGGGGGCTTGACTCGCTTATCCCAAAGAATCCGGAAACAGAATCCGAAGGGTACAGAATGGTAAGCACGGATCTGCTGAAGCCAAACCCATCGCAGCCGAGAAAGCACTTTGAACAGGACGCCCTTGAGGAACTCGCGGAATCCATAAGGGAAAACGGAGTCATACAGCCGCTTATCGTAAGGGAAAAAGACGGCGGCTTCGAGATAGTGGCCGGGGAACGCAGGTGGAGAGCGGCGAAAATAGCGAAACTGGAGCAACTGCCCGTCGTAGTAAGAACCGCTACCGACCAGGACGTGGCGGAACTCACGTTAATAGAGAACATACAAAGAGAGGACCTAGACCCCATTGAAGAGGCGGAGGCCTATCAAAAGCTCGCAGAGCGTTTCGGGCTCACCCACGAGGAAATAGCAAGAAAAACGGGGAAAAACCGCTCGGTCATCACGAACCAGCTGAGGCTTCTTAAGCTTTCTGAAAACGCGAAAAAAGCCCTTGTTTCGGGCGCGATAACCGTGGGGCACGCAAGAGCGCTTCTCGCCGCTTCCTCCCTCGAGGAGATGGATTCCCTTCTTGGCGAAGTATTGAAAAAGGATCTTACGGTAAGGAGAGCAGAAGCGCTTGTAAAAAAGAGGAGCAGAAGCGCTCAGCCACCCCCGGAGTTCGCCTCGGGAGTAGTGGAGGAAGATATTTTCACCAAGGAACTTATCGAAGAGCTTGCCGGGAAATTCTCGACCAAAGTAAAAATAAGCCGCAACAGGACAAGGGGAAAAATAGAAATAGAGTACTATTCTCCCGAAGAGCTTGAGAGAATTGTTGGCATACTCCTCTCACGCGGGTAATATCCCGCAAAACTCACGCCGGAGCAAAAAAACCAGAAATGAAGCTGTTTTCGGTCAAGATAGAGGTCAAGCTTAAGCCCGTGGTGCTTGATCCCCAGGGAAAAGCGGTGCTAAACGCACTCAGCGGTCTTGGATTCAGCGGGGTTTCCGACGCGAGGGTAGGAAAGGTCGTGGAACTCACCATGGAGGGAGAATCCGCCGAGGAGGTAAGCCGGAGGGCGGAGGAGATGTGCCGGAAACTTCTTTCCAATCCGGTAATTGAAGACTCTTCTGTAGAGGTAGCGGAAAAACAAGATGCCTAATTTCGGAGTTCTGTTCTTTCCGGGGTCCAACTGCGACCACGACTGCTACCACGCAATAAGGAAAATTCTGGGCCAGCCCTGCGATCTTATATGGCACGAGGAAACTTCCCTTGCGGGAATTGACTGCGTCGTGATACCCGGGGGGTTTTCCTACGGAGACTATCTTCGCGCGGGAGCCATATCGCAGTTCTCCCCGGTGGTCGGCCCGCTCAGGGAACTTGCCGGGCTCGGAGTCCCGGTAATAGGAATATGCAACGGGTTTCAGATTCTGGTTGAATCCGGGCTTCTTCCCGGAGCTTTCATACACAACTCGTCCCTTAAATTCGTCTGCAGGTGGACAAACGTGAGGATTGAGGATACCGATACTCCTTTTACCTACCTTCTCCGCAAGGGAGAAATGCTGAAACTGCCGGTCGCAAACGCGCAAGGCAACTTTGTGCTGCCCCCGGGCAGGAACGACGTTGAGGAACAGAGAATAGTTTTGCGCTACTGCGGGAAGGATGGAGAACTCAGTGCCGAGGCTAATCCAAGCGGCGCCGAGGACAATATAGCCGGAATTGCAAACAGCCAGGGCAACGTGCTCGGCATGATGCCTCACCCGGAACGCAGTTTCGAGAATCTGCTGGGTTCAGAAGATGGCAAGAGGATGTTCGAATCCGCGATATCGTGGATAAAGGCCAAAGACACCGCCGGAGAAACGGTTTGAGTAAAACACAGACTGTGTTAGCCTTAACGGGAGATTGCACGCACGAGGTTTTAAAATGGACGATACGCAGAGCAAGGAAAAAATAGACATAACGGACTACATCTGTCCGATGACCTTTGTCAAAACCAAGCTCAAGCTTGAGCAGATGGAGCGCGGGGAAGTCCTTGAAGTAAGGCTCTGCGAAGGAGAACCTCTTTCCAATCTCCCGAGAAGCGTGGAACAGGAAGGCCACAGGGTTCTCTCCATAGAGAAAGAAGAAGGCCGCTACCACAAGGTAATCATCGAGCGCTGCTAATGTATAGACCCGAAGCCGGAATCTCCGCCGCCGGAGGTTCAAGAGTCGAATCGGTGGTTGACCTTATAGGCAACACCCCTCTTTTGGAACTTTCCGAAACGGCAAAGGAATGCTCTCCCGGAGTCAGCATTTACGCAAAGGCCGAGTGGTTCAATCCCGGAGGTTCAATAAAAGACCGCCCCGCCCGCAGAATGATTCTGGAAGCCCTCCGCTCCGGCGAACTCACAAAAGACAAGGTCATTATGGACTCCTCTTCCGGAAATACGGCGATCGCGTACGCGATGCTTGGGGCCGCGCTCGGGTACGAGGTTGAAATCGTAACGCCCGAGAACGTAAACACCGAGAGAAAGAAAGCGATCGAAGCCTACGGGGCGAAAATAACCTTCTCAAACCCTCTTGAAGGTTCCGACGGAGCGATAAGAATGGCTCACAGGCTAAAAGCGGATAATCCCGAGAAATATTTCATGCCGGACCAGTACAACAACATCAACAACCTCCTGGCTCACTACGAGACCACCGCGCCCGAGATATGGGAACAGACAAAGGGCACCGTGACCCACTTTCTTGCGGGACTCGGCACATCGGGAACCTTCATGGGAACCGGGAAAAGGCTTAAAGAATACAATCCCGACATAAAGACAATCGCGATCCAGCCCGAAGAAAGTCTTCACGGCCTTGAGGGCATGAAACATATGCCCACTTCGATAGTTCCCGGCATATACAACGAAGAAGCGGCCGACGAAGTTGTCTTCATCTCGACTGAGAAAGCGTATGAAATGATGGAGCGCCTGATGGATACCGAGGGGATATTCGTGGGTCATTCGGGAGGAGCCGCGGTCTGCGTAACGCTTGAGTACGCGAAAAAACTGAAAGAGGGAGTGCTCGTAACGATTCTTCCCGACTCGGGCAGAAGGTACCTGAGCGAAGGACTCTGGTGGTAAGAATATACAGATCGGCCTATCTGGGCATGACGCGGGACGCGGAATCCGGTTATCCTTACGAGGTATGCGGAGTGATGATCGGGAAAGAAGATACCGTCACTCACTTCCGCAAATGCGCCAATCTGGTCGCTGACGACGAATCCGAAACGGCATTTAAGGAAACAGCAAGCATTGACAGCAAGCGGTTAAGGGACCGTTACGAGCTTGATCCGCGTTCCTACATAGAAGCGGATTCGTGGGCGAGGGAGAATGGTCTTGAGATTCTCGGCATATACCACTCGCATCCGGACCACCCTTCCGTGCCTTCGGAGACAGATAGACAGGTGGCATCACCCGGATGGGCGTATATAATTTTCTCTGTAAGCCGCGGGAAACTCGCCGACGCGAGAATATGGTACATTGACGAGCAAGATTTCCAGTTTCAAGAAAGAAAATTCGAAGTGGTTAAAGACCCCGACTGATGTAATGAAAAAGACAGTTGAGAAGCTGCACATGCCGGGAGAAACGCGACCATGAACATGCAGGTTCTGTTTGAAAGTACGCTGGCCATCCTTCCCGAGTGCATACTCATACTCGCCGGCCTGCTCATACTCATCTGCACCCCGATTCTGAAAAAAAGATGGAGGGGATCACTTTTTCTCCTCGCAATCTCCGGCACCGTACTCTCCCTCGTCCTTAATTTCTCCAGGTTCTCCGGCGAAAGTTCCGCGTTTTCCGGCGCGATAGTAATCGATTCCTTCTCCGCCTATTTCAACTCCCTTTTCCTCCTGGCGGCGCTTGCGACAATTCTTTTTTCAAAAGATCACCTCGAGAAACGAACGCAATGGCTTGAGGAATTCTACGCGCTTGTGCTTTTCTGCACGAGCGGGATGATGATTCTCGCATCCTCGGTCGAACTCATGACGCTTTTCGTGGGATTCGAGATCATGTCAATCGCCGTCTACATACTCTCGGGGTTCAGAAGCAGATCCCTCGACTCGACAGAATCAGGCGTAAAATACCTTGTTCTGGGGGGATTCTCTTCCGCGGTGCTGCTTTTTGGAATCGCCCTTCTCTACGGGGCTACCGGTTCCACTTTTCTGGAGGAAATTCTCGCAAATCCGGGGAATCTCCCGATGTATGTCTGCGGAGCCGCCTTCGTGGCAGTGGGAGTCATTTTCAAGATAGGAGCCGTGCCGCTTCACCAGTGGGTACCCGACATCTATGACGGAGCTCCCCTCACCGTTACGGGATACATGTCCGTTGCGGTAAAAGCGGCGGCTTTCGTGCTGCTGCTGAGAATATTTCTAGGTTCCGCCCCGGGGTTTGAAAACTACATGACGGTCGCCGTACAGATCGCGGCGGTGCTCACCATGATAGTGGGAAACATAGCGGCCATATATCAAAAAAGTGTAAAGAGGATGCTTGCCTACTCAAGCGTTGCACACGCGGGATACGCCCTAGTCGGGGTGGCGGCGGTTCTCTCGGACCCTTCGGTTGGAAGCGGGAGCGTTCTTTACTATCTGTTTGCCTATACTTTCATGAACCTCGGGGCTTTCGGAATCCTCGCCTACGCGAGCAGGGAGGGAAACGACTGCGACACTTTCGAGAGGATATCGGGCCTCTGGAGCAGAAAGCCGGCGGCATCGCTCGCACTTGGAGTATTTATGTTCTCGCTTGCGGGAATCCCGCCGACTATAGGATTTTTCGGAAAATACAGGGTGTTTTTAGCCGCGGTTGACGCCAATCTGACGCCGCTTGCGGTAATAGGAATAATAACAAGCGTAATCTCCGCGTACTACTACCTCAAGGTGCTCGTCTACGCGTTTATGAGGAAAGACAGCTACGGGGCAAGCGCAAACAAACCGCTTTCGGGGGCTACAATCGCGGTGCTTACGGCAGTCACGGTTTTTTTCGGTATATTTCCTTTCTTGTCATGGGATCTGGCGGCTCAGGCCTCAAACACTCTTCTCGCCGCAATCGCCTTTTAGACGGCAGGGGGTTTTTATTTCAGAATTTAGGAAATGAAGAAAGGCAAGGACACTCAAGGCGTATTCGTAGACGTGATGGCGATTTTTTTCTTCGCCCTCGGCGTATTCACCTTTATAAGCCTTCTGGTCTTCAGCAACCTTCTTGAAATCGACGTAAAAGGCACAATGGGAGACGCGGGCCTTTACGTGTCGCACTCCCTTGGGAGTTCCTTCGGCACGCTTTCCTTCGTATTTCCCGTGCTGATGTTCTACGCGTCATACGTGATTCTGAGAAAGCAGCCCGCCCGGAAGATATACTGGAAGCTTGGCTCCGCGATTATTTTCCTTCTCTCCTCGACCACCCTGCTCGGGCTCGTCTACGGAAAAAGTTCCCTTCTGGGCTACTCGCCGGCCGGGGGATGGCTGGGTCTTGCGATCTCTAGGGAATTCGCGCAGAACATCCTGGGAACCCTTGGAACATACATTGTCGCCATAATCGTCATATTCCTCTCCGTGATAGTAACGACGGAAACCAAGATCGCCAGCGTAGTGAAAATCATCCGCCTGCTCTTCTCAGGCGCTCTAAAAGGAGTTTCTGTGCCGATCGGCGCGCTGAGACGCGCCGCCGCACGAAGGGGCGCCCGAGGGAAAAAGAAGCAAGACGCCCCGAAGGCAACCCCCAGAGCGCCGAAAGCCCCGGCCGCGCCGAAGAATCAGGAACCCGGCGGAAAAGCCGAGACGGAACCGCAGATAGTCTTCACTCCTCCCGCACCCGACAAGAAAGACGAGCCGGCACCTCCCGCACCCGAGAGCAGATGGCTTGACTTCTCCCTCCCCGGAATTGACCTGCTTGACCCGAAAATCGGCACGTCCGTAGAGATAGACAAGGAAGCCATGTACCGGAAAGCCACCTTGATCGAGGAAAAGCTCGCGGACTTCGGAGTAACCGGAAAGGTCATGGAAATACGTCCCGGCCCGGTTATCACGATGTTCGAGTACAAGCCGGCTCCGGGAATAAAAATAAACAGGATATCGTCCCTTGAAGGCGATCTGGCGATGGGTCTTAAGGCGCTCAGCATAAGAATCATAGCCCCCATACCGGGAAAGGACGTGGTCGGAATAGAGGTGCCGAACGAAAGCAGGGAGACAGTGGTGCTGCGGGAACTTTTCGAGAGCAGCTCGTTTGTGGAGAAAAAATCGATGCTCACCATCGCGCTTGGAAAAGACATATCCGGAAAGCCGCGCTACATGGATCTTCAGACCGCCCCGCACCTTATGATCGCCGGAACGACCGGCTCGGGCAAAAGCGTGCTGCTGAACGCCGCGATCACAAGCCTGCTCTACAGGGCGACCCCCTATGAGCTCAAGATGATAATGATAGACCCGAAGATGCTCGAGCTCTCCATATACGAAGACATTCCCCACCTGCTCCACCCGGTGGTAACCGAATCGAGAAAAGCCGTGGCCGCCCTCAAGTGGCTGGTCGGGGAAATGGATTCCAGATACAGCATGCTCTCCGAAGAAGGGGTAAGGGACATAGACAGCTACAACAGGAAGCTTGAAGCGCTTCAGATCGAGGAAAAACAGCTCAGGTGGCTTCCCTACATAGTCGTTATCATAGACGAGCTTGCAGACCTGATGATGGTTTCCCCGAGCGACGTCAAGGACTCGATAATAAGGCTCGCGCAGAAAGCCAGGGCGGCGGGAATCCATATAATAGTCTCCACCCAGCGCCCCTCGGCGGACGTGGTGGCGGGACTCATAAAGGCCAACTTCCCGGCGCGCATATCCTTCCTCGTATCTTCAAAGGTGGATTCGAGAATCATACTTGACACAGGGGGAGCGGAGACCCTGCTCGGAAAGGGGGACATGCTTTTTCTCGCATCCGGGGGAAGCAATCTCCTGAGACTTCAGGGCGCGCTTATATCCGACGATGAAAGAAAACGGGTAACGGATTTCCTGAGATCCCAGGCAGAACCGGTCTACATAGAAGAAATAACCAAGGACGACTCGGACGATGAGAGCGCGGGAGTAAGCGAAGACGAAAAAGACGAACTTTACGAAACCGCGCTCGGGATAATAGCCGAAACGGGACAGGCATCCATCTCCATGATACAGAGAAGGCTCAAGATAGGATACAACCGCGCGGCCAGGATCGTCGAGACAATGGAAAAAGAAGGTCTCATAGGCCCTCAGGGAGCCGCCGGCAAACCGAGAGAAGTCTACGTGAACATGATTAAAGCGGACAGGGGAAACTCGGATTGAGGAAAATCGCGCTTGCGGCGGCGCTTTTTGCCACATCCCTTCTTTTTACCGCGCAGCCCGCGAGGACTCAGGACGCGGCCGCTGTTGTAAGCGGGATCCAGAAAAAATACGCTTCCATAACCGATCTTAAGTCGTCATTCACACAGGAAATCCGGACAAAGGACCGCGATGAAAAAATCTCTTCCTCGGGAAAGGTGTGGTTCAAGAAACCGGCGATGATGAAATGGCAGTACGAAGAGCCGTGGAAAGACACGATAGTCTCTGACGGAAAAAAGGTCTGGCATTTTTACAGTCAGGAAAACCAGGTTGTCGAAACGGAATTCGACAGCGTCTGGGCAGGCTCCCTCGGCTCCTACACCGTTATTTCCATACTGGAGGATCTTGACCGTCTTTTCGATGTCCGCATAGGCGCCGGAAGCAAAGATGAACGGGGCAACATTCTCCTCAACTTAAGACAGAAAGAGCAGGAACAGGCAAAGCAGGTAACGATAGCAGTCGATCCCAAGACCTATACGCTAAGGCGAATCATAATCGGCGATCTCTTCGGAAACACGACGATTATAGAACTGGGCGCGGCGGAAGTTAACCTGGGCACACCCGATTCGTTTTTCACGTTCAGAAAACCTGAGGGAACAGAAACAGTGACTTTTCCCTGAGGCGCTGAAATTCCTCGGCATTGCACCCGTCAACACGTCGAGCGAGCGCAGCCACCAAAACCCCGCTCTTTAGTTTCCACTGAATGTCTATTCTGCCCCCACACCCGCCGACAGATACTTGCTGCAATAGGACGGACCGGTTATACTCAATATGTGAGCCAACACCATCCCTTCGACAACGAGTTTCGCATCTCCGCTGAGCAGAAGATGAAGTTCCAGCGAGACGGATTCGTCAAGCTGGAGGGATTCCTGAACGCTGCCGTGGTCGAGACGCTGCTTGATCGTGTTGAAGTGGAGATGCGTCGGGATACCGTCGACACCCTCAAGGTGGATTCGCATTTCAATCGAGCGAAGTACGACTTCGAAAGCGACAAGACCGATGTCTTCGAACTGCTGGAGCAACCCTACTTCCAGGAGGCCCTTACCGGTCTGACGGAGCGCGATCTCTTTCTGACGTTCGAACTGTGCTTCGAGATCGAGAAGAACGTCAGCAAAGGATTCCCGTGGCATGTAGGCGTGCAGAGTTTCGGCTTCCAATTTGCGGAAGAGTTCGGATGCACGCTGTGGGCACCGCTCCATCCCGTGGACGTAGACGGGCAGCGGGGCGGAATGGCCTATGTGCCCCAGCATGTCGTATCGGGCGAACTCGTTTATCAGGTCGAGTTGCCAATCGTCTCGACACTCAAGGCCAAGGAGCAGGCCGGAATCAGGACGAGCGTGGAAGAGTACTTCGCCATGCGCAACGGGATCCTCAATTCACCTGCCATGCTCGAGATACTCGAGAACCACCAGATCGAAGACAACTTTGAGCCTGGCGACGCGCTCCTGTTCAACAAGATGGTCCTCCATAAAAGCATCATGCTCGGGGAGGGGGACCTCCCTAGGCGGGCGGCCTATGTGATGCGATTTGTCGATGCGGGGTCGCACTACGACTTGGAGCGGGCGCAGAACCTCGAGTATCCCGTTAAACAGTACAGGTCTGGGTTCTTCGCATACAAGCCGCTCACGCGTCAGCATATCGAAATCGCAGAAGCCGGAGCGGCCAACGGCGATGTTATCTCGAACTGCGCCTACTTCGACAACCGTGACCGCCGGATACTCCGCTGCCGGCAGTCTCCCCCTACCGGGTAGGGTTCCCGGACGGATTTCGTCCCCAAAGTGTTGGAGGTGCGTCCTGCCCTGTGTTTAGTCAGGACACAGCTCCCTGTACCCCGAACCGTTTTCCGCTTTCAATTCTTCCAGCATTTCATCCCTGAGAGCCGCACCGTGAGATCATAATATCCCCGCCATATTGCCTTGGGACCGGAAGATCCGTCGTGCTTGCGATTGCGGCGCCTCTTCCACTTCCTTCCCTTTAAGATTGGACCATGATATCATTTTTTTCAGGGTTCCCATGCCGAAAATCGGTATTTATACAAACTCTTGAAAACCATACGCCTACTGGCGACAGGCCACGGCGGGAGAAGGACGCTATGAGCAAAAAGCGGTCTGGTGATTATTCTCAAGCTACGGCGGCTGAGCCGGATATTCGGAATCGCTCGGGTTCACAATCCGAAGAGCCGATAGCAGTCGTCGGCATGGCGTGCCGATTCCCTGGCGCGAATGATGTCTCGGCGTTCTGGCGTCTTCTGGAAGCAGGTGAGAATGCGGTCAGCGAGGGCGTTCCGGGTTCCGGCGTTGGGCGTCTCGGCGAGCTTTTCCAAACCGCCACGCCTCAGGCAGAGGCATGTCGTTTCGTCGGTTTCATAGACGATGTTGACCGGTTCGACGCCCCTTTTTTCCGCATTTCGCCGGTCGAGGCGCAGCACCTTGACCCGCAGCAGCGACTGATGCTGGAAACGAGCTGGCAGGCGCTCGAAAACGCGGGAATAGACCCTGACGGGCTGAAGAACAGCCGAACCGGAGTGTATGCCGGCATCAGCAATAACGACTACCGGGGGGTCATACTGGAAGCCAGCGACACTGCTGAGCCGGCTTCCAGCCTCTACACGGTCAGCGGCACTTCCTACAACACGGCCATCGGACGAGTCTCCTTCGCGCTTGGCTTACAAGGACCAGCGATTGCAGTGGACACTGCCTGCTCTTCATCACTCGTGGCCGTGCATCAGGCGGTGATCGGCTTGCAGCATGGCGAGGCCGACCTTGCGCTGGCGGGAGGGGTCAACTCCATCCTGTCGGGACGGCTCTTGGAACTGCGGGCTAATGCCGGAATGCTGGCGCCGGACGGACGCTGCAAGACTTTCGATGCCGCCGCCGATGGTTATGTGCGCGGCGAAGGCTGCGGGGTGCTGGTTCTTAAGCGACTGAGTGAGGCGGAAGCGGACGGCGACCGAATCTGGGGCATCATCCGCGGCTCCGCGGTGAACCAGGACGGTGCGAGCACAGGGCTTACCGTGCCGAACGCAAAGGCACAGGAACAAGTCATCAAGGCGGCATTGCTCAAGGCAGGCGTAACGCCGTCACAGGTGGACTATGTGGAAGCGCACGGCACGGGAACGCCGGTGGGCGACCCTATCGAGCTGCAGGCAGTGGCGGCCGCGTACTGCAAAGACCGTCCGGCCAAACGACCGCTGCTCATTGGCTCAGTGAAGACGAACTTTGGACATCTGGAACCTGCGGCGGGCGCTGCCGGGATGATGAAGGTACTGCTGGCGATGAACCGGGGCATCATCCCGAAGCACCTGAATTTTCGCGATCCGACACCGGCAATCGATTGGCAGCAGCTTCCTTTGCGTGTCACTTCGACGGCAACCGAGTGGCCTATGGTATCCGGCCGAGCTCCACTGGCTGGCGTGAGCGGTTTCGGCTGGTCCGGCACAAACGCACATATCGTGGTGGAGGGCTATGGCACGCCATCACGCGCCTCTAACGAATTGCACGACAGGAAATGGCCTGCGGGTTCTCCGAAGCATGTAGCCATCTCTTTGCCACAGGCAGCCTCGGAGGGGGCGGCGGAAGCGCCCGCTGCGCGTTCTACAAGGCTGCTGCCTCTCTCAGGCAAGACGGACAATGCCCTGCGAGAACTGGCGGAACGCTATCTTGCGTGGCTTGACGAGAGTTCTATGGCTCTTGAACCCACAGACTCAGCCGCCTCCCCTTTCCTATCGGACATGGCGTGGACGGCAGGCGTCGGGCGCAGCCAATTCGCTCACCGCGCGGGTATCGCTTTCAGGGACGCTGAGTCGCTGCGCGCCGGGTTGAAGACGGTTGCGGAGGGTGACAGGGGCGCAGAGGCAGAAGAGATAACGAAAGTGGCTTTCGTGTACACGGGGCAGGGCGGCCAGTGGATGGGCATGGGCAAGCTGCTTTACGAGCAGGAGCCGGTAGTGCGTGCCGTTCTCGACAGGTGCGAGCGGCTTATACTGGAGGAGCGAGGCACTTCGCTGCTGGACGTGATGTTCGGACGCGGCGAAGCAACGGGCGATTTGAATGATGCAACCTGGGCGCAGCCCGCCGTCTATAGCTTGGGGTGCGCTCTGACCGCATTGTGGCGCAGTATCGGAGTTTCTCCGAGCGTGGTAATCGGACACAGCCTCGGTGAATTCGCGGCGGCGCAGGCTGCCGGCGTGTTCGGGTTGGAAGAAGGTCTGAGGTTCGTTGCAAAACGCGGCACCCTGCTTTCGTCAGTTCCTGAGTTAGGCACAATGGCGGCGGTGTTCGCTTCAGAGGATGAAGTGGCGGCGGCGGTTGATGAGTACAATGCGTCATCCGACAGCCCGGACTTGAGCATCGCCGTTGACAACGGCATTCACCAGGTCATTAGCGGCCCCACAGCGGCAGTTCAGGCGGTATCGGAGCGCTTCGAGGCAGAAGAGGTTACAGTAAGGCCGTTGAGCAGGAATCAGGCATTCCACAGCGCTTTGGTGGAGCCTGCGCTGGATGCATTAGAAGAGGCGTATCAGGAGGATGTTGTGGCCTCGTCGCCGTCCGTGGCTCTGGTGAGCAATGTAACGGGCAGGGTTGTGGGACCGGACGAGATTCTTGATGGCAAACACTGGCGGCGTCACGCGCGAGAGCCCGTGCAGTTTCGCAGAGGCATCGGAACTCTGGCGGAACTGGGCGTCGACTTGGTCATAGAAGTGGGTCCACACGCTGTGCTCGGCCCATTGGTATCCCTTGTCTGGTCCGGCGCGGCGGATGAGGCAAAAGACCCCATCGTCCTTGAGAGTATGCTGCGTCCATCAAAGGATGCCCTTCCGTCAGACCATGACGATAGCTTTATGGACGCCGTCGCGGGAGCATACGAGGCGGGGCTGACGCTTGCATTCGACGGACTGTTTGCGGGGGAGGAGCGGCGCAGGATTGAGCTGCCGGGCTATCCCTTCCAGCGTGCGCGGCACTGGGTCGATGCGCCAAGACGCAGACGCGCAGCCACTGGGCATCCCCTGCTGGGCACGAGGCATGAGTCGCCACGTGGCGAGGTGATGTTCGAAACGGAGATGTTTCCTTCCGACCCGTCTTGGCTGAACGATCATCGCGTCTTCGGGCGGGTAGTAATGCCGGGCGCGGTGCATGGCGTTATGGCAGCGGCGGCGGCGCTATCCGAAGGAGCGCAATCGGTGGATGTGGAGGACATGCAGCTGCACAGCGCGCTGGTCTTTGCGGAGGAGAATGGCCCTGACGACACCGCGCAGGCCGGGCAAAAAATCCAGGCCGTGCTGAGCACATCCGAGAACGAAAACGCACGGCATATAGAGATATTCAGCAAGGGCGAGTCCGAAGAGGGTTGGACGCTTCATGCCGAGGGCGAGGTTTCGCTTGGAGGCGGGACGCGCGGGACTGCCAATCACGTCGATCTGGACGGATTGAAGTCGGGTATGGAGTCGCAGGATGTGGCGGCGTTCTATCGCGCGCGGGCGGAAGCTGGCATCCACCTCGGGCCATCGTTCCGCACGCTTCAGAGCCTGTGGACAGCGAATGGTGAGGCGATTGGTGAAGTGGCCCTGCCGGAAGCCGTTTCGAGCAGCGGCATCGACCTGCATCCGCTTCTGCTCGACGGCTGTTTCCAAGTCTTTTCGGCGGCGTACCATTCCACAGGAAGCGAAGACGAGATAACCTACCTGCCCTTCGGATGGGAACGCCTGTGGCTTAAGCAGATGCTGCCGGAACGCCTCATCTGTCACGCCCGTTTGCGCAAGAACGTCCGCGACAAAGAGCGGGACGAGGAGCGAGACGAGACATCGGAAGTGCTGAGCGGCGACCTCCTGTTCTACACGCCGGACGGCACCGAGCTTGGCGGATTGAGCGGATACATTGTGAAGCGCGCCACTCGCGCGGCGTTGCTCTCGGAGACCGAAGGGCTGCACGACCTCTTGTACGAAATCGTCTGGCGCGACCGCGCCCTTGCGAATGGGATGCTCTCGGCCGACTTCCTTACGAGTCCGACAGGCGTTGCCGACCGCTCGATTCCGTTCACCGAGTATCTCGCACGTGAAGGCGTAGAAGCCGACGAGCGCGTTAATTTACTGAACGACCTTGAGCGATTGTCGTGGCTCTATGCGCTCATAGCACTGGAGCAGCTGGGGTGGGAACGCAAGGTCGGTGAATTCGTCGAGCCGGAAGCCGTGCGGGAAAGACTGGATGTCCCGCCAAAACACCAGCGTGTGTTCCGCCGTATGTTCGAACTGCTCGTCGAAGCGAAGGTGGTGGAAGAAGCGGACGATGGATTTGTCGTTAAGGTCGGGCAGGACGACCCGCTGCCAGATCATATGCCGCACAATCCCGATGAGTTTGCAGACCAGATGAATGCGCAATACTGGCACGGGACGAATGAAATTGGACTATTCAGGCGGTGCGCTGCCGCTTTCGCTGATGCGCTCGTTGGTCAAGCGGATCCGCTGACGCTGCTGTTCGGCAGCGGAGAGCCAACCGCCGGCGACCTGTACTTGAAATCGCCGGCTGGACGTATGGCGAACCAAATGCTGGGAGATACGGTTGCGGCACTCCTAGACACACTGCCGGAAGACCGAAGGCTGCGCGTACTGGAGGTCGGCGCCGGTACGGGAGCGGGGACGGCGGCGGTGATGCCTGAGTTGCCGGCCGGTCGCTATGATTACACATATACTGACATATCGGCCGGCTTCTTCTCAGAAGCAGAAAAGCGTTTTGGCGGAAGCGACGAGTCAATCGAATACCGTGCCCTGGATATCGAAAAGGACCCTATCGAGCAGGGTTTTGATCTTCATGGCTATGACTTGGTCATTGCCTCCAATGTGCTGCACGGCACACGCTACCTGAACGAAACCCTGACTCACTGCCGCATGCTGCTTGCGCCATCGGGCCAGTTGGTGGCGCTTGAGAACCTTTGTGGTCTTAGCTGGCAGGACATGACTTTTGGGCAGTTGGACGGCTGGTGGCGTTTTGACGACGACTACCGTACGCACCACGCAATGGTCGGCCCCGCGGTCTGGCGGCAGGCGCTCGTCGATTCGGGCTTCGGTGAAGTGGAGGTCTTGGGAGGAAGTAAATCTGACACGACCAGCACACCGGAGAAAGGTGTGATACTGGCGCAAGGACCTGCGGAGGTAAAGGAGACGGCAGGAGTATGGGTTCTCGCGGGTGATCAGTGCGGTGTGGCAGAGGAGCTGGCAGAGGAACTGGCAGCACGCAACCAGACCGTCGTGCTGGTGAGCGACCGCGCGCAGTCAGACGGGGAATCATCAGAAAAAGATCGGGCAGTGATCAAGGCGACCGTGGAGATGCAGAACCGCGAATCGTGGCGCTCGTTACTCGAAGGTCTGCCTGCGGAGGTACCGCTCAGCGGCATTGTACATCTCGCGGCGCTTGACGGTCGCGGCGCGGACGCCACCACCGAAGAGTTGGGCGAAGATATAAGACAGACAGGCGGAAGCGCCCTGGCGCTCGTGCAGGGTATGGGCGATGCCGATGCTGCGCCCGCAAAGGGCATGTGGTTTATCACGCGCGGCGGGCAGGTTCTGGAGCGGGAGCATCTCGGACAACTGACCGGCTCACTGCTATGGGGCTTTGGCAAGGTAGCGGCACTGGAAGCGCCCCATCTGCAACCGAGGATGATCGACCTTGACCCCGAGAATACCGTGCCGCTGTCTGACCTCGTCAATGAGCTGATGTACCCGGACTCTGAGACTCACATCGCCTATCGTCTGGGATTCCGTCGGGCTGCGCGTCTCGTTCGTGCCAGTGCTGATACGGAACAGTTGACCCTGCCGGAAGGGTCGCGCTGGTTCCTGGAGCCGGACGCGAGCGGCGCACTCGAAGAACTGCAAGTGCTGGACTCGCCGGAGCGTTCACTCGAACCGAGAGAAGTTCGCGTGGCTGTGGAGGCTTCCGGATTGAACTTCTGGGATGTGTTCCGTTCTCTTGGCCTTATCGATGAGGGTGTCCTGGGTGGCGAGACGTGCGGACATGTCCTTGAAGTCGGTTCCGATGTAACGAGTGTGTCCGTGGGTGACCGCGTAGTTGCGCTGGCATTCGGTACTTTCGGTTCAGATGCGGTCATGCGGGAGGAGATGGTTGCGCTTGCGCCGCCGGGTGTCCCGATTTCGCAGCTTGCCACTATACCGACCGTGTTCGTTTGTGCCGCATTGTCGTACGATCTGGCAAAATTGAAAGCGGGCGAGCGGGTGCTTATTCACGCAGGCGCCGGCGGCGTAGGATCGGCAGCTATCCAGCTTGCGCACGCCGCGGGCGCAGAAGTGTTCGCCACGGCCAGCGTACCGAAACAGGCGTATGTGCGCTCGCTAGATGTGAAGCATGTCTTCGACAGCAGACAGACCCGGTTCGGGCAGGAAATCCTCGAAGCCACCGGCGGCGAAGGTGTTCATGTGGTGCTGAACAGCCTGACTGGCGAGGGCTTTATCGAGGCGAGCCTGTCCTGCCTCGCGCATGGCGGCAGATTCATCGAGTTGGCCGGAGTGAACATCTACACCGAGGAAGAAATGGCCGCCGCGCGCCCGGATGTGGACTACCACATCTATGAACAGGATACCCTGAAAGAGCAAAACCCGGAGCAGCCGGGAGCGGCTCTTAAGACCGTGATGAAACAGTTTGAGGCAGGAGAACTGACGCCGCTTGTCCACAGCAGGTGGTCTATGGCGGAAACGGTCTCCGCAATGCAGTTCATGCGCGCGGCGCGGCACATCGGCAAGATCGTTCTTACAAATTCGCCGCTGGAGACGGGACGGCTGCGGGGGGACAGAACCTACCTAGTGACCGGCGGACTGGGCGGTATTGGCTGCGCTCTGGCCGATTGGCTGGCAGACCGGGGCGCGGGCGCAGTCGTGCTGAACGGCCGACGCGACCCCGACCCCGAGGCCAGAGAAGCTATCGACACGTTACGCGGACGTGGCGCGACGGTGCAGGTGGAAATTGCGGATGTGACGGACACGGCAGCGGTGGACGCTATGCTGGAGCGCATCGATGCGACTCTCCCGCCTCTCGCTGGTGTTATACACAGCGTGGGAGTGCTGTCGGACGCCGTACTGGCAAACCAGAGTTGGGACAGTTTCCAGCAGGTGCTCTGGCCAAAGATGCTTGGCGCATGGCATCTGCACCGCGCGACCATGCACAGGGATTTGGACATGTTCGTCCTGTTCTCCAGTGTGGCGGGCGTGCTGGGCAACGCAGGTCAGGCAAACCATGCAGCGGCTAACGCATTTCTGGATCAACTCGCAGCCCATCGGCGCGCGTTCGGACTGCCCGGGCAGACGATCGCGTGGGGAGCCTGGTCGGGGCTTGGCGAAGCAGAGGAGCAGCGAGAGCGCATCGAAAGCCAGTTGGAGGCGACGGGCACGGGCTGGATTACACCGCAGCAGGGACTAAGAGCGCTAGAAACGCTGGTGCGGCAGGATGCTCCGGCCGGTATGGTCGCGTCAGTGGACTGGCCGACATTCGCGACGGCTCACGATGATCTTCCACCATTCCTAGAGGAGCTGTCATCCGCAAACGATATGGACGAAACATCGGAATCTTCGGAAGACGTGTTGTCGCAGTTGCGCGTCTCGTCGCAAACCGAGTCGGAGAGTATTCTGGTGTCGTTCCTGCAAAAGGAACTCCAGGCGGTGATGAGGCTGTCTAGCCCACCTTCAACCTCGATCGGCTTCTTCGATCTGGGAATGGACTCATTGATGGCAGTAGAACTGAGAAACCGGCTTAACCGCGCATTCGCGGGCGAGTACGTCGTCTCCAACACGGCTGTCTTCGATTACCCCGACATCTCGACCTTAGCCCGCTATCTGGTGGACGAACTCGGTCAGCTGAGCGAGGACGGTGAGACGGCTCCAACGCCCGAGACAGCCGCACCCACACCGCGCCCGCCCGTCGCTACTGAGGACGACGACATAGCGATAGTCGGCATGGCGTGCCGCTTCCCAGGCGCGAAAAACCTTTCGGAATACTGGCACCTAATGGAATCGGGCATTGACGCAGTGACCGACGGACGCCAGGCTGGCGACTCGCGAAGGGACGCCGCCGAAAACCCAAACTCCGAGAACACCTCCCACCTGCGCGGTGCGTTTGTTGAGGGGATCGAGTGGTTTGACTCACGCTTCTTCCACATTGCGCCGATAGAAGCGCGGATGATGGACCCTCAACAGAGAATGATGTTGGAAACGAGTTGGGAAGCTGTCGAAGACGCCGGAATCGCTCCCGACAGTCTACGGGGCAGCCGCACCGGAGTGTATGCCGGAGTCACCGCCAGCGAATACCGACATCTAATTGAAGCCAGCGGTAAGTATAGCGGTCAACTCGGCACAGCGGCCAGCATCACCGTCGGGAGGGTCGCGTCGGCACTGGGTCTGGAGGGCCCGGCAATGGCCATCGATATGGCCTGCGCTTCTGCATTGGCTGCGGTGCATCAAGCCGTTGCTGGGTTACTGCGGGGCGAGCTGGACCTGGCTCTCGCCGGAGGCGCGCATGCGGCGCTGTCACGCGACGTTTCCAGATTCATGCTGGATGTGGGGATGCTCTCGCCGAGTGGACAGTCCTGCCCCTTCGATGCGTCTGCAGACGGCCATGTGCGCGGCGAGGGTTGCGGAATACTCGTTTTGAAACGGCTGAGCGAGGCGGAGGTTGACGGCGACCGAATATGGGGCGTCATCAAGGGTTCTGCCATCAACCAGAACTGGACAAGTGCGGGATTGACCGTCCCGAACGGCCCGGCGCAGGAGCGTGTTATGGAGGCGGCGCTTGTTCAGGCGGGCCTCACCGGGACGGACATTGACTATCTCGAAGCGCACGCGGCAGGTTCCCAATTGGGCGACGCGATTGAGGTACACGCAGTCGGCTCGGTGTACGGAAGAGGGCGCACTGATGACCGCCCGCTGCTGATGGGCACTGTAAAGTCAAACATCGGACATCTGGAGACGGCGGCGGGCGTTGCCGGTCTGATAAAGGCTGTGCTGGCGATGAAGCAAGGTGTCATTCCGGGACATCTGCACTTCAAGGAACCGAATCCACAAATCGACTGGGACCGACTGCCCGTGCAGGTGACTTCTGAAAAAACCGACTGGCCGCTCCATCCTGACAGGCCGCCACGCGCGGCAGTAAGCGCTTTCAGCATGTCAGGCGCAAACGCGCATATGTTGGTGGAAGGCTACGGAATCGTGACAGAAGATGACAGCGCAAGTGCTGGAGTGCAGTCGCTTAGGGGTGCCGCGCTGCAGGTGCCCGTTTCTCTGCCGGAGCCAGTTGCTAGTCTGCCGCTGGCCACGGACGGACTAACGGAGCGCACGGTGCGGTTCCTGCCGCTATCAGGCAAGTCGGAGGGCGCCCTGCGGGACATGGCAGGACAGTACCTGTCGTGGCTCGACGAGCACATTGCCGAGTCATCCCCTGAAGCACCTGCACTTGCTGACATAGCGTGGACGGCGAGTGTCGGACGCAGCCATTTTGATCATCGCGCCGCCGTGGTGTTTGGAGATACGCAATCTCTGCGTGCAAGACTGACGAAACTTGCGGAGACCGGCGCCACGCCTGGTAAGCCAGATCCGCAGCCTGTAACAAGGGTGGCATTCGTGTACACGGGCGAGGGCAGCCAGTGGGTTGGTATGGGCCAAGCTCTGTATGATAGCGAGCCGGTCGTGCGCGCTGTTCTGGACCACTGTGACACCGTGGTGCGCGCAGAGAGAGGAGCATCACTGCTCGATGTGATGTTCGGGCGCGCCGAAGCAGCGGGCAATTTGAATGATGCGGCCTGGGCGCAGCCGGCTCTCTACGCATTGGAGTGCGCGCTGACGGCGCTTTGGGCAAGCGTTGGAATTCGCCCGAACGTCGCACTGGGGCACGGCACCGGCGAGGTCACCGCGGCGTGGGCTGCGGGAGTTTTCACCTTAGAGGACGGATTGCGCTTTGCCTTGACTCGCGGCACGCTGATGGCGGCGCTGCCGGGAGTGGACCCGAATCAATCTCTTAAAGGTCTGGAAGCGGCATTTGCAGAAAGTACGGCCTCGCCTCCATCCCTGACTCTGGTGAGCGGCGTTACGGGGCTGGTTATGGATTCGGACAGTCCACTCGACGGGGCTTACTGGCGTACGCAGGCGTGCGAGACTGCGGCGTTTGGCGCAGGTATCTCCACTCTTGCTAACTTGGGAGTGGATGCAGTGGTAGAGATTGGTCCCGGCGCGGTACTGGGGCCGCAGGTGGGTCTAGAGTGGCCGGACTCGTCGGACGGAGAGGAAGCTACCGCCTCGCCACTCGTGCTTGCGAGCCTGATACGACCATCCGACGAAGATTCAGAGAAGAGCAGCACTGGTTTTGTGGAGGCGGTTGCAGGGGCATACGAGGCGGGACTGGCGCTTTCCTTTGAGGGCATGTTCGCCGGGGAGTCGCGCCGCCGCATCTCGCTGCCGAGCTATCCGTTCCAGCGCAGGCGTCACTGGGTGTAATCGGGGTGATTTGTTAGGACCAAACATTCCGAGCCCCCCTGAAATGACTTATCTTTACTTGACAAACAGTTAAGCAAGTGAATAAAATCCTTATGAATCAAGTGACTGGTTATAGAAGTAATTACCTTATTTAAAATTCCTAAAAGGAGGAGTGTATATTATGGCATCAGTTGAAGATCGATTGAGACAACTTGCGGACGAAAACTTGGAGGTAGACGGACAGCCGATAGGCAAGTTGCTGGATCCGGATAAGAGCATTGCTGACCTGGGTGTTTCCTCTGTGGACGCAGTGGCATTCGCCAAAGTACTCGAACAGGAGTTCAATGTCTCCCTCCTTCCCGAAAAGATCGGGGAGATATCCTCTATTGGAGACTTGATAGCGTACCTAGAGGCCAACGCTTCTTAACCCCTCACTCCTTTAGAGGTAACCGACATCTGATGTCCGCTTCTGCTGCAAGGTGCTGGTGGAGTTCTTTCCGTAAAGCCGGTTCCGCTACCGTCACGCATGTGGATCTGACGCCTAACGCCAGCTGTGAGGCATCATCTTTGTTATGGCTGAGCGAGGAAGAGCGGGTGCGCTGTCGCCAATATCCGCTCCCGGGTCCTCGTCGGAGGTTCGCTTTGTGTCGCGCCGCGCTTCGGGCTATCCTCTGTCGCCAACTCGGTTGCGGCAATGAACGCCTAAGCTTCGGCTCATCCCACTATGGAAAACTGTTCGCGCTAGTAGACGATGCACCGGCAGCCATCAGCTTCAACCTCAGTCACAGTGGAGAGCATGGTTTGATAGCTCTTGTTCCCCATGGACGGCTGGGCGTGGATGTGGAAGAGCGCGTCTCCAGAAAGGATTTCGACGAACTGAGCGAAGCCGTGTTTGGTCCTCATGAACAGTCCGCCCTTGCCCGCGTACGTGGACGCGACAGGGTTCAGCTGTTCTTCAGACTCTGGACCATCAAGGAAGCCCTGATCAAGGCTCTTGGCCTAGGTTTCACCTTTGATGTGTCTCAGTTTGAAGTGCCGCCAGCCTTGCATCAGGGGAGAATGGGCATGTTTCGCTTCCCGCAGCTGCCGGAAGTACACTGGCGCGTCGAATACATAGGCAACGAGAGTTTTTCAGCCGCCATCGCACACGAGCTTCTCCCGTTCCAATTAAGCGACCAGTCATCACGGCGGCAAAACGGTGACGCGCCAGAAAAACGAGGAGTCTGCCAGTGAGTTCAGAAATCGTATGGGAGCTGCCTGAGCCGCTTTCCACTCACGATGTCCGCATGGACGACGGCACCATCATTACGCTGCGCCAACATGGAAACCCGTCGGGACCGCGACTCGTCATGAGCCACGGCAACGGTCTCGCAGTCGACCTGTATTATCCGTTCTGGTCGCTCCTGACCGACGACTTCGACCTGATAATCTACGATCTCAGAAACCATGGCTGGAATCCGGCAGGCAATCTTCAAAACCATAGTCTTCCAACATTGGTTCAGGACAACGACACCATTCTTGAGGCTATCGACCGCCACTATGGAACAAAGCCCAGAATAGGCGTGTTCCACTCAGTTTCAGCTCTGGCGACTCTGCTATCACCCAAAAAGGGCGGCGACTTTGCAGCGCGGGTTCTGTTCGACCCGCCTCTCTGCAAGCCTGGCCGGAGCTTTAAGGATTATGAAGATATCGCAAAACGTATGGCTAAAAGGATCCGTCAAAGCACTAATCGATTTGAAACCACGCAACAACTTGCGGATATTCTTCCTTACATTCCAGACTTCCAGCACGTGGTGCCGGGAGTATTTGATCTTTTTGCAAGAACAACCCTGCGTGAGCGTGCGGACGGAGAGGGGTATGAACTTTGCTGTCCTCCTGAGTACCAGGCGCAGATGATAGAGTACGCCAGCGCCTTTGCCGTACTCGTGGACTTTCAGTCGCTGCTGTGCCCGACAAAGGTCATCGGGGCTGACCCGACCTTGCCATACTCATACCTGCCGACACTCGACCTGAGTGATATGTCCACCGTAAATTACGACTTCCTGCCCGATGCTACGCACTTTCTTCTTCTGGAAAAGCCACAGGAATGCGTAAAGTCCATGCTTGAGTTCATCGAGCCGATTATCACTGCGTAAACTCGACCTTCCCCTTGCGTCGGTTCGCCAATCCAAGCCGTCGTTACGCCTCGACCCGCACCGTAACGATATCCATCCCCTGATATTTCCGGTGGCGCACCGATGAGGCGTAATGACGCAGCAGGCGGAACGATATCTCCCTCTCATACATGCTTTCTTCCTCTTCGTTCAGATACGCGAGACGGTCCTCCAGATTCCCCTCGTCCTCAAGCGTCGAGACGAATTCCATCTCCACCGCTCTGCCTTCGGGACGCACGGCTATGATCAGGCGCGGTGTCTTGTCCGTCTCACTATCCGCGGGATATTCGCTGTCCGGCTGCAGCAGGCTCGACAGCGTCTCCTCGCCAGCCGAACGCAGCCGCTGGGTCGCCTCCTCACCCCAGTCCATATCGGCGGCAACTTCCTGCATGAAGGCGTCAATTCGCGGCAGGTCGGAAAAGTCCAGTCGAAGCTCCAGCTGCTTAGAACGCGCGCTGGTCATATTCAGGAATACGTTGAGCGCAATCGCCGTTGCCGCGCCCACCGTGATGCCGTTGCCAAGCAGTGTGCCCCACGGGTGCACAAGCAAGTTCTCAAGAATGTTTTGTTGCTCGAACCCGGCACCAAGCGCGAACGACACGCCTACCACAAGGGACTTTTGAAAGTCGAGTCCGTCCCGCACGATAGTCTGTACTCCCTCGACAAAAAATATTCCCACGGCCATTAAGAGAAACGCTCCCATCACCGGACTGGGTATGGTGAGCAGCGCGCCCGTGAACTTTGGCAGCAATGCCAGTCCCACAAGTATGATCGCTATGGCGTATCCCACATTGCGGGCGGCGACCCCCGTCATGTTCACGACCGACGCCGTGAATGACGAATATGGCGATGCGGGAGGCGTTCCGGCAAGACCCGACAGCAAAATACCCACCCCGTTTGCGTGGAGCGAGCCCTGCAGCAGCCGAAAATCGGTCGTCCTCGGCCTGCGCCGCGACACCCGTTGAATCACCATGTTATCTCCAATGCCTTTAATCGCCTGCACCAGAGTGACAATCAGGAACATCGGCAGCAGCGCCCAGAATCCGGCAGACGGTATAAGGTCCAGCCCCTGGAAACCGACTTGGGGAATGCCGACCCACGGTGCCGTGTACAGTCGCTCCAAGTCATACACTCCCAGCAGGGCGGCGACCATGCACCCGGACGCAAATCCGATCAGCATGGACCACGGACGCCAGCGCCGCGGGGCGCGCAGTATCAGCGCCGTGGATACCACCAGCGTTACCAAAGCCACGCACAGCCCGGCAAATGCCGGCTCACCCTCCGGCACTTCCCCGAATCGATCCAAACAGATGGGCAGCACCATCACGGCTATCAGCATAAGCACTGTGCCTGACACAGTCGGCGTTATCACCCGCCGCAGCTGCGGAAGCCTTGTCGCTATCGCGAAGAAAAAGAGCGCAGACACGACCATCAGGCTGGCCAGCATCGCCGGCCCTCCCTCATCCAGGGCTAGCACCGTCAGCGGGATGTAGTTGGGCGTCACTCCCACGACGACCAGATGCCCCGCACCCAATCGACCTATCCTGGAGGCCTGCAGCGCGGTGACTATCCCGACGATTATCAGCGCCGAGAATACGGCCCAAGTCAGATATGCCTCGTCCTGGCTGGCCGCCAGAACATTGATAACCACTATCGAAACTGCGGGCGGCAGCACGAGTATGATGCCCTGTATGGCGACGACGAAGGAGGAGAGCGGCGTGCACTTCTCGTCCGGCTCGTAGCGGATGTGGTCGTTTATAGGGGTTGAAGCCAAGCCAGACCTCCCAATCAGGTTTTACCGCTGGCGTAAAGAGCGGCAGCCTTCCCTAATCTAATCAGCGGTCAACTTCCCCGAGCACTATGTCGATACTGCCTATTGCGGCAACGACATCGGAGACGAATCCCCCTTTCACCATACCCGGAAGAGCCTGCAGGTTCACAAACGACGGCCCGCGAACCCGCATCCTGTAGGGCTTTCCCGTACCGTCACTTACTATGTAGTAGCCAAGCTCCCCCTTGGGGTTCTCCACGGAGTGGTATATCTCCCCCGGAGGAGTCTCAAAACCGTTGTAGACAAGCACGAAATGCCTGATCAGGGATTCCATTTTAGTGTAGACAAGCTCTTTTTCGGGCAAAACGATGTCGGGAAGGTCGGCTATGTAGGGACCGTCGGGAAGATTGTCGAGGCCCTGCTCGATTATGCGAAGGCTCTGTCTCATCTCCTCCATCCTGCAGAGGTACCTGGCGTAGGCGTCTCCCTCGTTGGCAATCGGTATGTCGAACTCGTAGTTTTCGTAATCAAGGTAGGGAACGGCCTTTCTCACGTCATAGGGAACGCCGCTTCCTCGCAGTATGGGACCGGTAATCCCGAGATCAACAGCCTGCTCCTTGCTTATAACCGCCACTCCCTTGGTGCGACCGATCCATATCTTGTTTCTCGTAAGAAGCCTGTCTATCTCGCTCAAGGTCTCGGGAAATATCTTAAGGAAGTTCCTTACCGTGTCTGAGAAATCTTCGGGAAGGTCCATGGGAAGGCCCCCCACCCTGGGGTATGAAGTCGTAAGTCTCGCTCCGCACACCATCTCGAGAATCTCGTAGATTCTCTCGCGCTCCTTGAAGCAGAAAAGAAAAGCGGTCATCGCGCCGAGATCCATGGCGTTTGCGCCTATGCCTATGAGGTGGGACTCGATTCTTCCGAGCTCAAACATTATCACTTCGGCGACCTTGGCTCTTTCGGGAATTTCATCCTCAATTCCGAGGAGCTTCTCAACGGCCAGTATGAAGCCTATGTTGTTGCATATCGAGGCCAGGTAATCCATCCTGTCGGTGTACGGAAGACATTTCTGGTAGGTGATGTCCTCGCAGAGCTTCTCTATCCCCCTGTGCAGGTAGCCGATGTGGGGAACGGCTTCCTTGACTATCTCCCCGTCAAGATAAAGAACCACCCGCAGGACCCCGTGGGTTGACGGATGCTGCGGCCCCATGTTAAGCATCATGGTCTGCTTTCTCGTGCCGTCGGCCTCGGTGCCGAGCTCTTCTGTAACGATCTCTACTCTTTCCATCACTCAAGCCCTTCATCAAGAGCCCGCTCGAAACATCTCTTCGAAGATTCCCTGTCCCTCACGTCGAAATCCTTTCTCAGCGGAAACTCATCGTAATCATCGGGCATCAGTATTCTTCTCGGGTCGGGATGTCCCCTGAAAGTTATCCCGAACATGTCGTAGGCCTCCCTCTCGAGCCAGTTCGCCCCGGACCACACCGACGTTACGGAATCAATTGCGGGGTTATCCTGCTCAAGAGCGGCCTTGAGCCTTATTTTCAGGTTCTCTTCGTAGTTCTCGCCAAAGCGGTGAAGGAGGTAGACAACCTCGTACCTCGGAAACTTGACGGTCAGGTAGTCGACAACGGTGACGTCCGCAAGGTAAGTAAAACCGAGAGTGTTTTTCAGAAGCGAACAGCACTCGACTATGGATTCTGCCTTTACGGTAAAGGTGGTCTCCCCGCGAAATTCGCTCTCCGAGAGTGTGTACGCGCCTATTTTTTCCCTTATTTGATCGACAGGGGCAGGTGGGGAGGTCATACGATCGGGGGTCCCTCGTTATCTATCTTCTTCTGAATTTTCATGACGGCGTCAATAAGGGCCTCGGGTCTCGGGGGACAGCCGCCAACGTAAACATCCACCGGAAGAAACTCGTCTATTCCCTGAACAACGGCGTAACTGTCAAAAGGTCCGCCGCCGCATGTACACGACCCCATCGCTATCACCCACTTGGGCTCGGGCATCTGCTCGTAGATCCTTCTGCAGACCGACGCCATCTTGTAGGTTATGGTCCCGGAAACTATCATCAGGTCCGCCTGTCTCGGCGAGAACCTCACGGTTTCGGCCCCGAACCTAGCGATATCGAACCTCGAGGAGAAAGTCCCCATCATCTCGATAGCGCAACAGGCAGTGCCGAAAGCCATGGGCCACAGGCTGTGTTTCCTTCCCCAGTTGGCAACCGCGGAGATCTTGGTCGTGAGAAAACCGTCTCCGCCGAGAAGTGATCCGCTGCTTACTCCCATTCCAAAGCTCCCTTTTTGAGAACGTAAAAGTATCCGCCGATTACAACAACAAGAAACGCCAGCACCTCAACAAGCGCCACCATCCCAAGCTCCCTGAACACAACCGCCCAGGCCACAAGGAACACGATTTCTATGTCAAACAGTATGAAAAGAGCTCCTATGAGGTAATACTTGAGCGAAACCTTCTCCCTCGCGTCTCCCCTGGGAACCATCCCCGATTCATACGGAAGATGCTTGCGCCAGCTTCCGTATCTTTTCGGACCGAGCAGATAGGAAACGGACAGAAGCGCCGCGGCCAGGACGATCGCTATCACTATTATCAAAAGGACGGGAACATACTGCTCTAACACAACACAGACAAGGTTAGTATCAGGGGATGAATTGTCAAGAGAATCTCCCGCCTCCGCAGCCATGTTTTTAGGGCCGGCAATGGGAAAAAACCCGTAAAACAGTTAACATATCCCGGGTTGTCCGACCATGGAAAAAGAGATCGCAAAAGCGTACGAACTTATAAACAGTTCCAACGAGATCGTCGTCATCACAGGGGCGGGAATCTCGGCTGAAAGCGGCATTCCCACATACAGGGGGGAAGAAGGACTCTGGAGGAATTACGATCCCCACGAGCTTGCGACACCCGAAGCCTTTTTCAAAAATCCCAAGCTCGTATGGGAGTGGTATGACTCAAGAAGAGCCATAATGAAAAACGCCAAACCCAATCCCGGCCACTTCGCGATAACAGCGCTTGAAAAAGAAAAAAGGGATTTCACACTCATAACGCAAAACGTGGACGGCCTTCACTCCGTAGCCGGGACCCGAAACGTAATAGAGATCCACGGAAGTCTCTGGGAAATTAAATGCACGGAAACGGAATGCGAAAAGCTGGAAAAAAACTACCAGGTGCCTATTCCGGAACTCCCCCCCAAGTGCGACGCCTGCGGCGCGGTAATGAGACCGAACACCGTGTGGTTCGGAGAAATCATCCCGATGGAGAGAATAGACAGGTGCCTGTTCGCAATAGAACAATGCGATCTCCTGCTGATAGTTGGAACCTCGGGAGTGGTTGAACCGGTGGCCTCAATGGGGCTTATAGCGAAGAAAAGTGAAAAACCCGTAGTCGAAATCAACACTGACGTGACTCCCGGCACGGGTCTTTACGACGCGAGCGTAACTGGTAAGTCGGGAGAAATACTTCCCCTGCTGGTAGAATCCGAGACTTCCCGAAACCGCATGTAACGGAAAATCAGTCCGGGTCTCCATATCCCGGACCAAAGAATCCATCCAAAAAGAATTCGCCCTCCGTCACATCGCACCATCCAGTCGCAACCGCCATTAGGAAGTAGTGGTCAGGTTTGATAGACCGCCCGCATTGAGTACTTTTTACTGCTAGGCTAACACGGAGAAAGCTCGTCTTGAACAAAGAAAAAAGCGGCTGTTTTACAAGTGAACTAACATCGCGATGCCTCTGGGTATTTATGGCGCTAATCGCGGTGCTGGGTTCTACGGGCTGCGGCGGCGAGAGTTCATCTTCCGCAAGCCCCAACGGGGCCTCGCCACCGGAATCGGTCGAAACAGCACCGCCGGAACCGGTTGAACCACCACCATCGTCTACTCCCTCAACGCCCTGCAGTACAAAGGATGAACCATGGCAAGAAGACATGTTTTGTCCCAGCGAGAATTTTCATCAATACTGCGCGGACCTGGGTAAGGCCTTCAGCGCGGATGCCAAACAAGGCACGTACGTGGATGAAAACAACTGGCTTCGGTCCTGGAGTCACGAAACCTATCTTTGGTACGATGAAATCGAGGATGTGGATCCGGCCTGCTGCGCTACGCCGGAGTACTTTGGGCTAATGAAGACAAAAGAGACGACATCTTCCGGAAAGCCGAAGGACAGGTTCCATTCCTCACAGCCCACCAGAGAATACCGGCAGCTTTCCAATGAGGGCATTACGGCTGGATATGGCGCCAGATTCAATGCTTTGAGACGTTCGCCTCCGCGAAATGTGGTAGTGGCTTACACCGAACCCGGCTCGCCCGCGACCGCAGCCGGCGTCAATCTCGTGCGCGGCACGCAGATCCTCGGCGTTGACGGCATTGATATCGTAAACTCAAGCGACGAGGACGAGATAGACAAGATAAACGCCGCTTTTAATCCATCTGTCGGCGATACGCACATATTCACCGTTAAAGACCCCGGTTTATCTTCACAGGAGCGCTCCGTGACAATGACCGCCAAGGAAATAACAGTGCATCCGGTACAAAACGTAAAAGTCATAACCACATCCGAAGGCGACCGGGTGGGTTACATGCTGTTTAACAGGCACAACGACCCGGCAGCGCAGCCGCTAATAAGCGCCGGCTACACGTTTCTGGGAGGAGGCGGCATCGATGATCTGGTGCTTGATCTTCGTTATAATGCCGGCGGATTCGTCTACGTCGCGCAGATTATAGCGTCGATAATAGCCGGGTCGGCAGGAGACGGGAAAAACTTCGCAACAGTCGAATATAGCGACAAAAGAGACGACATATCCAGTCCCTTCGCCGACGCGTTCAGAGATGAAGACGGCACCGTGTATCGACTGCCGGATCTTAATCTTCCGCGCCTGTTCGTTCTTACCAGCTCCGGCACCTGTTCTGCAAGCGAACTGATCATTAACAGCCTGCGCGGCATCGATATAGAGGTAATATTGGTAGGTTCAACCACATGCGGCAAGTACTACGGCTCTGTTGCGACAGACAATTGCGGCACGACTTATTCCACCATCCAGCTAAGGGTGGTTAATAACAAGGGAGTTGCCGACTATGATGACGGTTTCTCGCCTACCTGTTCCGTTGCGGATAATGATTATGACCACCAGCTCGGCGACCCGGAGGAAAGCCTTCTTAAAACGGCCCTCGCTTACCAGGCCGACGGCGCGTGTCCTTCCTCAAGCTCGGCTCGAGTCCGGGCGGCCACGGCGAAAAGTTCCCAGGAAGGGTCGTTATCAATCGATCCTGTTCCCTCGCCATATTCCGGTTTCCCCGGGCTGGTTCTCAATCGGTAAGCTTTTAGACAGGGTATTGATACTGCCGCTGATCCGCTTTACTACCTTACGTCGCATATCTCCATGGCTACTTTTATCGCCTGGATCATGCTCTCGGGGCGCGCCGCGCCCTTCCACGCTATGTCAAAAGCGGTTCCGTGGTCAGGAGAAGTCCGCAGTATAGGCAGTCCCAGAGTGACGTTAACCCCGGTATCGAAAGAAAGCATCTTGAAGGGCACGAAACCCTGATCGTGGTACATGGCGACCACAAGATCCCACTTGCCGCGAAGAGCGTCGTAGAAAAGAGTGTCCGCGGGAAGAGGGCCCTCGACCGATATTCCTTCGGCTCTCGCCCTCTCAAGGGCCGGAATGATATGCTCCTGCTCCTCGTTTCCGAAAGATCCCGACTCTCCGGCGTGGGGGTTGAGCCCGCAGACAACTATCTTGGGGTCCTCGACGCCGAATCTTTTTTTGAGTTCCCGGGCCGATATGGAGACGGTAACATAAACGCTTTCTTCCGTAATCATGTCCGGAACTTCGCGAAGGGGAACGTGTATCGTCACGGGCGCGACGCGGAACCTAGTTCCTTCAAAAAGCATTACCACGTTTTCAGAACCCGTAAGGTCCATAAGCATCTCCGTGTGCCCGGGATACGTAGAGCCGGCCATATGGATGGATCTTTTGCTTATGGGAGCCGTAACTATAGCGTCAACTTCTCCCGCAAGGGCCATGGCCACGGACTTCTCTATGCAGGCAACAGACGCCCTCCCCGCTTTTTCAGACCTCACCCCTTCCTCAACATCCCCGAGTGCAAAATCCGTGGGGTCTATAATAGACAGGGGACCGCCCTTTCCGAACTCGCCGTTGGCCCTCTCGAGCACCGGTTCGCTTCCGACAAACACGATATCGTATATATCCTCGAAGAAACCGTCGTAAAAAGCCCTTATGCAGACCTCGGGACCTATCCCGTTCGGGTCTCCCATCGTTACGGCTATTTTTGATTTTCCGCTCACGAAAACACCTCTTGATTTCTTTTCAACTAGATAAGACCGTCTTTGTCCTTTGATACTTTTGGGAAAAGCTCCGTCACGTTCTCAAAGACAACCTCAGTAAATTCCTCAAGAGACAATCCCCTGAGTTCTGAAATAAGCCTGGCCACGTAAACTACATTGCACGGCTCGTTCGGCTTTCCCCTCCGGGGCACCGGCGCCAGGTAAGGAGAGTCCGTTTCGTAAAGAAGCCTTTCAATGGGTATTCTGGCCGCCGCGTCCCTTACCTCCTCGGCCCTCTTGAAAGTCACTATGCCCGAGAAGGAAATGAAAAAACCGAGGTCCAGATACTTCTTCGCCGTTTCGTAGTCCCCTGAAAAACAATGAATAACTCCGGGCCTTGGACCGAGGTCGGCCCCCTGGAGCATCGAAAGCAGTTCCTCCTCCGCATCCCTTACGTGAACCACGAAAGGAAGGTCGCGTCTCCTCGCAAGCTCCATGTGCGCCTCAAACGACCTTATCTGATCTTCCCTGGGGGAATTCATGTAGTGATAATCAAGCCCCGTTTCCCCAATCGCCACTACCTTCGGGTCTTCGGCCATTCCCTCAAACTCACGCATCGTCTCTTCACTGAAACTGGAGGCGGAGTGCGGGTGGATTCCGACCGAGACGTAAACTCCCCTGTATCTCCTCGAAAGCTCTATGGTCGCAAGCGAGGACTCAGTTCCCGTTCCGATCGATATGATCTTCCCGACTCCCTCGGCCGAGGCCCTTGACACGGCGTCCACGGGGTCTTCAATGCTGAGCAGATGGGCGTGGGAATCAACCAGCATGCGACTTATTTCTTCTCCTTAAGAAGACCCGTTACCTCGTTGAGAAACTCGTTTACGTCCTTAAATGACCTGTAGACCGAAGCGAACCTTACGTACGCGACCTGATCGATATCATAAAGCTTCTCTATCAGCTTCTCCCCTATCTCTTCGCTTGATATCTCCCGCTCTCCCCTCTCAAGAAGCTCCTTTTCGAGACCGGAAACAAAGTCCTCTATGATCTCTGTGCTTACCGGCCTTTTCTCACACGCCTTGCGCATCCCCGCTATTATCTTGTTGCGGTCAAACTCTTCCCTGCGCCCGTCCTTCTTAACCACCATGATTTCAGCGTGATGGATCCTCTCGTAAGTGGTGAACCTCTCCTGGCAGTCGTTGCACTCCCGCCGTCTCCTGACGGAAAAACCGTCTTTTCCCTCTCTCGAATCAACTACCCTGGTGTCATCAGATTTGCAGAAAGGACACTTCATTTCTCATCCGCCGAGCCTGTGGCCGTAGACGGGAAAACGCAGGCACAGTTCCTTTACGTCTTCCTTTATTCTGTCGAGGACTTTTTCGTTCTCATGATTGTTAAAAGCTTCCATTATGAAGCCCGATATCGCGTCGATTTCCGGTTCCTTCATCCCCCTTGTGGTAATCGCGGGAGTTCCGATCCTTATGCCGCTTGTGACCATGGGAGGACGGGGGTCAAAAGGAATCGCGTTCTTGTTGACCGTTATTCCCGCCCGCTCAAGGGTCTGTTCGACAACCTGCCCCGTAAATTCCGTTTCCCTGAGGTCAACCAGAACCAGGTGGTTATCGGTTCCGCCCGAGACAAGCTTGAGACCCGCGTTCAGGAGATTCTCCCCGAGGCGCTGCGCGTTTTTCACTATCTGGTGCTGGTATTCCAAGAACTCGGGCGCAAGAGCCTCCTTGAACGCAACGGCCTTGGCCGCTATCACATGCATAAGCGGACCGCCCTGAGTTCCCGGGAAAACCCTGCTGTTTACGGTCTTCGCGTGCTGCTCCTTCATCATCACCATCCCGCCCCGCGGTCCACGAAGGGTCTTATGGGTGGTGGTCGTTACGAAATCGCAGTGGGGTACGGGGTCCGAGTGAAGTCCGGCGACCACAAGTCCCGCCGGATGCGCTATGTCCGCCAGCAAAAGCGCCCCGCATTCATCCGCTATGTTTCTGAATTCAGCGTAGTCCACATCCCTCGGGTAAGCGCTCCATCCGGCGATTATGAGTCCGGGAGAGTGCTTGAGGGCAAGCTCCCTCACCTCATCGTAGTCAATCGTTCCCGTTTCTTCTGAAACCCCGTAGGCAACGACGTTGTAGAGCCGTCCCGAAAAATTAACGGGGTGTCCGTGGGTAAGATGTCCCCCGTGGTCAAGCCTCATTCCCAAAACCGTCTCTCCAGGCTTAAGGGCGGCGAAAAACACGGCCATGTTCGCCTGAGCCCCGGAGTGCGGCTGCACGTTAACGGCGTCCGCCCCGAAAAGCTCAAGCGCCCGCGCGCGCGCCAGATCCTCGGCCACGTCAACGAATTCACATCCCCCGTAATAACGCTTTCCGGGAAGACCCTCGGCGTACTTGTTGGTAAGCACAGACCCCATGGCCTCCATGACGGCGTCGCTCACGTAGTTCTCAGACGCTATCATCTCGAGTTTCCATTCCTGGCGCTGCGTTTCCATGCGGATAACTTCCGCTATCTGCTCATCAACACCCATTAGATGACTCATCTATTCACCTCGAAACGAGAAAGTATTTAGAAGACGGCCCCTCTGGACCAAGCACGGTCCGGCGCGGCGAACCGTCGATAATCCAGTGTTCCGGAAAAAAGTCGCACGATAATTGTGTAAATTTAAAGTGAGAAGCCGCGGGATATTCATCTTTCCCGAGGAAAAGAATACCGAATGCCCCGGAAACCTCAATTTCGTTATAAACGCCGCCCGGGGAAACGGAAAATCCCTCGGGAACGCGTAAGCCGGGGCAGGGAAATCACATGGCGAAGACCGCGAAACGAAACGGATACATAGAGATAAAAGGCGCCAGGGAAAACAACCTGAAGAACATAGACGTCCTGATCCCTCAAAACAGGTTCACGGTGGTGACCGGTCTCAGCGGTTCGGGCAAGTCATCCCTCGTGCTTGACACCGTTTACAAGGAAGGACTAAGAAGGTACATCGACTGCCTTTCAACCTACGCAAGACAGTTCATAGAAAAAGTCGAGCGCCCAGCGATGGACGACATAGAAGGTCTTCCAACCCCGATAGCTATCGAAAGCCGAAACAGCGTCATAAATTCCCGTTCCACAGTAGGCACCACGACTGAAATATACGACTACATGAGGCTTCTGTTCGCAAAAATCGGAAAAACCCTCTGCCCGGGATGCGAAGAGGAAGTGGTTGAGCACTCTCCCCAGTCCCTCACTCGGCTGCTGCTCGAAAAATTCCCGGAGAAAAGAGCCGTCATCTGCTTTGAGACCGAAGAGGGCGCGGATCTCTCGCAATACATGAAAAAAGGCTACTCACGCACCTACCGGGACGGAAAGACCCGGGACATGGAGAAAAGCGCGGGAGGCTCAGACGGAAAAACCGAGATAGTCACCGCGAGAACGGTTATCGGCGAGCGGTCGAAATCGAGGATCACAGAAGCGCTCGAGGCCGCTTTTTCCGAGAGCGACCGGGCGCTTGTGCACATCGTCTCAGGGCAAAACCTCCGTTTCTCAAGAGAACTTCGCTGCGATCTTTGCGACATTGCATTTGAAAAACCCACCCCGAACATGTTTTCCTTTAACAGTCCCTACGGGGCCTGCGAGCGATGCAGCGGATTCGGAAGAAACCTCGAAATCGATCCCGAACTCCTCGTTCCGGACCCCGGTCTCAGTCTCGCCGAAGGGGTGATAGAACCCTTCACGAAAACTTCCTACAGAAGGCAGATGAGAAAGCTGCTTGCCTTCGCCGAGGACGCGGGAATAGATACGGAAAAGCCATTCTTGGAACTTTCGGCAAGGGAGAAAGACCTCATCTTAAGCGGAAACGAGGACTATCACGGCGTGAAGGGATACTTCAAGAGGCTTGAGCGGAAAAACTACAAAACCCACATAAGGGTTTTCCTCTCGAGGTACCGCTCCGCCTTCACATGCGAGGACTGCGAGGGAAGCAGGCTCAAGGAAAAAGCCCTTAACGTGCGGATAGAGGGAAAAAACATATTCCATCTCTCCCGGATGTCCGTAAAGGATATAAAATCCTGGTTTGACCGCTTGACCCTGTCCGCTCATGAACTTGAGATCGCCTCCGACATAATGGAGGAAATAAATTCGCGTCTGGATTTCCTTATCCACGTGGGACTTGACTACCTGACCCTCTCGAGGCTTACCCGCACCCTCTCGGGAGGGGAGGCGCAGAGGATAAACCTCGCCTGCCAGATGAGCTCGCGGCTTACCGAGACCCTTTACATTCTGGACGAGCCCTCGGTCGGCCTGCACGCGAGGGACATGAGCCGTCTTAATTCGCTGATAAGGGAACTCCGGGGAAGAAACAACACCATCATACTCATAGAGCACGATCTTGACACCGTAAAGTCCGCCGACTACATAGTGGAACTCGGCCCCCGGGCGGGAGACGGCGGGGGAGAGGTCGTGTATCAGGGGACCCTGAAGAGTTTTCTGCGTTCGGCGAAAAACTCGACCACGAAAAAATACCTCGCAAACGAAAAGAAAATAGAGGTTCCCGGTTCCCGCAGAAAGATCACCGGAAATTCAATAAACGTAATCGGCGCGAGCGAAAACAACCTTAAGAACATTGACGTCCGCTTTCCCCTCGGAACTCTCACGTGCGTAACCGGGGTATCGGGTTCGGGGAAAAGCTCGCTTGTAAACGACATCCTGTATAACGCCCTTCTGAGAAAATTCAGAAGGAAAACTGAAAGAGTCGGAAAACACGAACGCATAGAAGGCACAGGCAATATAGACGACGTTATAATCCTTGATCAGGGAAGCATAGGAAGAACCTCGAGATCAAATCCCGTCACTTACATAAAGGTTTACGACGACATACGCAAAATCCTCGCCGGACATTACCAAGCGAAGCTCCGCAAGCTTACCCCGTCGCATTTTTCCTTCAACGTAAGGGGAGGACGCTGCGAGAAATGCATGGGAGAGGGAAGCCACAGGGTGGAGATGCACTTTCTCGCCGACGTCATGGTGACGTGCGAGGAATGCGGAGGCAAAAGGTTCGGAAAAGAGGTTCTCGGCTACAGGTACAAGGGGAAGAACATAGACGACATACTTAACCTCACCGTCGATCAGGCCATGGATTTCTTCTCGGGAAGCGTGGCCGTTACCAGAAAACTCAAGGTTCTAAGGGACGTCGGATGCGGTTATCTGAGGCTCGGCCAGCCCGCAACAACGCTGTCGGGCGGAGAGGCGCAGAGGATAAAGATAGCCAGGGAACTCTCGAAAAAAGAAAAGAACAACATCCTCTACATACTTGACGAACCGTCGGTCGGGCTTCACGTCGACGACATAGTAAAACTCCTTGACGTTCTTAACAGGCTTGTCGACGCCGGAAACAGCGTAATAGTCATAGAGCATAACCTTGAGATGATAAAATGCGCGGATTACGTAATTGACCTGGGACCTGAGGGAGGAGACGAAGGAGGCCGGATAGTGGTTTCCGGTACTCCGGAACAGGTAGCTTCGACAGAAAACTCCCACACGGGAGAACACCTGAGGCCGATTCTCGGCTAACCGGATTATATATTTTTTCGACATGGGGTAGAATAGAACCTTAAAAACAATCTTGTCGGAGAGAGAAAATGCTTGCAGACAGAAAAATACCTTTCAGCGAATCCAAGGAAGAAGAGTGGGAAATTCTTAGACAGAAAGCCGAAGGCGGCATAGAACTTATGCTTGAAGACTCCCAGCGATGGTTCTTGGCCACTACAGAAGACGACGGAATCAGGATAACTTCCGCCGAGAAAAACGTGAGGCCGCTTGCCGTCCGCGAACCACCGCTTATCAAGTTCGATGAGTTCAAAAGAGTGGCGGAAGTCTATAACGACTCATTTTTCGGTGGAATAGGGGATCTCTCGGCGAGGCTCGAGACTCATAACTCAAGCCCGAACATGCGGTATCTCTTCATGCTGATTTACTATCTGATCTAGATGGCCCCAGCAGGTAAGTACATAAAGATCGCTCGCATTCGAGGAAACTACCCGTGTCAGACATCTTTCTGAACAGGAAACAGCTCAAGAACTCTCTTAAGGCTAATTCAAAAAAGCAATTTGAATTAGCCTTAATTGTCCGTAGCTTCTCATACAACAATTAATAGTAATTTGTCCGCAGGACTTATAAAAAAACACTAAAACCGTTCTCTCAGGTCACTTAAGTCGGGTAGGCGGGAATTTGGCTCCGGCGGCAGGACTCGAACCTGCGACCCGATGATTAACAGTCATCTGCTCTGCCAACTGAGCTACACCGGAACTGTAGAAAATAGAAAAAAGCCAAGGAGTAGTTAATTTTATATAGATAAGAAAAACAGTCAACAAACCTAATACCGAGTAAAAATGGCCAAAAAAGAAGAAAAGAAGCCGGAGAAAATGAGTTCATCTCTTCCCGCACTTTCAAACTCCCTGCAAAGTTATCTGGCACAGATCAGGGACTACCCTGTTCTGAGCAGGGAAGAAGAGTACGAACTCGCGATGAGGCACAGGGAAACGGGTGATCTTGAGGCCGCCAGGAAACTGATCGTATCAAACCTGAAATTCGTCGTACGTATTGCAAACGAATACAAAAACTACAACGTAAACACCTTGGATCTTATCCAGGAAGGCAACATAGGGCTCATGAAGGCAGTAAGGGGCTTTGATCCTACCAAGGGATACAGGCTCATCTCGTACGCGGTCTGGTGGATAAGAGCGTACATACAGAACCACATAATGAAGTCCTGGAGTCTGGTAAAAGTCGGAACGAACCAGTCGCAAAGAAAGCTTTTCTACAAACTTAGGTCAACGAAAAACAGAATCGAAGCCACAGGGGCCGAGATGGAGGAGGATATCTACTCCGAGATAGCCAAGGAACTTGACGTGCCGGACAGCCAGGTAATCGAGATGGACCGGATAATGTCCGGAAAAGACCTGTCTCTTGACGCAACCATAGAAGGCAGCACGGAACGCACCTACCTTGACATGCTGGGGGACACGTTTGATCAGGAACAGTTCCTCGAAGATTCCCAGGCCCGCCCGCTTGTGGCCAGGAAGATAAAAGAAGCCCTGGCGAACCTAAAAGACAGGGAAAGATACATTATCGAAAGACGGGTTCTCACTGATTCTCCAGAAACTCTTGAAAAGCTTTCCCGCAAATTCGGCATCTCAAGAGAACGTGTAAGACAGATAGAAAAAAACGCTCTTAACAAGATCAGGAAGGAATTCCAAAAAGAGCATTTTCACGTATAGAATTCCAGAGACAAACGTAAGCCCGAAAGGATTCTTCCCCATAACTCCCTGAAATCTCTAACTATTTATGAGCCTCTCATTTTTTAATTACAACTGCAAATTTTAATTGAATTAGTGCCCGAATTATAATATATTCCATAGTAGGTGGTTTGATTTCCCATTCGCAATAGCAACTGAACAGAAAGTATAAAATGAGTAGATTTATAACCCTTACCTCTTTTTTGCTTGTCCTGATACTGATTCCTTTTTCATCAAATGCCCAGCAGTTGTATATAAGCACTGAACTGGGACTTGGTATCGGAAATTCCATAGATACTGATGCCAGTGACACTGATTTTCCGACCTTGTGCGACAAGCATCTTGATCCCGACAATCTTTTCTCTGCACCAGGAGTCACGGAGCCTGAGGGATGCTCTTCCGCGGCGTCAACCTGGAGTAACAGCTTTGATGGCGCAACCGGGGTAATCGCCGGCGTCGCTCTGGGTTTGAAAACAAATTTCGGCGCAAGAATTGAAGCCGAATATCTTAACTTCGGCGCGCAATACGATGCGACTTCCGCGGTCGGTGGAGGTGGCGGGGATGTTGTGGATAAATCGACTCAGGAACTTGTCCGTTCTGATGAGCGCATAGGAGCGGTAAATATAAACAGTCTGTTCGCCAACGTTTATTATGACCTTCCGGTCTCCGGACAACTCCGTCCTTATATCGGAGGCGGTGTGGGGTTCGGAATGGCCGAAGTGGAATTTGACGCCGTTTGGACCCGGAATCTGGATCCGGATGCCATCAAAACGGCGGATGGGGCAACTTATAACGGCAGCGGGGATGAAAACGCTGACCGCGAGGCCCTGCATGGGAGAATCGCGGGTGCCGCGACCACGGAAAGCCACACTCTCGAAGACACGGTGTTTGGTTATCAGGCGGTGGTCGGAGTGGACTACATGCTCACCGGTAACGCTTCAATCGGAGTCAAGGGACGCTGGGTCAGGTACGCCAAGTTCAGCGATGGAGATGAATGGGACCAGTTGCGCGGTCATGAATCAAACAACGGCCCAGGAACAAATACGGTTGTGTATACGATTGAAACCGACGACTTAAGTGCGTTCGGGGTCAGTCTGGTAATGAAATATGTGTTTTGATTTCCGTTTTTTCCAAGTGAAGCGGAAAAAGATTTAGCGGATCGAGGTCCCTTATGTTTTCTGGTACATGGCGGTGACTTCATGTAGAAATGGAGGCATAGGGCCGGTCACCGTGAATTCATAGGGGGCCTTCGATTCCGCTTCAGCAAAAAATCTGAGTTCCGTTCTTACAATCACCTTTTCTAGAGTTCCTAGATACCCCATATTCCTCCCCTTCCATAAATTTTCTGAACAGGAAGTTTCTTCGCCCAGACAGCCTGAACATTGCAAAGAGCAGCTCTTCAAAGGTTGCTTGAGATTCGCAAAAGCCAACCTGATGAATTGTTGAACTCAGAACCGGCGAATTATTGCCAAACGGGCAGTGGAAATCCTGTTTTCAACTTCGTAGGATGCGGCCCTTCTGGGAGTTTCGGGGCCGCAGCAGCGGTTGTTTGCGGAGCGGTTAACAAGATGAGTACTCTCTCCGAAGTCCAGATACAAACCCTCGAGCCTCAAAGCCCAAGCATCGGACAACTCAGCTTCCGCACCAGCTCCGATCACCCAGCCCATTTCCGTTGAATCCTTACTGAAAGAATCGTCAGGATCCTCCATGGAACCCGAATCGCCGGAATCAATATCGGTCACCGAGTTGCTGATGTCGGCAAAAGCCAGTCCGGTGGTAAGAAAGACTGTCACGCGACCAACCTCTAGTTCAACTCCCCCGCGCGCAGAAATGATCCAAGAGAATTCCGATTCGGCAGTTTCATCCAAACCTTCAGGATCAAGTTTGTCGGTTGATGCCGACACGTTGGTCAACGTACCGTCAAGCTCCACTCTCAGAGCCAAGCCGCTAACATCGAATTTTCTCCCTACAAGAACGCCGCCGACAAAACCCGTATCGTCATACTTGGAAACCGAACCGGGATTGCCCCAGTCGGCAAAGCCGTCAACATCTATTATCTGGTTTCTCATGAAACCGGGGCCGATAAAGACCCCAGCGTAATTGTCAAAACTTATAGGTTCTACTTCTCTCCGCGGGGGATCCTCCAGCACGGTACCTGCAAAACCGACATTCGGAATGATAAAAAGAGCCAGCAGAAAAACTGCTAAACTGCCCGCCAGAAGTTTTACTCTACAGTTTGCTATCAGCACGAGATCTACAAGGAAATTAACAATTATATGAGATTTCCCAAGTGGCCAAGCATCTTCGGTATGCTGCCGGGCACATTTCCGCCCGCCTGCGCCATCTCGGCACCCCCGCCCCCTTTTCCGCCCACAATCCCGGCAAGCTCCTTTACGATTTTTCCAGCGTGATACCTGCCGACAAGATCCTTGGTAATACCCACAAGAATAAAAACCCGGCCTCCGTTCTCAGCGACAAGCACGGCGATCCCGTTACTCATCTTCCCCTTCAGGTAATCCCAAAGAGAACGCAGTTCCGCAGGTTTTGAAACAGAAACTTTGACCCGAAGAAGATTGACTCCCCCTACATCCTCAACTTTGTCAATCAGCCCTGCGGCCGTTTCTACAAGAGTCCTCGCCCTGAAAGATTCGATTTCCGTCTGAAGCCGGGCATTTTCGTCAATCACTCCGGCAAGCCTGGAAAGAAGTTCGGAGCGGGGGGCGTTAAGAGTGGTGGAGAATTCGTTCAGGATATTCTCCTGCCCTCTAATGTAATCCCATGCCGCCTGGCCGCTTACGGCCTCGATCCTCCTTACCCCAGCAGAAGACGCGCTCTCGGACACTATCTTCACCATTCCTATCTCGCCCGAGGCCCTGACATGGGTGCCGCCGCAAAGCTCCTTGCTGTAGTCCCCTATCATCACCACCCTCACCCTGTCGCCGTATTTCTCTTCGAATATAGCGGTGGCCCCGTCCTTTATGGCCTCGTCGTACGAAACATCCTCTTTTGTCACGACCTCGTCGTCACGCCTTATTCTCTCGTTAATGGCCTGTTCTATGGAATCGAGCTGCTGTCTCTCGATCGAGGAATAGTGGCTGAAGTCAAACCTTAGTCTGTCGGGCCCGACAAACGACCCCGCCTGGTTGACGTGAGTACCGAGGACTTCCTTTAGGACGGCGTGAAGCACGTGTGTTGAGGTATGGTGAGCCATAACCCCCTGCCTGAACACGGGGTCAACCTCCATGTGTACCTGGTCGCCGACCTGCGCATTTCCCTTCTCGATAACGACATTGTGAATGAAAAACGTGGGGGTGAGCTTTTGCGTATCGAGGACTTTCGCCTGAAATCCCGGCCCGGAAATTTCACCCCTGTCTCCAATCTGTCCGCCCGACTCCCCGTAAAAAGGGGTGATGTCGGTAATTATCTGGGCTTCCTGGCCCTCCCAGGCAGTGTCGGAAACCTCTCCCTGGCTTATTATTCCAGTAACCGCGCCTTCGCAAGAGATAGTCTTGTAGCCAACAAATTCCGTTGTCATATCTCCGGCAAGCTCAAGCAAAACAGACGCAAGGCCGTCTTCTCCGCCGCCACGGGCTTTTCTTGACTTGGCTCTCTGTCTCTCCATTTCCTTCTCAAAACCCTGGAGGTCAATATCTATACCCTCGGTTCTAGTTATGTCCTCGGTCAGGTCGACCGGGAACCCGTATGTATCGTAGAGACTGAAAACCACCTTGCCGGGAAGCTTTTTCTTTTTCCCGAGCTTCGCGATTTCCTGGTTGAGAAGTTCAAGTCCTCTGTCCACCGTCTCGAGAAACCTCTCCTCCTCGCTTTTTACGACCTGGGATACAAAATCCCCTTTTTCCCTGATCTCAGGATAGGCATCCGCCATTATCTCCTCAACCGCGGGCAGGACCTTGTAAAGGAAGGGTTCGTCTATCCCCAGAAACTTGGAGTGGCGGACGGCTCTTCTGAGTATTCTTCTAAGAACGTATCCCCTGCCCTCGTTTGACGGGAATACTCCGTCCGAGATGAGAAAGGCGAGCGCTCTTGAGTGATCCGCCATAACCCTCATGGCAATCTCGGTCGAGCGGTCGGTGGAATAATCCTTTCCGGAAAGCTCCTCTATCCTGCTTATTATCCCTCTTAGAAGGTCGGTCTCATAGTTGCTCTGAACTCCCTGGAGAACCGCTGCAAGCCTTTCAAGTCCAAGCCCCGTGTCGATGCTGGGACGAGGAAGAGGCGTCATCTCTCCACTCTGGTTTCTCTCAAACTGCATGAACACGAGATTCCAGAGCTCAAGGTAACGATCGCACTCGCATCCGACGGCGCACCCCGCCTTCCCGCAGTCAAGCGATTCCCCCTGATCTATCAGTATCTCGGAACACGGACCGCACGGACCCGTATCCCCCATTGACCAGAAATTGTCTTTCTCGTCCATCCTCACGATTCTTTTCTTGGCAACACCGATATTTTTGTTCCAGATCTCAAAAGCCTCGTCGTCGTCTTTATAAACGGTGACCCAGAGTTTCTCCTTGGGAAGCCCGTAAACATTGGTGATAAGATCCCATCCATAATTGATGGCTCCTTCCTTGAAGTAGTCGCCAAAGGAAAAATTCCCGAGCATTTCAAAAAAAGTGTGATGTCTCGCCGTATACCCGACGTTGTCAAGATCGTTGTGTTTTCCCCCGGCCCTGAGGCACTTCTGGGAAGAAACAGCTCTTTTGAAATCCCTGGTCTCGTTCCCGGTGAAAACATTTTTGAACTGAACCATCCCGGCGTTGGTAAAAAGGAGGGTCGGATCGTTCTCCGGTATGAGGATGGAACTGCGCACCGGTTCGTGTCCCCTTTCGGAGAAATACTCGATAAATTTTCTTCTAACCTCGGATCCTTTCATCTAACAAACCCCCGGGCACACAGTACGGTGAACCGCTATTGGCCGAGAAGCCGGTTTTCGGCCCGGATGAGAAAATATAACAGGAATGGTAGAAAACTGAATTGAAGGAGCGGAGCGAAGTAAGGAAAGAGCGCTATTTTCCGGTCCGCTGCAACGCTTCTTCCTCAACCCCGGTAACGGCGTAACAGAGATTCCCATCGACCTTTTCACGTCTCACTTCGAGATAATCGCTCGCGCCCTCGCGGAAACCGGTCGTAACAAAGACGCTCCAAGGCTTCGCCCCGTCGCAAAGAGCCTTGGCCTCGTCCACAAAGGCTTTCGCGAGCGCGAAGACGTCCGATTCCTCAGATACCGACAAATCAGCCGAGGAAATGCCCATCTTAAGCTTTATATCCGACCGGGCAGAGACTTTCTCTCCATCGACCACCCCGGCGAAAAGTTGCATCATCTCAACCGCACAGCATACGCAACTGAGCTTCGCGGCGGGTCCGAGATCGGCATCGGGGTTGGTGAAGAAAGCCACAACCTCATCGCGAAGTATGGCCTCTACGGTTCCTCCGAAGGAAGCTATAGTAGTTGAAACAAATTTTCTGTAATCGGCCGTAAGAGAATTGACGCTGGATGGCGAAACATCCTCAATCAGGCTTTCGAAATCCGCGATCTTTACCACGAGTATGCTGACATCTACCTTCTCTCCCTCGGAATCCGCAATTTCAGTAACGGCAGATGGAGCCTCCTCTTCAGCTTTGGCATGCTCTTCTTCAGGTTCGGCATCCTCTTCATCAGAAACATGCACAACTTCCACCAGGCCCTCATCAAAGAAATCTTCGGGGGCTTCAAATGGAGAAACCTCAGACGGTTGCTCCTGGCTTAAGACTATCTGCGGACGGAAATCCGGTTGCAGTTCTTCAGAACGGTCAAAGTCCGCATCCCCTGAATCCTCCGCGTCGTCCCGCTCGGCCGGTCCGTCTTCAAGCGAAGAGGCCATTTCGTTGAAATCACGGCAGAGCCACTGAACCCCCGCCCCCGCGATGAGCGAAGACCTCCCATCCAGACGAACCGAGTAATCTCCGCCGGCGACGGAGCCCACAGCTTCAGAAAATTCTTGCAGAAACCGGAATGCCCGATCACTTATAAAACGTATTAGGGAGGTAAAGACAACCGCCATCAGGGAAGCGAAAATGAGGCTCCAGAGCAGAGCGTCAAAGTAGAACTTCTTGGCCACGGAGCTTTTCAGCCCCAATAGGACGGTCTTTCCATCAGGTCCCTTGAGCGTGAGCTTCTCAAAACCCTTGTCATCCTGAAAACCGAAGCTCTTCTCAAGCACCCCGTTATGATCAAGCAGCCTTACGTACCCAACATCGTTTCTCGTATCAAGAACGCTTCTGGCGCGGTCGGCGAAAAACTGCTCCTCGCCGAACACTTCTTCCATCTCCGCGACTCTGAGGTCGGCGTATCTCTCCGGGAAATAAAAATACTGGAACGCGAAAACCGCTAAAAACGAAAGCAAAAGACAGAAAATAAATACGGGAAGGAACGGTACTAGATTGAAAGATTTTTTCCGGTTCTTCAAAGGACTCAAGGTAAATTTCCGTCTAACCTATCCAGAAGGACAACATACCGGTAAAGGTATTCAGTAATTATAATAGGAGAAAAACAAAAAACTAGTTTTACGGGGAACCGCTCAGGCGGGAACTACGGAAACCTTTGTTCTGCCCTTTCCGGATTTCTGAAATTTCACGACCCCGTCGGACATTGCGAATATCGTGTAATCCTTTCCAAGCCCCACGTTCAGACCAGGCTTGATGCTGGTACCGCGCTGCCTTACTATTATGTTCCCCTTGACAACCGACTGGCCTCCGAATTTCTTTACGCCAAGCCTTCTGCCTATTGAATCCCTTCCGTTTTTGGAACTGCCGCCGCCTTTTTTAGTTGCCATGCTTATCGGCCTCCGCGAATCAAGAGCTTATGCTCGTAATCTCAACGCTGGTCAGGTTCTGGCGATGGCCCGCCTTTTTCCTGTACCCTTTCCTTCTTTTGAACTTGAAGACTACTATCTTCTCGCCCTTTTTCTGCTTTACTATTCTACCCTCAACTCTGGCACTTTCAACAACAGGGCTGCCCACCTTAACGTCCTCCCCGTCAGCAGATACGAGCAGAACTTCCTCAAAGTTCACCTCTTCGCCGGGTTCGCCGGAGATTTTCTCTATATCGATAATGTCACCGGGCTTGACTATATACTGTTTTCCGCCGGTCTTTATAACAGCGTGCATAACATCCTCCGCACTTTATGGAAGCACTATTTTGCCTGTTAGAAAATTCCTTTGTCAAATGCCGCCCCCAAGATCCCATTCCCCGAGGCAGGTGTAGCGGGACCCCCGGGGTCCAAGTTCGCTTTGCACAAGACCGATCCTGGTAATATGGAACTCCGCCCTGTCCGGTCGAGGAACTTTTCTGATCCCCTCAAAACTTCCTCTGATCCTGCCCAGAGTCACATGCGGGATGAACTTTCTTTTCTCCTTCTCAAACCCGTTCCGCAGGACCGCTTCCTGCACTTTGTCAAAAACAGACTGAAACTGCTCGGTTTTCAAAAGACCCAGAGCCAGCACCCTGGGATTTCTCGGGCCCGGAAACAGGCAAAAATCGTCAAACGCGGAATCAATGCGCCCCGAACCGCGAACCGCGGAACCTACATCGGCTGATATGTTCTCAAGGCGCGATTCATCAACATCTCCAAGAAACCTGAGCGTGACGTGGAGTTTCTCCCTCGGCTCCCACCTTACGCCCCGAAGAGAGCTCCTAAGCGACTGGACGTAGCGAAAAAGCGCGTCTTTCGTTTCCTCGGGAAGAAAGGCCGCGATAAAAAGTCTCAAGAGCAAGGCCTCCCCGTCCGCTACTTCACGCACCAGGTGGAAAACGAATCATTTTTGCCCCGGGAGAGCGGAACCTTGTTCTCACCGTTTAAATACATGATATATATCTGCCTTTTCCCCCGTTTCTTTGAAGAGAAAGTGATGTAGTGACCATCGGGAGACCACGAAGGATGCTCGTTTTTTCCCGAAGAGGTAAGCTTCTGCTGTCCCCGGCCGTCAGGTCCCACGGCGTAGATGTCGGCCTCGGATCTTCTTACTTTCACAAACGCTATACGGTTAACCAGGGGGCTTGGAGACCAGACCGGGTCGGTATTGTAACCCTCCGAGGTAATTCTTGCCGCCCGGCCCCCCTCGGAACTTACGACGTATATGTTCGGCGCCCCCGCCCGATCCGACACAAAGGCGATTTTTCCGCCGTCGGGAGACCAGGTGGGGGAGATATCTATGGCGGGAGACTTGGTAAGCCGCTTGAGTATTTCCCCTGAGGGCGAAGCTATGTATATGTCTCCGTTGCGGCTAAACGCCACACGCCTGCCGTCCGGGGACCAGCTCGGAGAACTGTCGAGGTGAATGCCCCGGGTTATTCTCCTGCCCTCGGCGGGAAGGCGGGTGGCCTTGAAGTTGAGCAAATAGACGTCATGGTCCCAGCTTCTGTCGGAAGTGAAAACCACCTGGCTTCCGTCAGACGAACAGTCAGGAGAGAGGACCGAAGATCCGTGATTGGTAAGCTTTTTTGCGTTGTGCCCGTCGTAATCCATGATAAAGAGATCACTTCCAGGACCGTCCTTGCTGACAAACACGATCTCGGAGTCAAAAAACCCGTCAAGGCCGGTAATCTCCTTCATAAGTTCGCCCGCGAACTTGTGCACCACGTTCCTTATGTGGCGCGGAGACGTCACGTATCTCCTTCTCATGCGCTCCTGCCTGCCGGGCACATCGTAAACTACGAGATCGTAAGAGACCTCCTGGGGCGAGACATCGAAATTTCCGCTCACCAGATATCTGGTTTTCTGAGCATGCAGATATTCGAAATCTATATCTTCAAAGGAGGATGAAAACAGGATGTTCACCTGGCGGACATCAAAAAGGGCCGCGTTGGTAAGATCCTTCTTCAGGATATCAGTGAAATTCTTCCCGTATACGCTTAAATCCCCCCTGGCCTTAAGCACCGCGACGGCAATCGGTATTTTTTTTATCGAAGAGGCGACCGGGGGAAGCTGTATCTGCGCGCTCGCCAAGCAGGGAATAAACAGAAGCGTAAAGAAAACCGCAAGAACTGATCTCATCTTTATTTTTCTTTCCAAGCGCCGAGGCCGCGGACGGACAATGATCTCGCGGCGAAAACACATCCTGAGATAAAACTTCAGTCAGTCAGTTCAACGTTCCAGTAAGACACATCGACAAAGCTCAGAAAAGGCTCCCACTCCTCATACCTGACGGTTCTGAAGTGGAGGTTGGAAAAAATACTGGCAGCGGGCTTCACAGGTTTGGCGAGCAGTTTCATGTTCGCCTGCTCGGGAGTCTTTCCTCCCTTCTTCCTGTTGCACTTAACGCAACAGCACACTATGTTATCCCAAGTACTTCTTCCGCCCATTGACCGCGGAATCACATGGTCAAGGGTAAGATCTCTTTTCGGAAAAGCCTTCGCGCAGTACTGGCATGTGTCCGCGTCCCTTCTGAAGATGTTTATCCTGTTGAACTTAGGCTGCTTTCTGTGATACCCATCATACCTGACGAGAATTATCACCCGGGGAGCCTTTATGACGTTGGTGACGGTCCTCACGCAGTCTTCGGCGTCGACCGAACGGATATCTTTCCACGAATCGAAGTCGAAGGTCTCATACTCCCTGTTTACGGCCCTCGCGGCACCGCCATAAAGAAGGATAAAAGCCCTCTTCAGGCTCGTTACCGAGACAGGGACGAAAAATCTGTTCAAAACCAGTACCGGTGACTGAAGCATATTAGCCGACTAATTTACCGGCTTGTAGGGGTTATTCAAGCACGCAACGGCACTTTTATTTTCCTTAGCTGTTGGTTAAAATTCCCATCGCTCAGCCAAAATGCAATCACGACAGCATCCCGTTCGTCTTTACTAAGTAAGTGCACACTTTAAGGAGGATGCTCAAGAGGAAGTCCCTTAACATGGAAATGAAAACCAACCTGCTGATTCAGATAATCCTCTGTGTAGCGCTTTTTCTGTCCATATTCCTCCTCATAAGGTCAAACTCCGAAGCGGAAAAACAACTTCAGTCCGGAGAAGAGAAGAAATAAATGTTCCCTGAACTTCTCAGCATAGGTGATTTTCACATTACAACCTTCGGGGCGATGGTCGCCGTCTCTTTTCTTGTCGCTTTCTGGATCTCAGGAATGGAGTTTGAGAGAAAAGGAATGTCCAGGCGACTTCACGAACACATTTTTATCGCCGCTCTCGTTGGAGGCATACTGGGCGCCAAGCTCCTTTTCCTGCTCGAGAACGTCCCCCTAAGCGATATTCTTTCCCACCCCAAGCATTATCTGCTTCTAAGGGGCGGTCTTACTTTCTACGGAGGGCTTTTTCTGGCTCTCTTTGCCTCTTTAGTAATAACAAAAAAGTACAAGGAAAGCTTCTGGAAGGTTCTTGACGCCTCCGCCCCGGCTCTCGCAATAGCCTACGCGCTTGGAAGGGTCGGCTGCTTTCTGGTCGGAGACGATTACGGAATCGCCTCCACACTTCCCTGGGCAATGCCGTTTCCTAAGGGCTCCCCCCCGACACTCGAGGCGGTTCATCCGACTCAGGTTTATGAAACGATCACAATGTTGCTTGTGTTCCTAGTACTGTGGAAGCTAAGGAAGAAGGACAGGCCTGTCGGCTGGCTCGCCTGCATATATCTGGGACTCGCGGGTCTTGAAAGATTCTTTGTCGAGTTCATAAGAAACACCACCGAAAGCCCGATATCCGGCCTTTCGGTAGCCCAAGTAATGGCGATCGCGCTGATTCTCATCGGAGCGCTTAAATACATATCCTTACGCAAACACAAAGAAGCGTCTTGAACCCGCAATTTCTCCGCCACGCATGAAAACGAGCCGGATAACCAGACCGACCGGAAACGAAATCCTGGCCGCGGGATCCGGAGTGCTTTTTTCCGCATCCCTTTTTTCAAGCGCTCTCGGCGTACTGGGCTGGGTATGCTTTGCCCCGATGCTTCTGGCGCTTCGGGGGAAAAGCGCCTCGCAGTCGCTTCGACTGGGCATGATATCCGGGACATCCATGAATCTCGTCTCGCTTTACTGGCTCGTCGGAACTCTCAACAGGTTCGGTGAAATCCCCCTGATCCCAAGCATGGCGGCCGTGTTTGTGTTCTGCGTGTACTCATCGCTTCAGTTCGGAATTTTCACCTGGTACATATCGAGGTTTGGACTCTGCCGGGGAAAAAGTGTCGCAAACGCGCTCATGATTTCCCTTGCCTGGGTGGTCACGGAGTTTTTCTTCCCGGTTCTCTTTCCCTATGGAATAGGAGTCTCCCAAGGCTACTACCCGAAGGTGATACAGGTGGTTGACACGCTCGGGGTGAACTTCTTGGGATTCCTGATGTTTTTTGCAAACGTATCGGTCTTCTACCTCGTCGACGACTTGCGGAGGAGAAAAAAACCCGCGCTTGCCGCACCCGCAATCTCGATTGCCGCGATCGCAATCGTGCTCGGCTACGGATCCTTCAGGATAAACGAAATCGAGGATTTCCTTAAGACAGAACCCCGGGTGAAAATCGGGATGGTTCAGGCGAATTTTGACTACGCGGAAAAAAACCTGGATAACGAACCGGTCATAACGGAAAAGCACAGGGAGATGTCGCGAAGGCTTCCCGAGGCAGACCTCGTGATCTGGCCGGAGACATCGGTCCAGTACTGGTTTCCCAAAGACAACCCGGCGTACAGAATCGAAGACCAAATAGACGTGGTGCCGACGGGGCACGCAGCGCACTTTCTCATCGGGGGACTCTCCTTCACCCAGGATCCCAACCTGCTTGAGGACGGCTGGGACGAAGAGGACCACGGAAAATACAACACGACCTTCCTGGTCGACCCCCGAAGCAATATCCTCGGCCACTACAGCAAGACCCGGCTTTTCCTTATGGGAGAATACTTCCCCTGGATAAACGAGGAGCTTAAGTTCCTGAAAAGGGTTTTCCCCATGATGGGAGACCTAACCCCGGGAGAAAGCCTCATAGTGCTTGAGGTTCCGGAAAAGAACATGAGAATAGGACCCCTTATATGCTATGAGGACATAGTGGCAAGGATTTCGAGCGACTACGTGAAAATGGGAGCCAACCTGCTCGTTAACCTCACAAACGACGCGTGGTTCGGAAGAAGCATCGCTCCCTACCAGCATCTGCTCCTCTCAATTCCTAGGGCGGTCGAGACGCGCCGTTACCTGGTAAGATCGACAAACAGCGGAGTAAGCGCAATCATATCTCCCACCGGAAAGATCGAGGCCCGCACGGGCATATTCACTACGGAAAATCTGGAGGGAGAGGTAGTTCTGATCGATTCGCTCGGAACTCTCTACTCGAGGGTGGGAGACATCTTCGCGTGGATAGCCCTCGCGGCGACAATTCTCTTCGTCGCGAAAAGCTACCTAGGAAGAAAATATGCCGACTAGGGCCTGGGTGAGCCGATCGTTTTCCTCTCTGGTTCCAACCGTGATCCTGAGACAGTTCGCAAGGCGTCCCTCTCCCTTGAAGCGGCGGACCAGGATATCGTTTTTGACCAGCTCTTCGAAAAGAAAATCCGCATCCGGAACCCGTACCAAGAAAAAATTCGCGTCCGTCGGATAAACGTGGATATCCTCAATCCGCTCAAGCGACGCGCGGACTCTTTCTCTCTCGCTCAATATAAGGCTTATCTTCCGTTCAATAACCTCCGGGCTCTCAAGAGCGAAAGACATCACGTCCTGACTAAAGGAATTTATGTTATAGGGAAGACGCGCCTTGTTAACTTCGCCTGCGACCTGCGGTTGTGCGAAGAACATTCCAAGTCTCGCACCCGCGAACCCTATCTTGGACATTGTTCTCAGCACCAGCAGGTTTTCGTATTTGTCTATATGGGGAATATAGCTTTTTTTCGAAAAATCGCAGTAGGCCTCGTCGACAACCACCGCGCCCCCGCTTGCCTCAAGGATCTCAAGCACTTTTTCTTCCGAAAAGGAGTTCCCTGTAGGATTGTTAGGAGTCGCGAGAAAAACGATATCAGGGTCCTGCGCGCGAATCGCCTCTAGGGTCTGTTCGAGATCTATGTCAAAATTCTCATCAAGCTCAACTTCCGTCACCTGTTTTCCCAAAATAAGCGACGTGATCCTGTACATTGAGAAAGTCGGGGACGGCACGAGCACGCGGCCGCTTTTTCCCCCGAACACCTCGACGATCATCTGTATGATCTCGTCTGAGCCGTTGCCAAGCAGTATGCCGTCCACGGGGAAGCCTACGGCGCGGGAAAGAGAGGTTCTTACTCCCAGGGCCTCGGGATCCGGATAACGGTTTACGGGAAGCTTCGCCAGCCGTTCGGAAAGCGCAGCCTTCTCTTCTCCCTCAAGATCGTAAGGGCTCTCGTTTCCATCAAGCCTCACCGAGCACTCTATCCTCGGCACCGAGTAAGCGGATATTGACCTTACGCTCCCAGAAATCCTGCTTTTGATCGAACCTACGTCAGACACTGGCGTCTCCCGCTCTAAAAAGTAGCGTTAACATTACTCAGGAATCCTCAATCCGTCTTTTTACCGAAAACGCGTGACCCGAAAGTCCCTCGGCGTGGGCAAGGTTCATAACGGTCCCGCCGAGAGACGAAAAGCCTTTTTTCGACATCGATATGGTGCTCGGCATCCTCAGGAAGTCATAAACGCTAAGGGGAGAGGAAAATCTCGCCGCTCCTCCCGTCGGAAGAACGTGACTCGGCCCCGAGACGTAATCGCCGAAAGGCTCGGTCGAGAAAGACCCCAGAAATATCGCTCCCGCGTGTTTTATGCCTTTGAGAAGGGATTTGGGGGAGCGCACGCAGAGTTCAAGGTGCTCGGGAGCGACCGCGTTTGAAAGCGCCACGGCCTGCTCCATGCTCTCGGTCACGTAGATTTTTCCGTTGTTTGAGACCGCGGCGCCCGCGATTTCCTCCCTCGGAAGCTCCCTCAGCTGCGAGAGCACTTCCCTTTTCACCTCTTTTGCGTAATCGTAGCTGGTGGTGGCGAGAATCGGGATTGACATCTCGTCATGCTCGGCCTGGGCGAGCAGATCCGCGGCCACCCATCCCGGCGGACACGAACCGTCGGCGATAATCAGAACCTCGGTCGGCCCCGCCAGCATGTCAATGTCGCAGAAACCGTAAACCAGTTTCTTGGCTATCGTAACGTAGATGTTCCCCGGGCCCACTATCTTGTCCACTTTCGGTATGCTCCTGGTTCCAAAGGCCATGGCCGCTATGGCGTGGGCCCCGCCTATTTTGTAGACGTTGCTCACCCCTGCGATCTCGCACGCCAGAAGAATCTCGGGATTCACCCGTTTCCCGGAACACGGGGTGACGACGCTTATCTCGACTGCCCCGGCGACCCGCGCCGGCACTACGGTCATAAGCACGGTCGAGGGGTAAGAAGCCTTGCCTCCCGGAACATACACTCCCACCTTCTCAATAGGCCTTATCAGCCAGCCAAGTTCGTTTCCGAGCGCATCCTTGTAGGCCCCGGCCCTCGGAAGCTTCTTTTTCTGGTAGGAGCGGATCCGCGAAGCGGCCTTCTTGAGGTCTCTCGCAATGCCGGGCGCGACGGCAGCTCTGGCCTCCCTGAACTCGCGATTGGTGACCTTTACGTTCTTCGCGGTTACGTGCGGTCCGTCAAACTTCTTCGCGTAGCGGAAAAGCGCCGAGTCTCCCCGCTTCCTTACGTCCTCCACGATCCTTTCTGTCTGCGAAACGAGCTCCGGGTCGAAATGCGAGGCCGATTTCTCTATTTCTCTCGACCTTCTTTCCAGATTCTTCGAATTTATCCTTACAATCTTCATGGTTCTAACGGCGTTTTTTCCTTAAAAACCGAGATTCAGTTTATCCCGGATCGATCCCTTCTCCGAAGCCGCTTTCAATCAGACGGGAGACTTCCTCCATCGCAAGCTCCGAGTCTTCCCCCTCTATCGTGATGGCAACTTCAGTGCCGCAGATTGCCGCAAGGGACAGAACACCCAGTATGCTTTTTCCGTCTATCTCGAAACTGTCTTTCCTTATCATTATACTGGAACTGAACCTGCTGGTCAGGGCGACCAGAACCGCGGCCGCTCTGGCGTGAAGACCCAGACGGTTCCTTATTACGAAGTTTCTTACAAGGGGTTTCTGTGACAATTACCGTTCCTCCGCGGACCGGAAAAAAGAAATATCCGCCTTTGAGTTTACCCGTAAATTCTCGTCATAATTCACGCTGAGACTGTAATCGGCGGTCTCAAACACAAGCTTTCTCGGGAAGTAGGTATCCGAGGCAATCCGCTTCGGAAGCGAGAACTCGATTCTGGCTTTCTCTCCGTCAGAAAGCGCGCCCTCCACCCTGGTTATTAAGTTTCTCGGGAAATCGACCGTGACCCGGAGAGGAGTATCTCCCGAAAACACGAAAACTATTTCCCCTTTCTTATCCCCGGCCCGAACGGAGTAATTTTCCCCGGGAATGGCAAACGGGGATCCCCCCAGCAGAAAGCTTACTATGTCCTCAACTCCGAGCTGGGGCGGGAGTCCCGGATAAAGGTAGGAAAGCCTGAAATCCTCCGGGTTCTCGAAGATCAATTCTTCCCAGTTGGTTTTCATTCTCACGCTTTCTCCGTCCGAGACCACCCTCGCGAGCATCTCGCCGAAAGGAGCGAAGACCGAAACTCTCAGAAACTCCGGGCGGACGACGGTGGCTACCTGATCGAAAACAATCTTTCCCTGCGGGGATTTTATTGACACCCTGGCCCTGGCTTTTATCGAGGTGAAGCCCATCTGGGTGCGTTTCGCCTTCGCCAGTATGGCGGAAAGATCAGAACGGTCGGCAATAGAGGGCGGGAGCTTGCCGGCGCAGGAGAAAAGGAGAAGAACAAACGGAATAAAGACCCAGCTATGCCTCATCGCGTCTGAATTCCTTTAGCTTTTCCTCGAGCCTCGCGCGGATCTTCCTGTCTTCAGCCGTAACCAGTTTCTTGGAATCCAGGAGTTCAAGGGCTTTTGCGTAATGCTCCCCCGCAAGTTCTCTTTTGCCGAGTTTTTTGTACACATCGCCCACGTGCTCCAGGATGGTCGCATCGGGAGGGGGAATCCCGGAGGCGCGAAGCAGGTACTCGAGGGCTTTTTTGAAATCGCCCCTCTGGTAGTAAACCCATCCCAGGCTGTCGATTATGTAAGCCCGCCCGGGAGCAAGCTCAAGGGCCTTGCTGATTAGCTCCTCGGCGTAATCAAGCTTTTCTCCCCGCTCGGCGTGCGTGTACCCGATGAAATTCATCGCATCGAAATTCTGTGGATTCCTGCTAATTATATCCTCCATTACCGAAAGCGCTTCCGGTATGCGGTCGCCGTAGTAATACGAAACGCCAAGCGAATAGAGAACGGATTCGTCATCGGGATGCTTTTCAAGATAGTTGCCGTAAAGGGAGATCGAATCCTCCTCCCTCCCCTGCCTCCAGTAGATTTCACCAAGAGAATTCACGGCCTTGGGATCGTAGGGGTTTTTCTCATGAAGCTCTCTCAGTATATTGACCGCCTTCTGCGCCGAACCCTCAAGCTCATGTATGTACGCCCCGTGAATGACCGCGTCTACGTGGAAATCGGAGCCTTGGGGTATGGAATCGAGAAGCTTCCTTGACTGGGAATACCGCCCGAGCTTGGTGTGGGCGAGGGCGGAGTAGTATTTTGCCCCGAAATGCGCGGGCAGGCGCCCGCGAACCTCTTCCAGTTCCGCTATAGCTTCCTCGTAACTGCCGCTTTCAAGATACAGGAGACCGATTCTGAAGCTGATCTCTGGATTCTCCGGGTCCGCAGCCTCCGCGTTTCGGTACTGCTTGATGGCCTCTTCGAACCTGCGCTGGCGGTAAAGCATGTTCCCGTAGGAGATAAAGACATCGCGATAAGGGGCGAATTTCCTGATCGCCGACTCGTACTGCTCTATTGTCTCCTCGATCCTTTTCGCTTTCTCGAGGGTTTCAACGAGCCCGGCGAAGGCGGGGTAGTACGTCCGCTGAATCTCAAGGGCCCTTTTGTAGTGCTTTACCGCGGAATCGAGGTCGTCCCTTCTTGAGGCGATGCTTCCAAGGTAGAAGTGACCCGTGACATTCGCGGGACTTATGGAAAGGCTTTTCTCGGCGTACCGCTTCGCCCCCTCAAGATTCCCTGAATAAAGTTCAGTCGCGCAGAGAAGCAGATAAGTCTCCTTGTCCCCGGGATCGATCTCGGCTGCCTTCAGCAGGAAGTTCTTGCCCCTTTCCTTCATGGTTTCGTCCGGAGATGCGAGATAGATGCGGGCAAGGTCCCTGTATGCCGGGGAATTCGACGGATCAAGGACGATCGACTGGGTGAACTTGGCGACGGCCTCATCGCGCATGTTGAGAACCATGTAAATCAGGGCGAGACGGTATTTTATTTCAGAAGACTTGGGGTCGATCCGCTCCGCCTCTTCAAGGCTCTCAAGAGCCCGGGGAAGATCTCCCCGCTCAAGATAAAGCGCCGAGAGCGCAAAATGATAGTACGCATCCTCCCGGTCTACGACCTCAAGCTTCCTGTCGGGGGCAAAAGAGAGTCCAACGCCGCTGCAGGAAAGACAAAGAAAGAGAAAAGACAGAAGAAAAAGCTTTTTTTCAGGAAATTTCTTCAAGCCACGCACCCAAGCACACACCAATCCTCGGTTCCGAAATCCCGGCGCTTACCAGTCACGAAGGGAAAAACCGCCGAGATGCCGCCGGGGAGAACCTTCCCAAACAGAATAACAAAAATGGATCAAAATACACAGCGAGGGAGATCAACCCCGACTGCTTCTGTGCAGAAAGCCAGTCGGCCGAGAGCTATTGTCTTTCGGGCCGCTCCCTCCAGCCGCGCTCCGCAAGGACCCGGGCGAACTCCTCGATTCGCGCCGCGCGCTCCGGATCAATTCGTTCGACTTCGCCTTCGTGCTCGATAAAGAAGTGGAGCTCTGAAAAAATGCAGCCCGACGGACAATCGCCCCATGCCCTGCGAAACACCGCGTACCATTTCCCGCCCGACCAAAGCATCTCGATATCGGAACCATCTCCCAAAAGGGGCTCGGGCCTGGCGTAAATGACCCCTTCTATCTCCTCATATGATGCGCCCGCGGAGTAGACGTGCTCACGCGGGTCAAACCCGATCACGATGACCCGTGTATATTCAAAAGGAAGAATTTCCACGGCTCGAAGGCCGACCGCGGCATTGAGAGCGTCAAACTCCGGGTGCCCCGTGCAGAAGGGAGCGGAAGCGCCCTCTTCGGGCAGGCTGACGGACACGGCCTCGGACAAAGACGGCTCCAAACTCAAAATCAGCCTTCCGGGCGCCCATATTGGACGCGCATTCACCTCGGCCATCTCCGGCCACCTAGAACGTATCATCTCCAGGACCCGCGCTATCTCTTCGATCAGACCGTCTCCGGAAAAATCCGGGATTTCTAAGACGCGACGGGCCAGAATCACGGGGTCAGCCTCGCTAGTCAACTCAGGAGTTCCGCGAGTGACAACCGGTGCCTTCTCACCGCACGCGTCAGGTGAAACAACGGCGGACGGTGATACCGGAGAACCCGCGAAGCATGCCGCTACCAGCATCCACAAAACAGCAATGACTGAGATCCTGACCATTTATATCCGAAACCTCTTAACAGATAGAGAGTATATATTTTTTCAAGTCACAAGGGTTATTTCAAGCCTGTATAGGACATTAAAGCCACACGCAGATAAACCGTTAAACTTTTATCACGTCGCAAACCCGCAGGCGCCGGACACTGCGCCTCTTAACTATACGCTTTTCCCCAACCGCGGGAAACCTTCCGTTCACGTCTGCTTCGAAGGCAGCCGCGGGAACACCGCTTACCACCCCTATTTTCGCATGTTGCCTTCTTCAATCCGAACTGTTATAGTGTAGACATGCATTTTAAGAGCGAACAGTCCGACCTAAGAAAAATCTTCATAAAATCGGTCTGTTCTACTCCCCCCCCCCCATAGAAACCTTCGCCGCCGCTTCGCTGGCGCCGGGAGTTTTCGTTTCCCACTCCCCTTTTTCGTCCTTTTGCTTGTCTCGTTGGTGCTGCTTTTCGCTCCACGGGCGTCGGCCCAGACAACCGCCTGGTCGGCCACGCTGACTGTAACAGACTTAGGAGCAGGGTTTCACGGTTGCTTTGATGATCAGGCTAGTGCTGCCATGTGCTCCACTTCCACTGTGCTCACAGACAACGATTTTACTCATAGTAACGTAACTTACCAGATCGAAGCAATTACTTTTGCTAGATCGCTTGTAAGTGATCCTTGGGCCTTCAGGTTCACGTTCAACAAAGTGATCCCTGCGGATATCAAGACCTGGACGCTGGATTTCGGCAGCAGGCAGGTCTCCCTTGCCAGCCCGCCCGCGACCTATTCCAACAGCGATAAGACTGTAACTTGGTCTGTAGAGAGCAGCTATACTCTTCCTCAAACGCTTTCGATGAAGCTGAAAACACCGGACACCACGGCGCCGACGGTGAGTAGCGCGGCGGTGAACGGGACGGCGCTGACAATCACCTACAACGAGAATCTGGACACCAATTCGGTACCTGCCCCAGGACAATTCACCGTCACCGTGGACGGCTCGGGTCAGACTCCCACGGGTGTCGCCATAAACGGCAAGACTGTCACCCTGACCCTAGGCACGGCAGTGGCCACAGGCCAGACCGTCACGGTTGCCTATAACGCGCCGACCAACAACCCGATCCAGGATGCCTCGGGCAACGATGCGGGCGCCCTCTCCAATCAGCAGGTGACCAACAACACACCGGATCCGTCAGCTGCGCCACCACCCCCGCCTCCACCACCTCCCCCCGTCATTGAGTCCCCAGAAGGGGTTAGCCACAGCGGGAACGCTAGTGACGGTTTCTCCCTTACTCCACTCGGAGAAGGAGGCAGCATTGTCTACAGGAAAAGAACTATAGATATTCCCGTTACCCGGGATGAATGCACTTCTCCCGGTAATCCCGCACTGATCATATCCCGTAGCACACTTGACCGCGTGAGGGAAATAACCTTCGAACTCTCTGAAACTTCTCCCCAGGATCCTCCTTCCGGGTTCCGCATGGAGGGCTGCGTTGCGGAAATAGATCCGGGAATAAGACTTGGACAAAGAGAGACAGTGGCTGTATGTCTTCCTACTGCTGAAGTTAACGGAAAATCCTATGTTCACCGTTACGACGAAGAGTGGAAGATTCTTCCCTCACGATCAGAGACTGTTAACGGAGAGAAGGTTGTCTGCGGGGATACAGACTCGTTCTCCATGTTCGGAGTCTTCCTTCCAGTGATTGAGTCAGCTGAAGGGGTTAACCACAGTGAAGACCCAGAGTATGGTTTCTCCCTTACTCCCCTTGGAGAGGGAGGAAGCATTGTTTACGGGGAGAGGACTATAGATCTTTCTGTTACGGGGGACGTGGGTTCTTCCGGAGATCCAGCGGTGATAGTGTCCCGCAGTGTTCTTGACCGCGTAGAGGAGATAACCTTCGAGCTCTCGGAAGTCTCTCCCCATGATCCTCCTCCGGGGTTTTATCTTGAGGGTTTCTCTGCGGAAGTGGATCTGGGAGTAACGCTTGAACCAGGAGAGACAGTATCTGTGTGTCTTCCGTCCGCAGGGGAATCTGATATTTACCGTTACAGTGAAGTGTTGGGGGAGTGGGAGGTTCTAGAGTCGCGGTCAGAGACTGTTAACGGAGAGGAGGTTGTCTGCGGGGATGTGGGTGCGGTTTCCTTGACCGGAGTGTTTGTTGAGGACACGGGAGGGTGCGTTATTGCCTCCGCGGGTGGGGAAGGAGTCCCGTGGCGGGGAGCAGTGTTTAACCTTCTCCTCATCATGTCCGTGCTGATGCTCGTTCCGGGGAAGCACAGGCCTGGGGCTTATTACAGGAAAGCGTCCGGATGAAGCAGTGATTTCAAGTCAGCCTCAACTGATTTGAAAAAACTCCGGACAGCCAATTAACTCAAAATCCAATCATTTTAATTTGGGGAATTACCAAGTTAAGTTGATAATTCCCTATAAAAGAACAGCCCCCGAAGTGAACACAATAAACCTTCTCATGGTTTTCTCTTAAAATGGGTAACAGATTCGCAGAATGGTGGTATAGGAGCGCCGGGGCCTGTCAACATTCAAAAGACCTTGAAGTTCCGCTTGTTTCTTGGACGGGTATTATATTCCACGGAGACTCGACTGGAGTTGACCTACAAATATGATATTTGTATACACAAAGGAGATGAATAATGAAGAAATTTAATCTTGTTTTCATGGTTTTGGTTTTAGCGATATTTCTTGCCTGCGATGATAACGATAATGCCACTATGGAGATAGAGTCGGAACCGATACCAGTGCAGATGAAAGGGTTTTTCGCCAGCATTGATGAAAACAACATGAACGACTGTCAGAGTGAGGACCTGACTCTGATGGTGGAAGATGAGTTGGTCGTTGGCAGCACCAACATTACGGCAATAGGTGCGGGCGAAGCATTTGATGAAGCGATATTCGGATATATAGGTATAAAGACGGAAAGCCATATAGCCGCTTCTTACGTAACGTCAACAAGGGAAGGCAATCTTGTCAATCCCGGCGTTCTTTACCTCAGGAAGAAAGGGGATATATACGTTGGGTTCTGGGGTGGCGAAGCTACACGCCCAGCAGGCAATCCATCTGTCGTTTGTCCTTACATAATGGTTCCGGCAGATATGGCGGAAGAAGATGGTTGTGAAGCGGAAGCGTATTCTGAATATCTCAAGAACGAAGATGGTTCATTAAAGACTTGTACCGGAGCACCAAACAGTTAATGCACAAAAAGATTTCGTCAACTTAATTTGGTAATTACCTTGATTTGATTCCTGCAAACACCGCTTGCGGAATTGACTTTGCCCCCGCTATTAGCTTTATTAATTTTCTCTATGAGTTCGCTTGAGAATATCTACGGGAAGGTTTTTGAAGGTAAGCGGATATCGACCGACGAAGCCGCCTTGCTTCTCGCAGAGGCCGACCTCCTTCAACTCGGTTCCCTGGCCGATATAGCAAGAAAAAGGTTTAATCCGGAAAACATAGTGACCTTCGTCGCGGACACGAACCCCAACTACACGAACGTCTGCGACACGGAGTGTCTTTTCTGCGCCTTCTGGAGACCGCCGGGCGCCTACGACGCCTACACCCTGAGCGTCGACAAGGTGATTGAAATAATACGCACCTCGTACCATAACGGCGCCACCACGGTCCTTCTGCAGGGCGGTCACAACCCGGAACTAAAGCTTGACTACTACATTGAAATCGTAAAAAGGGCCACGAAGGAGATACCGGACCTTCATCTCCACGCCTTCTCCGCCCCGGAGATAGCCGCCATTGCCAGTTATGAAAACCTCGACACCACATACGTGCTGCAGAGCCTCTGGGACGCGGGGTTAAGAACAATACCGGGAGGCGGGGCCGAGGTGCTCTCCAACAAGGCTAGAAGAGCGATAAGCCCTCTCAAGATAGATGCCGACACGTGGATGAGAATCACCAGGGAAGCTCACCTCGTGGGCTTCAAGACGACCGCGACCATGATGTTCGGCCACCTTGAGGAGGACGAGGACATAATCGAGCACCTCTTCAGGATAAGAGAGCTTCAGGATGAAACGGGGAACTTCCTGGCGTTTATCCCCTGGACATTCAAACCGAAAAACACCCTGCTTGAAAAAAGAATAAAGGACGAGGTCGGCGGGGAGAGATACCTCAGGGTTCTCTCGGTATGCAGGATATTCCTTGATAACTTCAAGCATGTGCAGGGGTCCTGGTTTACCCAGGGAAAGAAAATGGGTTCAATGTCCCTGCACTACGGCGCGAGCGACCTCGGCGGGACTCTTTACGACGAAAACGTCCTGGGGTGCGCCGAGAACAAGATCCGCTCAACCGTGGACGAGCTCGTTCACATGATAAAAAGCGCAGGGTTTAACCCCGCGCAGAGAAATACCTATTACGAAATTCTGGAACGGTTCTAGAAGCTGTTAACTATCTCTATCACGGCAACCTTAAATCTTCCCTTTCCCGTCCGCTTCCAGAGCGAGCGGCTCGCTCATCGATTGCCCCTGCCCGCGGGACCGTTCAGCACGCCTCCCCAGTAGCATGTCCGGACATATCCTTTTCCGACACAGCTCTGCCCGGTACCGAAATTATAGTAATATCCTGTCCGGCTATCGTAACTCCAGGGATTGAAATTGCTGTCGTAGCCCCTCATGTTCCCGTCCGGTTCGACAGTCGCATTCCAGTACGCCCCTGTTTTCGTGTCAAAGCCGTGAAAGGTCGTCCTGCCCTTGGAATCCGTATTCCAATAGTAGCTGTTTCCCGAATACCAGTCGTGGCCCGTCCCGCTCTGGGCATAAGCAGGCAGCGAAAACGCGGTCACTAACACAAGCAGTAACGGCAAGAACCTCATTTTGCTAAAATAACAGGTTTTAAGCGAGCCCGCAAAAAAGCAGACCGGGAAGGAGAACCGATATCTCGAAACAGGCGGAAATAATGCCCGTTTTCACTCGGTAACGGCTACTATCCAGCTGTTTCCCGCGAAATCCACGCCGCAGACAACTTCCGGTCTCTGGGAAAAGACATAGTCAAAGAACTCAAGCGCGCTGCTCGTATGCACCGAGACCCCGAGATACTCCTCGAGGTTCTCCGCGGAAACGCCCGAACACTCAAAGGCGCAGAGCTCGAAGTCGACCGCCCCCTCTCGATTGACCGCCGTGGGGCGGGGCGAAAAAGAAGCGCTCACGAGCGAGGTTTCCGAGGCAATTTCCATCCGCACGTCAAAGCCGCCGCCGAAAAGAAAGAAAACCTCGGCAAACACCTCGTCTATCGAGTTAAGATAAAACTCCCTTGCCTGGGGCTTTGTATCCATTTTCACTCAGAGAGCCGGAAGAACTCCTCGGCCCTTTGCTTTATGGACTGATAGCCGTCCCCTCCGCCCAGAAGCGCGGTAGACACCCCGGCAAGCGCGGCTCCCGCCGAGAGATAATCCCGGATGTTGTCCGCGGTAATTCCTCCGGTGACCATGATATCCATAAATCCGAGAGGCTCCTTTATGGCCTTCACGTAACCCGGACCGAAACTCGAAGCGGGGAATATCTTCACGAAGTCCGCCCCGATGCTGCGGGCGTTAACCATCTCGGACGACGTGAAGGCGCCTGAGACCACCGTGACGCCGTTTTTCCGGCAATACTCGATTATCCCGGGATCGGTGTGCGGAGAAACTATGAAACGGGCCCCGCAACCGGACATCCGCTCGGCTGAATCACGGTCAAGAACCGTGCCCGCCCCGACGCATATCCCGTCCTCGGAGGCAAGTTCCCGAAGAAGTTTTTCAGAACCCGGAGAAATTGATATGATCTCTATGATTCTTATCCCGCCGTCGACGCATCCCCTTGCGAATTCAAGAGATTTTTCGTAACTCGCGGACCTTATAACGGCCACGACCCTGTTTTTCTTCATGAATTCAATCGCAGTTTCTTCCATGGCGCGCGGTTTGAGGCTTAAGCACTTTTAAGGTACACTGAGACTGGCTTGTTTTAATGCCCATAAAGGGACAGATCATGAAAAATTCGGAACTCAGAACCGAAAACAAGATATCGCAATTCATAAAAAGAAGCAAAGAGCTGGGGCTTAAGGTAACTCCCCAGAGAATAGCGATATACAGGGAGCTTGCGGGAAGCATGCAGCACCCAAGCACCGAGATGATCTACAAGAACATAAAGGACTACTACCCGAACATATCCCTTACCACCGTGTACAGGACGCTTGAGACATTCGAGAAAATGGGGCTAATATCCGTAGTCAACACCCTTTATCACGCCGCAAGATACGACGCCAACATGGAACCTCACCACCACGTCGTATGCGTGAAGTGCAAAAAAATAGAGGATCTCTACGACGACTCGATAGCTTACTCGGAACTTGACCCGCAAATAGACAATTACAAAATTCTTGGATACTCGGTGCTTTTCAGCGGAATCTGCGAGGAATGCAAAACCCTCAACAACTGACCGGAAGCCATCTGTTTCTCGCGAGACCGCCTAAAAGAGCGGAAAAATGAAGATTCCCCCAGGCTTTGAACGAGCCATAAACTTCAGTCTTCTGGATTCCATATTCTCAAGAAGATCGCGCCGCTTCGGCCTCGGGATGGAAATTCCCGAGGGAAACCTGGCGTACAGTTCCGCTCACGACCCGGTTCCTCTCTCAGAACTTGAAGAGGCTTTCCTGATCTGGGCGGGCACCGGAACCACGGGTCTTTCCCTGGGGGATCTCCCGAGAACCGGCATATCGTGGCTTTTCCAGTGGACCGGCAGAAGCTGGCCGTGCTCCTGCAACTCCCATTCGACCGAGCTTTTCTACACAAACGACGAAGGCGTCTACATGGTGCGGCTTTTTGACCTCATGCCTCCCGACACCTCCATTTTCATGTCGCTTGACAGGGAAAAGCAGCTTGAAAAAATAGTCGAGCTTTTCAGGGCGAGCAGAATTACCCTTGAGAACCAAAGGGCCGATCTCCCGAAGGGAGAACCCGGCCTTTTCGACTTTAACGCGTGGAACACCAACAAGCCGGGAACGACTTTCTTTGTCCCGGTGACCAACACCACCGTTGAGTACATGGTGCTTCTGTTCATATACTTCGGAGCCAAGTACGGGTTTAACATTATTGACGAACTAAACGGGGGAAGGTCGTGCGGCCTCGATAAGTGGATAGAGAAAGGCTACATCAGAAACGACGTCAGGCTCTCTCTTTTCGACCTGGAGTTAAGGGTGCTGACCACGCTTAACGTGGAGCAGGCCTTCATAAGCCAGAACATGAATCTCGCGCTGCAGGCCCTGGGTCTCGGAGGCTGGACTTTCACCGGGCTGCTTCCCCATTACGCGCTCGGGGTCGACCCTTCCCACAAGGGGCTCGGATTCCGGTTCGTCCAGCCGGAGGAAAGCATCAGGAGCACAAATCCGCCTTATCCTGTCGGAAGGGACGGGGTTTTCGAATCCCTCTGCCCTCCCTACGTGGCGGACATGAGTGAAGCTGTCGACAGGTTCCTAGAAGTAAGAGGCCAGTTCTGGAAGGAGGACAATCCGTTTCCCTACAGAGATCCCGCGTCTATTCTGCAGGATGAATACCACCCTTCCGAGGTCAGGATACAGATAGTAAAGGATTTCTGCACCTACGTGCATGAGAACTACGGAAGATTCCCGGCTTTCCTGGACCCGATGTTCGTTCGCCTCGTATTCCAGGCCCACCATCTCGATCTTGATTTCTACGACAAGTATTTCGAGAAAGATTCATACCACGACCTGCACAAAGAACACTTCAAGCTCTGGCACCCGGAACTCGAGGATCCTTTCGGGAAATAGGCCGCGGGCAGCAAACCAAGCAGTCTTCGCTCAGGATTTCGCCCTTTCTAGGTAGTTCCCGTTTCTGGTATCGACCTTTATCATGTCCCCGATATTGATAAAAAGAGGAACCGCCACCACCGCCCCGGTCTCTATGGTTGCCGGTTTCGTGGTGCTTGAAACCGTATCTCCCTTCACTCCGGGTTCAGTGTGAGTGACCTCAAAGACAACGGCTGTGGGAAGTTCCACTCCTATGAGCTCTCCTTCATGCATCTGCACCGTGACTTCCTGCTGTTCCTTGAGAAACTTCGCCGTATCCCCTATCGCGTCCGCCCTGAAGGGAAACTGGTCGAAAGTCTCGGAGTCCATGAAGTAGAACATCTCATCGTCCCTGTAGAGGTACTGCATGGTTCTTTTCTGGATATCGGGAACGTTAAACGTGTCTCCCGCGCGGAATTTCATTTCCCGCACGGCCCCCGTGGCGATATTCTTAAGCCTCGCCGTGACTATCGGGCTTCTCTGCGCCATCTTTGAATGCTTGTACTCGACTATCTCCCAGATCGCCCCTTCGGTCTCGATCTTCATTCCCTTGTGAAAACCGCTCGTGTCAACAACAGCCATTTCGGATTCGATCCTCCTTCATAAGTTTGCAGAAAACAGTTTTTCTCGGAAATTCTCGCTTGCCATCAGCATGCTATCAATCTTCGTAGTCAGGTTCTCTTAAACATCTTCTCAAGCATATTGTACGATATCCGGGTCGCGACCGGCCGGCCGTGAGGGCAGGCGTGCGGATTCTCAGAAGCGTCCATATCCGCAAAAAGAGTCCGTGCCTCCTGCTCCGAGAGCGTCCGGTTCGCGGTTATCGAACTGTGGCACGCCATGGTCGCACACACGGTGTCAAGATGCTCCCCCAGGCTCTTGGGGTCGCCCAGACCGTCAAGTTCATCAAACAGGTCGCTAAAAACCCGCGTGTAGTCGGAGTCCCTTAAAAAACCCGGGACGGACTTCACCCTCACCGCGCTTTCCCCGAAAACCTCAAAATCAAAGCCGAGCTTTTCCATCTCGTCCGCAAAGCGCCCCGCCGTATTGATTTCCCGGACCGTAAGTTCGACGACTTCGGGGATGAGAAGCTTCTGGGAGCAGGAAAAGGTTTTCTCAACATAGGATTTTTTTATTCTCTCGAAGTTAACCCGCTCATGGGCCGCGTGCTGGTCAATGAGAATGATGCCGTCCGGATCCTCGCATACGAGATAAAGCTTTCCGACCTGTCCGAGGAACTTGAGGCTTGAGTAAAAGCCATCGGAAAACATGTCCCCTCTTGCCGCCTCCGGAGATTTCTCCAACATGGAGGAATCACCGTGGTGAGAGTGCTGAGACACCGATTCTGGGCTGTAAGCAGCCTGCGTGGAAGCTTTTTTCGCCGAAGGCGCCGTGGCGGAGTGACCCTTGCCCTCGGGAAATCCGAGGTCTTTTTGCTTCTCGTAGAAATCTTCAAGGGCTTTCTGGGTTCTTTCCCTGCGGCTTTTCATCCAGGGGGCATCGGCAAGCATGCCGCCTATCGCGCGGCGGATGCTCTGACCGACTTCGTACTGGTTCTCGAACATCACCTCGCTTTTGGTCGGATGCACGTTCACGTCCACCAAGGCAGGGTCCCTTTCAATAAATATCGCTCCCTGGGGGTATTTCCCCTTTTCAATCATCCTTCCGTAACACTCCATTATGATCCTGTTTATAAAACGGTCCCTTACGGGCCTTGCGTTTACGTAGGTAAACAGCCTGCGCATCGAGGAGCGTGGGTCAAGAGGACTTCCCAGGAAACCGTGGAGCTTAAGCGTCTTGTCTTCAAAGTCTATGGGGTAAAGCTCCGTGCCGGGAATTATCTGCGCTACGCGCTGCGTAAGCGATTCGCTCGCGCCGTAGCGATGGATGGTTCTGTTGTTTGAGAAGACCTCAAAAGACACCTCGGGCCTTGAGAGGGCCTCGCGCTGGATAACTCCGAGAACCCTGCCGAGCTCGGTCTCCGGCCTTTTCAGAAACTTAAGCCGCGGCTGCGTGTTGAAAAACAGATTCTTAACCTCAATGGACGAACCCACGGGAGATGCCGCCTCCTTTATCTTTCTCACGACTCCGCCTTCAATGTAGACTTCGGTGCCGGATTTCGAACCTTCGGCAGCGGTTATCATTCTGAACCTTGAAACACTGGCTATGCTCGGAAGCGCCTCGCCGCGAAAACCGAGCGTCTCTACAGAGAAAAGATCGTCAATGTCCCTTATCTTGCTCGTGGCGTGACGTTCGATGCTCATAAGGGCATCGTCACGGGACATCCCGTGGCCGTTATCAACCACCCTCACAAGCCGCTTGCCTCCGGCTTCAAGGTATATGGATATTCTGGTTGCCCCGGCGTCAATCGAGTTTTCAACAAGCTCCTTTACTACAGAAGCCGGTCTCTCGACTATTTCTCCGGCGGCTATCTTGGAGACAAGGACATCCGGAAGTGTTCTGATTTTAGCCATCAATACTTTAGAAAAGCTTGAACAGAATGAACAGGATGAGTATGGCCAGGGGCAGGATGACCGCGGCGACCGAGAAAAACGAGAAAGCCGAGAGGGTTTTTTTCGCGTGCGTCCCGAAAACGTCCCGCGACTGTTCCTCCACTACGCCGAAATATTTTTTAAATATCTTCATCTTCCCCGGATGGCGTCGGGGGGGCCTTCTCCGCCCTGGCTTTGTTAAGAGATTCAACCAGAGATTCGACCGAGACCGCCGGAAGAGTTGTCAGCTCGACCGTTCCCCTTGAGCAGAGGTCCACCGAAACCTTCCCTATGGTCTCGTTATCGGGCGCCTCCACTATATTCACAAAATCGTATCTGCCCAGAGTCGCATATTGCTCGATAACCCTGACGCCTATGTCCTCAAGCTCCTCGTCGACTTCCTTTATTCTCCCGGGCCGCTCTTTCACGGTTTTTCTGCCCTCGGGAGTAAGCCTGCTGAGTAATATGTAAATTGCCATTGAAAAAACCTGCTGTTTCTATGAGTTACGGCGAATAGCGCGCCGAGAAAACCTTTTAGTTGTCGGCTGGCCGTCCTAGTTTTATAACCTTTTTGGAAGATATCTCAAGAAAAAACCCGCTCCGGAACTTCCATAACAAAAACTCTCCGTTATATTATTACAAGCATTCCTTAAGACCTGATGAAAAGCATAATCCGCGTCCTTACAGCCACACTTGTCCTCCTGTTTTTTTCGCTTCTTCCCTTTCCACAAGCAGAGGTCGCTTACGCGCAGCCAGATCCGCGGGAAGATCTCACCGTAACTGCCTACTCGTGGAAATCCTACGGAGTGGGACGCATGGCGACGCTTGGGGAAATAACCGTCGCAAACTCGAGCAAAACCAGCTACAAGAACATCAAAATCAGGGTCGACCTGTTTACGAGAACCGGCAAGCTCCTGGGCTCGCTTCGCGGAAAGATACCCGAGGAAGTGCCCGCAGGAAGCCAAAGAACTTTCTCCAACTTGGACTTGGGGCTGATGAACGCGGACCCTGAGAATTTCGAGGCAATGGTAACGGGTGCCGAGGTATCGGCAAGTTCTTCGTTCGTAAGAGCCGGGAATGTGATTTTCATAAAGAACTGGGAGTTTGAAGGGGCAAGTTTCGGAACAGAGGGATTCATAACGGAAATCACCCTTGAGAACACAGGAGAAACCCACTTTAAGAACATAAAGCTGCTTTTAACGGAAAAAGACGCAGGAGGCGGACCGGGCAGCACTCACCTGTCCTCGGTAACGATACACGACCTGCTTCCCGCCGGGGAGGAAAGAACTTTTACGGGAATAAACGTCGGTTTCTCGAGTCCGAAAGCCGTTGAAAGATCTATTGCCGTCTCCGGAGCCGAGGCGATAACAACAAAGGAACTCAATTACATTCTTTCTGGAGGAGGGAACCTTGGGGAGAGGATAAAGAAAAAAATCAGTTCCGTCAGCATACTCAGGAAAAAAGACGAGGAGAAAAAAGCCGAAACGCGCCAGGAAGCATCATCTTCGGATGAATCCGAAAGCGCTTACGGCAGCGGAACCGAAAGCGTTCCCCCTACGGCCGGCTCTGCCAGCTCGGCCGCGGACGAAGACACGGAACTTTCCCAAGAACAGCCGAGAGAAGCTTTCCCGAAGCACGACATAGTCATAAGGGAATTCGAATGGGGAAGCGGAATCCCCGGGGCGACCGCAACGCTCAGCAAGCTCGTCATCGAAAACATAAGCGACATCGCTTACGAGAAAATAGTGCTTGAAATAGAGTTTTTCAAATCCTCGAACGCCCCTTTCGGATCAAACCGCTTCAAGATAAAAGAGGTTCTGGCTCCGAAACAGGTAATGTGGCTCAGGAATGTTCAGGTCGGACTTATAAGCAAGCTTCCCGACCCGAATCTTATAAAACTCAGAGTGGTAAAAGCAAAAGCGATCAAGTAGAAAGCTTGTGCCGAGATGGGGAGGGATTAAAACTCCTGGGAACTTCTCTAGCCTTCCACCAGTTCGAGGGATTGCTTTATCGTTTCGACCAGCTTGTCCCTGAACTGCTCTATTCCTTCAAAGGGAACGACTATGCTTGAGCGGCCGCCGCTCAGTTCGGTAATCCTAAGGTACTGACCCTTGTGGTTTTCCTTAACGTCAAAGAAAAATCTCTTGGATTCAATATCAACGTGGTTGCTTACATGCTCCTTTTCTGTCCTTTCTTCCATCTGATTCTGCCTCCTAAAAAAATTTGTTGGAACAATTATTGAGGCATGACTATAACCCCTGAAAAACAAAAAGCAAACAATTCTTTTATAGCCCCGAAAATACGGATATATTCAGGGAGAGAACCCGCGAAAATGGCAAGAATAAAAATAGATCTACCGAGCAAATTCGTCTTTTCAACGCAAATTCCGATAAGAATAGACGACATAAATTACGGTTCTCATCTCGGGCACGACTCGGTGCTGACCCTCGCCCACGAGGCCCGGGTAAGGTTCCTCTCAACACACGGCTACACAGAGGGCGACATAGAGGGAGTGGGAATCATAATGGGAGACGTTGGAATCACCTACAGTTCGGAAGCGTTCTACGGAGACGTAATGGAAATAAGCATCGGCATCGGTGAGTGCGGCAACCATTTCCTCGAGCTTATCTACGCGCTCGTGAACGAAAAAAGCGGCAAGGAGGTCGCCAGGGTAAAAACCTCGCTTGTGTTCTTTGACTACAAAGAGAGAAAAACCGTGCGGATGCCGGAGAAATTCCGAAGGAAAATCATCGCCGAAGAGTAACCGCCGAAAGTTCGCCGCTACTGTTTCTTTTTGGGGGCGTAGCCAATGTAAATGGTGTTCTGGCGTTTCTTTACCAGAAAAAGATACTGCTTTCCGGGTTTCAGGCCGCTTACGATCTTGTTGTATTCCCCCAGGTTTGTCACTTGGTTCTTGTCAACCTCGAGTATAACGTCCCCGGGACGGAATCCCGCCTCCCAGGCCGAACTGCCGCGGCTCACGTTCGTAACCAGAACCCCGGCTTTATCCTCAACGCCGAACCGCGCGGCGATATCCGGGGTAATGTCGCTTAATTCAATATCTTCATCCCCACGGGACTCGGCAGGAGCCTCTTCATCCGGCATTTTGCCGAGAACGACGGAAATCTCCTCACGCTTCCCGTCGCGGAGAATCGTGATTTCAGAAGAAGTGCCGGGAGCCTTCATCCCCACGAGTTTGGATAAGGACGTAAACTCCTTTATAGGCTCTCCGTCAAATTTCACTACCACGTCCCCCCTCTGCAGACCCGCTTTCTCTGCGGGGCTTCCCGGGCTTATATCGGATATAAGAGCCCCGTCGGTGCTTTCATGCCCCATGCTCTCAGCTATCTCCTGAGTTATAGGCTGAATAACGACTCCCAGCCATGCTCTGACCACTTTGCCTTTTTCCATGAGCTGGGATATGACTCCCTTGGCCATATTGGTTGGGATGGAGAAACCTATTCCCTGACCTCTGGCAGCTATCGCGGTGTTAACGCCGACTACCTCCCCTCCCAGGTTAAAAAGCGGACCTCCGCTGTTTCCGGGGTTGAGGGACGCATCGGTCTGAATGAAATCATCGTAGGCGCCGAGACCCAGAGATCTCCCTTTCGCGCTCACTATCCCGACCGTTACGGTGTAGCCGAGTCCGAAAGGATTTCCGACCGCCATGACCCAGTCGCCGATTCTAAGCTTGTCCGAATCTCCGAAAACGACGGGCTTCAGCTTTTTTTCAGGCTTTATCTTAAGGACCGCAAGATCCGTTTTCGTGTCCTGTCCCACAATCTCGGCCGTATACCTCGACCCGTCGTAGAGAACCACCTGTATATCTTCTGCTCTGCTGATCACATGGTTATTGGTAACTATGTAGCCGTCTTTGCTGACTATGAATCCCGAGCCCAGGCCCTTTTTCCTGAACTCCCGCTCCCGGTCGTTCGGAAAAAATCTCTTGAAAAACTCCTCGAAAGCGTCTCCTTCGCCGAAATCAGGGAGGGCCTTTCCACGTTTTACGACACTCGTGGTGCTTATATTCACGACAGAATGTTTTTGTTTCTCGACAAGCCCCGCGAGGGATGGGAATTTTTCATAAGAACCTGAAGAAGAGAGAAGTTCCGGGACGTTTTCGCGTGACAGAGATCCAGGGCTTTCTTCGTCTTCCTCCACTTTAGCGCACGAGAGTGAACCCACAAGCAAGAAACAGGCAGCAAGAAACAAAAAAACGGTTTTTTTCATAGTTAGAGCCTCCGACTTCATTCGAAAATCTCGATTATTTTATCAGCAACTTCGGAAATACTGATATCATCCGTAAACACGACATGCGCCGAAAGTTCGTAAATATCCCTTCTTTTCATGAAAAGCTCATGGAACTCAGCGCGCGGGTTCTTGACGTCAAGAAGGGGTCTTCCCTTCTTGCGCCTCACCCTGTTCCAAAGGGTATCGACATCCGCCCGCAGATAGAAAACCTCGCCCGAGGCATCCATCGTTTCGCGATTCTGCCGTCGCAGGACCGCGCCTCCCCCCGTCGAGATCACGGCCGGGGACGTTTTCTGTGAAAGAGCGGCGAGCATCTCGGCTTCCTTCTGCCTGAAACTCTCCTCTCCGCCCGCTTCGAATATCTCGGTTACAGAAAGACCTTCAGCCCGTTCCACTTCACTGTCAAGATCATAGAAATCCATTCGCAGTTTTCCGGAAAGCTCCCTTCCGACGCTAGTCTTGCCCGCCCCCATAAACCCAGTAAGGAAAATATGTCGTTTCTCGCTCAAGTCAACCTACAGTTTTCTTCCGACGGGAGAGCCCTCGGCAGAGGTGGTTGAGCCGGAGAGCATTTTCTCGACGTACTTGCCTATTATGTCGCACTCTATGTTAACTTCCCTGCCGCGGCGAAATTCGGAAAACGTCGTTTCCCGAAGCGTGTAGGGAATTATGTTTACCGAGAACTCAGCGTCCTCTACCGAATTGACGGTGAGACTTACGCCGTCAACGGCGACCGATCCTTTCTCGACCACATATCTCGCAAGCGATGCGGGAATCGAGAAAGAAAAGACCTTGGATTCTCCTACCGGAGTAATGGACTGAACGACCCCTACTCCGTCCACGTGGCCCGTGACGATATGTCCGCCCATCCTGTCCCCGACCCGAAGAGATCTCTCGAGATTCACTCCGCTTCCCGTCCGGAGGCCGGAAAGATTCGTCCTGTAGAGCGTCTCGTGAGAGGCGTCAACGGAAAAACTCCCCTCTCCAGTTGAAACCACCGTAAGGCATACGCCGTTTACGGACACGCTTTCCCCCAGGCTCAGTTCCCCGGCGTCGATCTTCCGAACCCCGATTTTTAAAAGAACGCCCTTGTCCTTTTTCTCAAGCGCCTCGACAGCTCCAACGTCTTCAACTATGCCGCTGAACATCTAACTCTCCTTGTCACGCCCCAAGAATCCGGAAACCAGGATCGAAATCGCCCCGACCGTGATCGCAGAGTCAGCCACGTTAAAAGGCGGCCAGAGCATATCAGGGTTCCCCGGCCAGTAGACCGCGATAAAATCGGTCACGTATCCGTAGGCAAACCTGTCTATTGAGTTTCCGATCGCTCCCCCCAGCACAAAAGCAAGCGCGTACCGAAAAATCCTCTGCTCTTCCTCAAGCCTGCGAAGAAAGAAAAAAACCGCGACCAGCACCAAAATGAAAACAACTATATAAAAATAAAGTCTTACATCTTCGGACATGTCCCTTAACATGCCAAACGCAATTCCCGGATTTCGCAAGTGGGTTATATCGAACCATGAAAACACGTTTATCCTCGATAGAAAAGGCACGTGGGCCTTGACGAGCCACTTGGTCAGCTGGTCAAGCAACACTACCAGAAAGGATATAACGAATACGCTCAGATAATTTCTCATGAAAAAAACAAAAAATCACGACCCCGGAAGAAAATCCCGGAGACTTCCGGCAGACGGCTAAGCTTCATTCCAGCCGAAACTCTATCGGAACCTTGACCCAGCTTGAAACCGCCTTGAAGCCTCTTTGCGCCGGGACAAATCTCCACTTCTTTACAGCCTTCAAAGCGGCATTATCAAGAACCTTGTGACCGGAGGATTTGAAGACGGTTACTTCCTCGGGCCTCCCGTTCGGAAGCACGTGCACATTAAGCAACACGCTGCCCTCGTAACCGCGTCTTATGGCAACCGCGGGATAGCCGGGTCTCGGGGTAAAACCGTAAGAGGGTCTCGCGCTGCTATTAGCTTCGTCGGGTTGTTGCTCCGGAGCGGATTTTTCTTCCTTTTTAAGCGCCAGAGAGTCATCCCGCTTTTTCACTTCTTCTACGGCTTTTTCTTCTTTCTTCTTAACAACCTTTTTTCTTTTTACGACTTTTTCCGCGGGCGCGGGTTTTTTGAATTCAAAATGCCTTAGGGAAACCTCTATGTGATCGCCGTACACAGGAACGCTTTTCTGCACGACAATCTTCCCCCAAGCAAAAGATATAAGAACATGGAAGACAATTGAAAACAGTATAAATCTCTTGAGATTGTCAACCGGCCTGCCCATACCAAAGGTTTATTCTATATCAATAACCAGAAATTCCTTAATTCCTCCGGGGGCCCTGACCTGTATCTCGTCATCGACTCTTTTTCCGATAAGCGCGCTGCCGACCGGAGAGGTGACGGAGATAAAGCCATTTTCGGGCTCGGATTCATCTTCTCCCACAAGCTTGTACTTTTTTATGTCCCCGGAATCAATATCCTCCACCGTAACCGTAAGACCGAAAACGACCCTGTCCCGCGAAGTGATTTTCTCGGGGTCAATTACCTCCGCGCGGCCAAGGCGGTCTTCTACTTCCAGTATCCTCCCCTCTATGAACGACTGCTTCTGCTTGGCGGTCTCATACTCGGCGTTTTCGGAAAGGTCTCCGAGGGATCTCGCGTATTCTATAAGCCTGATCACTTCCTGTCTTTCGACGGTCTTTAACCTGTGAAGTTCGTCCCGAAGCTTTTTCCATCCATCGGGAGTAATTAGAACTCTTTGGACACTCATTTAATATCTCCTCCACACCTCAATCATACCCCAGCCGGGTTAGTTAATAGTAGCTTTGCAGAGCCTTCACGTCGAGACCGCTTCTCACCATGGCCTCGATAGCACCGACTCCGGCCACCGCGCCGGCGAGAGTGGTGAAGTAAGGAACATTGTTTACAAGGGCTGTCCTCCGTATTGAATAAGACTGCGCGATCTCCTTTTTCCCGAAAGTGGTATTTATAACCAACTGCACCTCACCGTTTTTAAGATGATCGACTATGTGGGGGCGGCCCTGCTTAACCTTTTTCACCGTTTGGGAAAATATACCATTTTTATTGAGAAATTCAGATGTTCCCCCGGTAGCCATTATATCAAAACCGGTATCGCTCAGCCTTTGGGCTATATCGAGCATCTTGTCGGACTTGTCCTCGTCTTTTACGCTTATGAAAGCCATTCCGCCGGAAGGAAGACTGTTGCCGGCCGCGATCTGGGATTTGGCAAACGCCTGGTCAAGGTCGGGAGCGATTCCCATGACCTCGCCGGTGGATTTCATTTCCGGGCCCAGAATCGTGTCAACTTCCGGAAACTTGACGAAAGGAAAGACCGATTCCTTCACGCAGTAGTGCTCCGGAACGATTTCCTCCGTGTAGCCGAGTTCCTCAAGAGATTTTCCGGTCATCACCTTGGTGCCTATCTTGGCCAGCTGAACCCCTATGGCCTTGCTCACGAAAGGAACGGTGCGGCTCGCTCTCGGGTTTACCTCGATTATGTAAACCTGCCCGTCCTTTACGGCAAACTGGATGTTAACAAGTCCTCTTACATCCAGAGAAAGGGCGAGCTTTTTCGTCTGGGATTTTATTTCCTCGACAATTTCAGGGTCCATCGAAAACGGGGGCAGAATCGCCGCGCTGTCTCCGGAATGAACCCCGGCTTCCTCGATGTGCTCGAGCACCCCGCCCACAACAACGGTTTTCCCGTCGCAAACCGCGTCCACGTCGACCTCCTTCGCGTCCTTTAGGAACTTGTCTATCAGTATCGGGTGGTTGGGCGAAACGCTCGCGGCTTCCCTGATGTAGGTCCGAAGAGCCTCCTCGTCGTAAACCGTTTCCATGGCGCGACCGCCCAGAACGTAGGACGGGCGGACCATGACCGGATATCCTATTTCGCGGGCTATGCCGATGGCTTCCCCCTCGCTTCTCGCGGTATCGCTTTCGGGCTGGAGGAGCCCCAGATCCGAAACCAGTTTTCTGAACCTGTCTCTGTCCTCGGCAAGGTCTATGCTCTCGGGGGAAGTTCCTATTATCTTCACCCCCTCCTTCTCAAGCGCGAGGGCCAGGCGGAGTGGGGTCTGGCCTCCGAGGTGAACTATGACTCCCCATGGATCTTCCCTTCTTATAAGAGCCAGTGTGTCTTCAAGCGTAAGCGGTTCGAAATAAAGCCTGTCCGAGGTGTCGTAGTCCGTGCTCACGGTCTCGGGATTGCAGTTAACCATAATGGCCTCGTATCCCTCTTCCCGAAGCGCAAAAGACGCGTGCACGCAGCAGTAGTCAAACTCTATGCCCTGGCCTATGCGGTTAGGTCCCCCGCCCAGTATCACGACTTTTTTCCTGTCAGTTGGAAGCGCTTCGCTTTCGCTCTCGAAAGTCGAGTAGAGATAGGGGGTGTAGGCCTCAAACTCGGCGGCACAGGTATCAACCATCTTAAAAGCAGGCTCAATTCCCTCGCGCAGGCGGAAATCTCTTATTTCCCCTTCCTCAGTGGAAAGAATCTTCGCGATCTCAATGTCGGAAAAACCGTGGCGCTTGGCCTGAAGTATGGTCTCTCGGTTAAGCCCGTCCTTCGCAATATCCGATTCGAAATCGACAATCTGCTTTATATTCTGAAGAAACCACGGGTCCACGTGAGAGATTGAGTAAATTTCCTCCAAGTCCATGCCCAGACGAAACGCGTCAGCTATGTACCAGAGCCGTCGCGGGGAGGGAATCCTGAGTTTCTCCCTTACCTCTTCGTGGTCATCGGACACCTTCTCAAAACCGTAGGAATCTATCTCAAGAGATCTCATCGCCTTCTGCAGGGATTCCTTGAAAGTCCTTCCCATGGACATGGCTTCCCCCACGGACTTCATCTGCGTGGTGAGAGTCGGGCTCGTCTGGGGAAACTTCTCAAACGCGAACCTCGGTATTTTCACCACAACGTAATCTATCGTCGGTTCAAAAGATGCGGGAGTGTACTTCGTTATATCGTTTGAGATCTCATCAAGCGAATAGCCGACCGCAAGCTTCGCGGCTATCTTGGCGATCGGAAACCCCGTGGCCTTCGAGGCAAGCGCGGAGCTTCGCGAAACCCTCGGGTTCATCTCTATTACCATCATCCGTCCGTCTTTGGGGTTAACGGCGAACTGGATGTTCGAGCCGCCGGTTTCAACGCCGATTTCCCTTATTATCGCTATGGACGCGTCGCGCATATGCTGATATTCCTTGTCGGTAAGGGTCTGCGCGGGAGCCACCGTTATGCTGTCTCCCGTGTGAACGCCCATGGCGTCGAAATTCTCTATGGAGCAGATTATGACGACGTTATCCATGTGGTCCCGCATTACCTCGTACTCAAATTCCTTCCACCCCACTATGGATTCCTCTATGAGTATCTCGCTTGCCGGAGAGCTCTCGATGCCCGCTTTGGCGAACTCCTGAAATTCCTCCCTGTTGTAGGCGACGCTTCCGCCGGTTCCGCCAAGGGTAAAGGAAGGTCGTATGATGACCGGGAACCCTATCTCGTCCACGACGTCCCAAGCCTCTTCCATGTTGTGCGCGATGCCGCTTTTCGGCACCTCAAGACCTATGTCGGCTATGGCTTTTTTGAAAAGATCCCTGTTCTCCGCCTTATTTATGGCAGGGATTTTAGCGCCTATGAGTTCCACGCCGTGGCGCTTGAGCACGCCCGACTCGGCAAGCGAAACAGCAAGGTTAAGAGCAGTCTGCCCGCCTATCGTGGGCAGAAGGGCGTCGGGCTTTTCCTTCTCTATTATTTTTTCCAGTATTTCGGGAACGAGCGGTTCCACGTAAGTGCTGTCGGCAAAGTCGGGGTCGGTCATTATGGTAGCCGGGTTGCTGTTTACCAGAACTACCCTGTAACCTTCTTCCTTCAGCACCTTGCACGCCTGGGTGCCTGAATAGTCAAACTCGCAGGCCTGTCCTATGACTATCGGACCGGAGCCGATGACCATTATGGTTTTTATGTCAGTTCGCTTGGGCATGGAACGGAAAAGCTTGTAACAGGTTGCAAATATATACTTAATAACACGCTGACAGGCAACAAGAGAAATGCCCACTTCCTGTGCAATAGCCTGCCCATCAGTGATACGCAATATATGTATAATGTATTCATGAGTGACAGCTTATCCCAACATGAAGTCGAACTACTGCACGGCAATGAAGAGTTTCGTGGCCCAGGAATCAGGAAACCGCTACAACTGGTTGACTATTGGCGATGGTCCGGTTCCGTGCTTCTGGACAACACCTCCCGAGGGATTCTGGCGGAATTTCTAATTGCGACGGCACTAGGTCTTCACAAAAAACCAAGAAGAGAGTGGGATGAGTTTGACCTCCGCATGGCATCCGGCACCGCGATTGAAGTTAAAAGCTCCGCATATGTACAGTCGTGGAAACAATCCAAGCCTTCTGTTATCGAGTTTAGGATAGCTCCTCACAGGAGTTGGAACGCTGAAACCGGAGAGTATAGAGAAGGCATTAAGCGTTGGGCCGATATCTATGTATTCTGCATATTTAAGGGTAAGAAGCCTCTTCACCCTCTTAATACAAGCAAATGGGAGTTTTATGTTCTTCCGACGAAGACGCTTGACCAGAAATGTCCGGGTCAAAAAACCATTCGCTTGAGTTCTCTCGAAAAGCTCTCGCCACGTAAATGTAGCTATGCAGGCCTGAAGAAGACTATTTCGGATGTCGAAGGTGAGATTAAGCTATAATTGTGACGATTTACCCAATCTCATAACTAAACAGCAAGTCTAATCCGGACGCTCAACGTATATCTCTTTCCCCTTCTCCGAAAACTCTCTCGCCTTGGAATCAAGCCCTTTCTGAACGGCATCCATCTCCGAGAGACCCTGCTCTTTTGCGTAATCCCTTATGTCCTGCGTGATTTTCATCGAGCAGAATTTGGGACCGCACATGGAGCAGAAATGCGCAACCTTGGCCCCTTCGGCAGGGAGAGTCTCGTCATGGAACTCGCGCGCCGTATCAGGATCAAGAGAGAGATTGAACTGATCATTCCACCGGAATTCGAACCTCGCCTTGCTGAGCACGTTGTCGCGAAGCTGCGCTGTGGAATGGCCCTTCGCAAGATCGGCCGCGTGCGCGGCGATCTTGTAGGTTATAACCCCGTCCTTCACGTCCTTTTTGTTGGGAAGACCGAGATGCTCCTTCGGGGTTACGTAACAGAGCATTGCGGTCCCGTACCAGCCTATCATCGCCGCCCCTATTGCGGAAGTTATGTGGTCGTACCCGGGGGCTATGTCGGTAACCAGGGGCCCAAGAGTGTAAAAGGGAGCTTCTCCGCATATCTCAAGCTCCTTGGTAACGTTCTCCCTTATCATCTGCATCGGGATATGCCCCGGACCTTCTATCATGACCTGAACATCGTGCTTCCAAGCTATCTGCGTAAGTTCCCCGAGGGTATCAAGCTCAGCGAACTGCGCGGCGTCGTTAGCGTCAGCTATCGAACCCGGCCGGAGGCCGTCGCCCAGAGAAAAGGCTATGTCATAGGCCTTCATTATCTCGCAGATCTCTTCGAAATTGGTGTATAAGAAGCTTTCCTTGTGATGCGAAAGACACCATTTGGCCATTATTGACCCGCCCCTTGAAACTATCCCCGTAACCCTGTCGACGGTAAGGGGGATATAGCGAAGGAGCACTCCCGCGTGTATCGTGAAGTAGTCAACCCCCTGCTCCGCCTGCTCTATGAGGGTGTCCCTGTAAATCTCCCAGGTAAGTTCCTCCGGTTTTCCATTAACCTTTTCAAGGGCCTGGTATATAGGAACGGTTCCCACGGGAACCGGGGAATTTCTTATTATCCACTCTCTGGTTTCGTGAATGTTGTCCCCGGTCGAGAGATCCATTATGGTGTCGGCTCCCCACCGACACGCCCAGACCGCTTTTTCGACCTCCTCCTCAATGCTTGAGGTAACGGCGGAATTTCCGATGTTCGCGTTTATTTTCACGAGGAAATTACGCCCTATTATCATGGGCTCGCTCTCCGGGTGGTTTATGTTGTTCGGAATTATGGCGCGTCCCGAGGCGACTTCCTCTCTCACGAACTCGGGAGTGATGCAGCCGGTCTGAGTGCGCGCGTCGAAATCCACTCCCTCGTGGTACGCCCCGAGCTGCCCGTAGACCTCTCTCATCTCGTCGATTCTCTGGTTCTCCCTTATGGCGATATACTCCATCTCGGGCGTTATGATTCCCTTTTTCGCGTAGTGCATCTGGGTTACGTTTCGCGAGGGGGAGGCGCAAAGGGGTTTTCTTATGTTCCCGAAGGTTATCCCGTTTGCCTTCTCAAGCCTTTTCCTCGCGAATTCAGAGGAGAAATCAGGCAGTTCCGAGACATCTTCCCGCTCCCTTATCCACTTTTCGCGAAGCGGCGGAAGACCCCTGTGAACGTCGATATCGACATCGGGGTCGGTGTAGGGACCGCTTGTGTCGTAAAGGGTTATCCTGAAGCGGTCAGCATCCGGGGCGTCAGAGAGAAAATCGTCGGTTTCAACCTCTCTCATGGCCACCTTTATGTCGTGGATTTCTCCGTCCACGTATATCTTTTTCGACTTAGGAAAAGGGTCTCTCGTTATCACGGACCCGGTGGGTATTTTCTCTTTTTTCCGAGAAGAACTCATGAGCAAAGACTCCCTTGGCAGAAACGCTTCGGATATTGATTAGTTTAGGGGATTATAGGTTCCTTTACAAATAATTTTGGATAACAAAAAACGCCTCGGCATCAGCGGGAAATCCTGTAAACGGCTCCCCTGAGGTCGTCGGATACGAGCAACGCTCCGTCGGGAGCGACGAGCACGTCAACCGGCCTTCCCCACGCAGTTCCGTCACTCTCAAGCCATCCCCGGGCGAACACATCGTATGAAGCCGCGTTGCCCGATTCGTCGAGGCGCACCGAGGTCACCCTGTAACCTATGGGCACGCTTCTGTTCCATGAACCGTGCTCCGCGATGAAAATCACGTTTTTCCAGGACGCGGGAAACATGGAACCCGTGTAGAACCGCATGCCAAGCGCCGCAACGTGCGCGGGAAGCTCCCACTGGGGAGGTGTAAATTCGTCGCAGCCGCGTTCCGAGCCGAACTGCGGGTCCCGGACATCCACCCCGTGGCAGTAAGGAAAACCGAAATGAAGTCCGGCTTCCCCGGCACGGTTAAGTTCGTCAGGAGGGCTGTTATCATTAATCCGCTGGTCCCTGCTGATGTTATCCCTCCCGTTATCCGTAAACCAGAGCACGCCAGATTCCGGATGCCAGTCAAAACCCACGGTGTTTCTCACTCCACGGGCGAAAACCTCAAGATTCGTTCCGTCGGGATTCAGCCTCAGGATCGCCGCGTAGCGCTCGTCGTTCCTCTTGCAGACGTTGCAGGGCGCTCCGACCGGAACATAGAGCTTATCGTCCGGTCCGAACCGGATGAACTTCCACCCATGATGCGTATCTCTGGGAAGCGTATCAATTACAACTGCGGGGGCAGGAGGAGATGAGAGACGACTTTCGATTCCCCCATAGCGGAGAATCCGGCTTACTTCCGCGACATAAAGGTCCCCGTTCCGAAACGCGACGCCGTTTGGGGTATTAAGGTTATCCGCGATTATATTGACGGTCTCGGCGTAATTATCGCCGTCCGTATCGCTAAGGGCGTACACGGTCTTAGACCTGGTGCCGACAAACAATGTGCCATCGGTTCCAAGGGCAAGCGAACGCGCACCGGGCACTTCGTTTGAATAAAGGGAAATTGAAAATCCCTCGGGAAGGGATATCCCCGAGAGCATTGGGTCCACGGGAGTTTCAGCGGGCATCCGCTCCGCAGGAGTTTCCTCGGGCACCGATTCTGCCGGAACCTCGACACGCTCGTCCGGGGCAGTCCTTTCCCCGCAGCCGCAACCGAACGAGAGAAAAACGCAAAGACATGGAATCAGTACCTTGAAAATCCTTGGCATCATAACTTCTTCGGAATAAAAACACTCGCAAACCCGCCGAATGTCAACATGTTCACATGAAAACCGGGCAAAACCGGAAACCCTTCCCTAGCACACCGTTCACTAAATCGAGCGCTTGGGTAAAGTTATTACCCAGTTCATCAAAGAGGTTAGGTTTATGTCTTCTCTCATTTTGGGTATCGAGACATCGTGCGACGAGACTTCCGCGGCAGTGGTAAGAGGCGGAGAGCAGATGCTCTCAAACGTGGTTTCCTCGCAAATCGACGTTCATAACGCCTTCGGCGGAGTCGTTCCGGAGATAGCGTCACGCATGCACACGGAAATAATCCTCCAGGTAATCAACCAAGCCCTCGAAACTGCCGAGACATCTGCGGGGGAAGTTGACGCCATAGCGGTAACCCAGGGACCCGGACTAATAGGCTCGCTAATGGTCGGAATTTCAACCGCGAAGGCGCTTGCGTTCTCCCACGGAAAACCACTCGTGGGAGTAAACCATCTGGAATCCCACATAGCGGTGGCGCATCTTGAGAACGAAATCGATTTTCCGTTTGTCGCACTCATAGTTTCCGGAGGGCACACGAACCTTTACATGGTAAGGGGTTTTCTTGACTTCAAGCTGCTCGGAAGCACGAGAGACGACGCCGCGGGGGAGGCTTTTGACAAGGGAGCGAAGGCCCTCGGGCTCGGGTATCCCGGAGGAGTCGAAATAGACAGGCTTTCAAAAAACGGTGACCCCGACGCCATCAGTTTCCCAAGACCGTTTAACAACGAATCCCCTGATTTCAGTTTCAGCGGGCTTAAAACCGCTCTTCTTAACCATATAAGGAAAAACCCGGTCGAGAGCGAAGAGAATCTCTTTGACGTATGCGCCGGGTATCAGGAAGCCATAGTGGAAACCCTTATTGACAAGACGCTTAACGCCGCGAGGAAAAACGGAGTGGGAAGCGTCGTTTTAGCAGGCGGGGTAGCCTGCAACTCAAGGCTAAGGCAGCTAAGCGAAGAGAGAATAAGAAGCGAAGGAATAAATGTTTTTATGCCCTCGCCCGCTCTTTGCACCGATAACGCGGCCATGATAGCCACGCTCGGTTACCACATGTATTCAGATAACAGGGTGTCCGCGCTTGATATATCCCCTTATTCAACCGCTAGACGGAATCAAAAAAGTCACGTTTCGTAGTCGACAACAACCGCATCTGCCGTTACCCGCCGGATAAACTGCGCGACCTTCTCGTGCTCGGGGTGCTCCTTGTAGGTATCAAGATCTTCCTGTGATTCGAACTCGGAATAAAGAGCGATATCAAACGATGTGGGGAGTTCGTTAGAATTCCTGCCGATCTCCATGGTCTTTATCTCAGGAATGACATTTTTGAGCCCCTCAAGGTCCTCCTTGATTCTGTTCATGAGCTCATCCTTGTTCCCCTCTTCATGCGACTCCTCGATCTTCCACATCACTATATGCTTTATCACTTGGATCTCCTTGGAAAAAGTATATGTGCCGAATAGTATAAATTATTTTTCATGGAATTGCGAAAAATCCTCCATCCTATCCAAGCAGCTATCCGGCTTTTGACGACAGAATATGTATTATGCCGATAAAAACGAATAACAGGGTGTGTGCTTGACATATCCCCTTATTCAACCGCCAGGCGGAACCAGGAAAATCAGGTTTCGTATTCGACAAGAGCCGTGTCCGTTCTTATCTGCCGGATGAACTTCCCGACCTCTACGTGCTCGGGATGCTTCAGGAAAACTTCGTAATTTTCCTCCGAGTCGAACTCAGAATAGAGGGATATATCGTACGCGACGGGAAGCTCGCTAAAACTCTTGCCGAGCTCCATAGTCTTTATCTCCGGAACGGCGCTTTTCAGTGTCTCTACTTTCTGTTCGAACTTGGCAATAAGCTCATCCTTGCCCATTCCTTCGTGCGAATCCTTCAGTTTCCACATCACCATACGTTTTATCACCTGAGCCTCCTTGGAAAAAATTTCTGTAATTTTTTCAAACAGCGTAAATTATTTTTAACAAAATTGCGAAAAAGCCCTTGGCCTTATCCGGGCAGTGAGCCGACTTCCGGCGATAAAGTATATTACGCTAACAAAAAAGGTATGATTTATTTTTATGTGGGAAAAAAAAGAGATATTCAGCGAACTTCCGTTCGTTTCGAATTTCGAGAAAGACAAGATCGATTTCCTGCTTAAGATAGGCGAACTGATAGAAGTGCCTGAACGCTACGTTCTCACCAAGCAGTTCGAACCGAGCCATTCTTTCTACTTCCTCGTAGAGGGACTGGTGAATTTCTCAATCAGCGTCGAAGACAGAACCGATGAATTCTCGGTGGGGAAAAGTGACGAGAAATTCACTCCCGTAGGCTGGTCGGGCTTTCGCTCTCCCAAGCGCTACTACACAACGATTACATGCGAGAAACCCTGCGTCCTGCTAAAGTGGAGCCATCAGAATCTTGAAAAATTCTTTGACCAGGAACCCCTTCTGGGGCGCGAATTCCTCCTGTTCGTTCTCGGCAAAAGCATAAACCTTCTAAAGCATGTAAGGACCGAGCTTGCAGAATACAACAACGTCAACTGGGACATTGAGACGGGAAAAACGGGAGGCTTTTCCCAGGAAGGAAAATACATATCCGTACCCAACCCGCTTCAGCTTCTGAGGCAATCTCCTTTTTTCGAGGTTTTCCCCGACAGAACACTGCGCCAGCTGGCAAAAGCGACCCAGAAAAAATACTATCTGAACAACGAACCCATATTCAGCCAAGGGGATACTTCGAAAGGGATAGACATACTGGCTTACGGAAAGGCGGCACTGTGCTTCTCTCCCGACGGGGCGCAGGGAGGAATCGAGGAATCCGCCGCGCTTCATCTGATTAACCTCCCGGGATATCTGGTCGGATGGATGGGCGCCGCTTCCGCCGGATCAAACGACGTCACCGCCGTTGCGAGCAGAAACTCGGTTATCTATCACATAAGCTCCCGCAATCTTCATAAGATCCTGAATCAGGAGCCCGCCTCGGCGCTGGCACTTGCCAGAAGACTTTTGTGGCTGGTGTCGATCCGGCTTCGAAATGCCCGCGCGGGGCTCATATCCCAAAGATACGAACGGGAGATACTGGCCATAAGCAATCTCATAGAGCAGAACTCCATGCAGTTAAGCGTAAACTCCCCCATTCACAAGCTTCCCCATCTGCTAAACAGTCCGCTTACGCTGGATGACGCTTTCCGGCTCCTGTTCAGACTGGAAAAAGAGGGCGAAAGCCTTGAGAGGGAACTCTCCCGTCTCAGCCTCGACATTCTCGGAAAGATCTACAAGGAATACAACTTTTTCGAGGGCCTGAAAAACGTCTATCAGTCCGTGACCGCGGCGCCCAAGTCGCTTTCTCCGAGCGAGATAAGAACCATGGCGGCCAAGCAGTTCGCAGGAGTCTTCAACACCACCCCTTACATAATCGAAGGCTGGGAGAATCTGCCCGACGAGCCGGGGCACATCTTCATATACAATCATCTGCTGAACCATCCCTATAACACGCTTCCCAACAATTTTCAGATTACGCTCGATTCCCACTTCATAAGCTCGATGGTTCTTTACGCCAAGTACGGCGAGGCCGGAATCCGTGTCGTACGCGTTCCGAGGGCGGAGGAATACGGACACGAATACTACTACGAGAGGCTCGGACACATAAATGTCTACACCGAGGAATCCGATATCTCCCAAGGGACCCCCGAGCGGAGAAAAGCCTGGAGGAAAAAATTCTATGAAACGGCCAAGGATCACCTAAAAAAAGGATTTAACATAGTAATAAGTCCGGAGGGGACCAGCATGACGACGGAGGAATCGCCCGGACCGTTCAAACTCGGCGCTTTTCTTCTGGCCGCGTCCGCCTCGCCCGAACCATATATCGTTCCCGTGGCCGTGGCGAATTTTGATAAAAGAATAAACCAGAACGTGTTCTCCCTGGTGATAAAAAAGCCCTTCAGGGTATCCGATCACGTAAAAAACCCGGAGGAGAACAAAGACAGGCTCTTTGAGTTCGTCAGGGAATACGGAGACGAGTACAGAACATACGTGGAAGAGGCGGCGGGACTCGCGAGGCGGGCGGAATCCACCAAGATAAACTTAAAAACCTTCGAGCAGGTCGAAAAAGAGTTCCCGGTAATCGACAAAAACCTCTTCGAACAGGACATAAGGGTCATCGAGAGACGCCATGTCGGGAAAAAGAATGACGCGACGGTATTTTACGGCAGCTCAAGTTTCCGCCTGTGGAGGGGCATGGCAAGAGATTTCCCCGGGTACAATATCACGAATCTTGGTTTCGGAGGCGCGAGAATCGCCTACTGCCTCCACTATTTCGAGCGGCTCATAAAACCGAATGACGTTAAATCCCTGGTCTTCTACGCGGGTGATAACGACATAGGGGATGGCTGCATCCCAAGGCAGGTGCTGAATTTCTTTGTGGATTTTTACCACCGCTTCAGAGAATCCTACCCACACACGAAATTTACCTTCGTTTCAATAAAACCTAGTCCCGTAAGGTTTCATTTTCTTGACAGGATCGAGGCGTCAAACGATCTCGTAAGACAGTTCCTGTCAAGAGAGCCCAACACCTTTTACCTGAATGTCCACGACCAAATGCTGAATGAGAACGGGGATATAAGGGAGGAACTGTTCACCGAAGACGGTCTTCACATGAACAGAAAGGGATACGCGCTATGGAAGGAGCTGTTTTTGGCAAACGAAAAGGAAATTTTCTACGATCCAGGACCCGAGAAATCCGAAGGGCGGGTAAAAATTCTCCCGAAAACGGGAACCCATACCCAGGCACCCTCCGATCTGGCTTGAAATAGCCCTCCTACTGCCGACCGCGCTCCCTCCCCGAAGCGGGAATCAGAAGCCACATCTTTCTTTTCGAGTGACGCCCCCAGCTTGGAGAAAGCAGAACGTAATTGCCCCAAAGGAGCGGCGAACCATCGAGACGAAAAGAGAACTTGGAGGAACCTTGGTGACTCGAAACGTACCTTCCGGAAACTGAAAAATCGGCCTTTGCCGAGCGGGACTGCCCGCAGAGAAAGGCCCACAGATCATTCTCTTCAAACTCGATCCCGATAGCCTTTTCTCTCTTGTCCATCCACTCCGCGTTTGGAAAAACCCAGTGGCGATGGCCGTCTGTGAGTTCTAGGGAAAGAACAAAACAGGTGGTTTCCGAGACGATTTTCCTAACAGAGTATCTGAGAGTTGAGTTCATAGAGCAGTCTCAGGCCGTGGAGAGCAAGGTCCTTGTCGACCTGGTTCTCGCAGGCGCACTCCTCGGAGACCGCCTCGGCGAATCCCCCGGTCATTATGATCTCGGGAGAGGAACCCATCTCCTCCTTGAGTTTCGCGCAAAGCCCGTCAATCATCGAGGCGTAACCGTAAAACAGCCCCGACTGTATGCACTCTACGGTGTCCTTGCCGATCACCTGCTCGGGCTTCTCGGGGTCGACCTTCGGAAGTTTTGAGGTCCCGTGGTAAAGCGCCACCGTGGAAAGCTCAATCCCCGGGACTATGGCTCCGCCCAGATATTCTCCTTTATCGGAAACACAGTCAAAAGTGGTCGCCGTGCCGAGATCAACAACTATCACGCTTCCGCCGAAGCGGTGGTAAGCCGCAACCGCGTTCGCTATTCTGTCGGCTCCGAGTTCTTCGGGATTATAAATGCGAATCTGCATTCCCGTTCTTGTCTCAGGACCCACGATAATGGGACGATGACCGAAATATTTCTCCACCAGTTTCGCCACCCCTTCCTCCATCTCGGCGACCACGCAGGAAAGTATGGAACCGCTGAACGAAGAGGGAGATATGTCTTTCTCGTCCATCTTCCCGAATAAGATAATTCCGTAGTCATCAGGACTCTTGGTTCTGTCGGTATCAATTCTGAAACTGTATACGAGATCCTCTCCGGAAAATATTCCGACCATTATGCTCGTGTTGCCGACGTCAATTGTGAGAAGCATAGCGAATCAAGCCCGGTTATTTTAATCTGGTCTGTTGACCGAAATCCACAGGTGCTCGGAAACGATGAGGTACCATTAATTCCGATGCGGATAAACCGGTTTCGAGGGGAGTATAACTTAAAAACCGTGCAAACCGAAGCGCTAATATATTGACAGTCTTTGGATGGACCAAGCTGTACAAGTATTTCTATGCGAATTGTGCTATAATCCGAAAATCTTATATTAATGGGGGTTTAGTTATGAAGAGATTTTACAATAATCTTGGATGGCACCGTATTCGTGGGGTGCGCGGTTTCGGAATTCTTGCCTTGTCGATTGCGTTCTGCCTTACAGGGTTGCTCGCGCTTTCATCCTGTGATGATGACAATGATGAAGCAGCACCGGAACCAGTGGAAATGAGAGGGTTCTATTCCAGTGTTGATACAGACGGTACAGTGGATTGTACGAACGAGGACGTCGACCTGCGCGAAGAAGAAGCCGGAGATCTTAGTGAGCCTAACGTCAGAATCACCTCGCGTGGTGTCGCCTTCGGAGATGCAGCCTTTATACAAGTAGGAGTAAAGGTAGGCGGAAGTGCTACGAATGCCGAAACCATTGCATCTTATTACGTAAGTGAAACGGATGGAAATTTTGACAGGCCCGGATCATATTTTCTTGTAGCAAAAACCGACTCTGACATCCAGGCAGACACGATATATACCGGTTACTGGGCGGGCTATGCTTACCGCCCGGGAGGAGAGGGCACGCCCAAACCCGTGGTAATTTGCCCATACGTAATGGTGCCGGCAGGAACTCCTGAATTAGAGGACATAGCAGGTGGTGACTGTGGTGACATGGGCGGAGACGATGTGCATCCCGCATTGCAAAAATATCTGACAGACGCTGACGGTTCTCTTAAGAATTGCCATGATCTCTTGGATGCTGACGGCGTGCTGAGTCCCGAGAAACGAACACAATAAGTGGGATAACTCGAGACAGCGGAGTATAATTTACAAACGGGCATCAGGTTAACAACAAACCCTGCATGCCCGTTTTTTGTCCGCCGAACGATTTAAACTAACTCAGGGCTCGTACCGAGCCCGTTCTTTGACAAAACCCCAGGGGAAAACTATTATTTCACCGCGTCCAGAAGGAGAAAAAGTGAGAATAATCGTTACAGGTGGAGCGGGATTCATAGGCTCCTGGGTATGCGAAGCTTATATCTCCGAGGGCCACGAGGTTCTCGTGATCGACAATCTCTCGACGGGGTCCGAGGACAACATCCCTCCCGAAGCCGAATTCATCAAGTGCGACGTAAGGGATTCTGCCGGACTTGAAAAGGCGTTCCGCCAATTCCGCCCCCAAATCGTTAATCACCATGCGGCGCAGATAAACGTAAGAAGTTCTGTTGAAGACCCCGGCTTTGATGCCGATGTAAACATAGGCGGTTCCCTTAACGTCCTGAGACTCTGCGCGGAACACGAAACCGGGAAATTCATTTTTTCATCCACAGGAGGCGCCCTTTACGGAGAACCGGAAAAGCTTCCCGCGGACGAATCAACCCCCGCCCTTCCCCTTTCCCCCTATGGAATCTCGAAACTCTCAACGGAAAATTACGTAAGGTACCACTCAAGGACCCACGGTTTCGGACACGCGATCCTGAGATACTCAAACGTGTACGGAGAAAGGCAGAACCCCGAGGGAGAAGCCGGCGTGATAGGGATTTTCTGCGAGAAAATAATCGGCGGAGGACCCTGCCTCATATTCGGAGACGGGGAACAGACGAGGGATTACGTACACGTCTCTGACGTCTCCCGGGCGAACCTGCTTGCCGCGGCCCTCAAGCAAGAGGGAACTTTCAACATAGGAACTTCTATCGAGAGCTCGGTAAACGACATAGTGCGCATATTGGAGGAGGTAACCAAAACCGAATTCACGACTGTTTATGAAAAAGAGCGCCCCGGGGAAGTAAAAAGAATCAGTCTTGACTGCTCCCTTGTAGCCGAGAAGCTCGGATGGAGTGCGCAGGTGACCTTGCGCGAAGGCCTTCTTAGAACATGGAACTGGTTTTTGCGGGAAAGAAATTGACGGCAGCCTGAAGTCCCTGTCTTTGAAAAAACCTCGCTCGTGGTTAGAATTACTTTTCCTTCGGAGGATGGATAATGCAGGATAACGAAGAATTTTTTGATGTAAGGATTTACAAAAGATATATAAAAGAAGGGCATATCACCCAGAAGGATTACGAGAAACACGTAAAGTCCCTGCCCGATGTAAGTGACAAGGCGACATTCCTTGTCATTGACGAAGAAGAGGAAGCCGGAGAGCAAGAAGAATAATGGAACGCTGGGATTACAAGGTGGTCTCGACAGACGTGCTCGTTAAAAGGTCCCAGGACCACGATATAGCCGTCTACAAGGAAGAGGTTGATTCGAGGAGGGAGGACGCCAGGGGAAACCTTGAAGATTCTCTTGTCTCGCTTGGCAATGACGGCTGGGAACTCGCCACCATTACGGGTGAATTCGCCATATTCAAAAAGAGAGTCAGCTAGATTTCACTGCCACTCTATGGTGCCGGGAGGCTTCGTGGATATATCGTATACGACCCGGTTTATCCCCTTTACCTCGTTTATGATCCTTACCGAGATTTTCCCGAGCAGATCATAGGATATCTTCGACCAGTCGGCGGTCATTCCATCCGTACTGCTCACAGCCCTCAGGGCGCAGACGTTCTCATAGGTGCGCTCATCGCCCATCACCCCCACCGTCTTCACGGGGATAAAAACGCAGAAAGCCTGCCATATTTCATCATAGGCCCCTGATTTTTTAAGCTCGTCTATAAAGATGCTGTCCGCGTGCCTCAGTATGGAGAGTCTCTCGTGCGTGACTTCTCCCATTATCCTGATCGCAAGACCCGGACCGGGAAAGGGATGGCGGCCTATGAGGGAGGAAGGAAGCCCGAGAGCCTTGCCAACGTTTCTCACTTCGTCTTTGAAAAGTTCCCGAAGAGGCTCTACTATCTCAAGGTTCATTTTCTCCGGAAGCCCTCCGACATTGTGGTGGGACTTTATGACGGCCGAGGGCCCCTTGACGCTCACGCTCTCGATAACGTCGGGATAGAGTGTTCCCTGGGCGAGAAAACGGACATCGGATATCTTCTCAGCCTCTTCCTCAAAGACCCTCACGAACTGCTCGCCCATAATCTTTCTCTTCGTTTCGGGATCCTCAACGCCCTCAAGGTGAGAGAGAAATCTCTCAGAGGCATCCACCTGAATGAAGTTCATCTCAAACTCGGAAAAAGCGTCGCAGACCTCCTGAGCCTCATCAAGCCTCATGCACCCCGTATCGACGAAAATACAGTAAAGTCTGCGGCCCACCGCCTCGTTAATAAGAGCCGCCGCGACCGAGGAGTCCACTCCCCCCGAGAGCCCGCATATGATCTTGCCGTCCCCGACCCTTTCCCTTATGTAGTGTATTGAATGCTCTATGAATGACCCCGCCGTCCAGTTCCCGTCAAGCCCCGCCACCTGAAAAAGGAAATTGGAAAGTATCCGGGCTCCGAATTCTGTATGCACAACTTCCGGGTGGAACTGCACCCCGTAGATGTCTCCGCCTGCGTTTCTTACCGCCGCACACTCCGTGTTTTCGGTATCGGCTATCGCCGTAAATCCCTCGGGCACCCTAAGGACCCTGTCGCCGTGAGACATCCAGACTCCCGAGGTCTTCTCCACACCCGAGAAAAGCGGGTCTTCCTCTACCAAGTTCAAGACGGCGGGACCGTATTCCCTCTTTTCAGAGCGCTCAACTTCCCCGCCGAGCTGGAAAACCAGCACCTGAAGCCCGTAACAGATACCCAGAACGGGTATTCCCAAGGACAGTATCTCCCCGTCGACCCTGGGAGAACCATCCTCCCAGACACTTGAGGGACCCCCGGAGAGTATTATCGCCCCTGGAATATCTTTCTTTATTTCGTCTGTGGCAGTGTTATAGGGTTTTATTTCGGAATAAACCCCGAGTTCCCTGGTGCGTCTGGCGATAAGCTGCGTATACTGGGAACCGAAATCAAGAACAAGAACTTTTTGCCGCATTTTACGACCGCCTCCCCCGTCGCGATAAAACCCGAAGAACCCCGAAGGGTAAACCGTCCTTTCCGAGGCTGACTTTACGAGATAAGAAAACCGTTATCACCCGATCCTGTAGTTGGGAGATTCCTTGGTAATTACGATATCGTGAACGTGACTTTCCTGAAGCCCGGCATTGGTAATCTTCACGAACTTCGCGTTTTCCTGAAGTTGCTTTATCGTCGCGGAACCCGTGTAGCCCATTCCCGCACGAAGTCCCCCGACAAGCTGGTAAATTATGGCCCCTATATTGCCTCTGTAAGGAACCCTTCCCTCTATTCCTTCGGGGACAAGCTTGGCCTCCATCATCTCGTCCTCCTGGGCGTAGCGGTCCCTGCTCCCGGCCCTCATCGCCTCAATGGAACCCATGCCGCGGTAAACCTTGTAGGTTCTCCCCTGGTAGAGAACGACTTCCCCGGGAGCTTCGTCCGACCCGGCGAGCAGGTTTCCTATCATCACGGAATCCGCTCCGGCGGCAAGCGCCTTTGTTATATCCCCCGAGTACTTTATCCCTCCGTCGGCTATTACGGGTATGTCGTGCTTTTTCGCAACGGAACAGACTTTTCTTATGGCGGTTATCTGCGGCACTCCTATGCCGGCTATCACGCGCGTCGTGCATATCGACCCGGGACCGACTCCCACCTTGAGACAATCCGCACCGGCTTTTATAAGATCCTCGGCCGCTTCGGAGGTGGCTATGTTGCCGGCCACCAGATCTATATCCGGGTACTTTTTCCTTATGCGGGCCAGGCTGTCGAGCACCCTTTTCGAATGCCCGTGGGCGGTATCGACCACTATCACGTCACAACCCGCCGCAACAAGCTCGTCCACCCGCTCCTGGCTGTGCTTGTCAACTCCGACCGCGGCTCCCACGAGAAGCCTTCCCATCACGTCCTTAGACGCTTTGGGAAACTTCTCTATTTTCTCTATATCTTTCATGGTTATAAGGCCGCGAAGCTTGAACCTGCCGTCAACGACCGGGAGTTTCTCTATCTTGAACTTGTGAAGAAGTTCCTTGGCTTCAAGAAGAGTGGTGCCCTCCTTAACGGTAACAAGCTCCTTCTTGGGAGTCATGACCTTGTCGATCTTAAGGTCCATGTTCTTTTCGAATCTTATGTCCCTGTTGGTGATTATTCCGTGAAGGGTATTGTCGGGCTTTACGACGGGAAGACCCGAGATGTCGTTCTCAACCATTATCTCGAGCGCTTCGCTAACCCGGGTTCCGGGACGTACGGTCAGTGGATTGACTATCATTCCGCTTTCGTATTTCTTCACTCTCTCGACTTCGCCCGCTTGTGCCGGGATGGAGAGGTTTCTGTGGATTATTCCTATGCCGCCTTCCTGCGCCATGGCGATTGACGTGCGGAATTCCGTTACGGTATCCATAGCCGCGCTCAGTATGGGAATATTAAGGTTTATGCGCCGGGTAAGCCTTACCGAGACGTCAACTTCGCTCGGCAGAACTTCGGAGTAGCATGGGGATAGTATTACGTCGTCAAAGGTAAGCGCTTCTTCAAAAACAAAATCCTGCATAGCGGCTAGCCGGCCTTCTTCGCGGCGGAAACTTTCCTTGCCCTCGGTTTTTTTGTTTTCGGGGCGGGTTTTGGTTTTCTCTCAGCCTTAGGGGCTTCGCTCCCGCTCATACTTTGAAAACCCTTAGAGAAAAGATCCAGGATTTTCTTTCTCGCGTCGGAAGCCTCCACCCCGAGTTCAATCTCTATTTCCTGCTCCTTATCCAGAAGGTTCAGAAAAACTGACACGATGCCCACGTAAGTCGTGTCATCTACTTTTTCAAATCCCATGGATTTCAGAAGCTTTCTCGGAATGAGCGGAAACTCGAAATCAACAGTCTCAACGGATTCTTTTGAAAGTGAACCGTCCTGACTTATGCTTACTTTTATTCGTGTAGATTTCATCGCTTACCCACCGGTATCATTTCTATAAAGGGGCTATATTTTACTAAAAACGGCTTAATAAAGCAATTTAAGCCTTTTCAAATCATTTGCACCGTAACATCTTTTCGGGGTTGGCTTCCGCGCCCGTTGAACTATGAAGTGCACAGTTTCTGAGAGCAGGGTTTGAGCCGTTTCAAGGTTCAAGTCTGATTTGAAAGGGCCAAGCGACAAGGATAATCTCTAAAGTGCTATCAATAGGAGGTTGTCCGATGTCATATACAC
>JAJECI010000005.1 GCA_022822065.1 Candidatus Dadabacteria bacterium
GAAAGGAGCTTTTATCGGGGATTCTGCCCTGTTCTGTTTCTCCCACCCCCGCGATAACCACTTTTTTCTTCTTGAGAAGTTCTCGGGTCTCCTCTATGCCCGGAAAGTTCTTTGACATTGTGATGCTTCCTCCTTAACTCAGTGCTCTGTTAGTGTTCAAAATCCGTATCATATTACTACATACCTAAGGCTTTTGCCAAACTTTAGGGACCGAATACGCTCCGAAAATTACTCTCTTTTTACGTTCAAAGGAAGTATAATGTTTCGGAAATGGAACTAGGATATTTCACGATGCCCCTTCATCCGTTCGGTACTTCCCTTTCCGATACCCTCGAAGCGGATATGGAGCAGATGGTTTTTCTCGACGAAATCGGTTTCAGGGAAGCCTGGATAGGGGAACACTTCACGGCGGGCTGGGAGAACATACCCGCCCCCGATCTTTTCATAGCCAAAGCAGCCGCTCTCACTAAGCGGATAATCTTCGGTACGGGAGTTTCATGCTTGCCTCAGCATGACCCTTTTATGCTTGCGCACAGAATCGCTGTTCTCGATCACCTGCTTAAGGGAAGATTCTACTGGGGAGTGGGAGCCGGAAGCTTCATCGGAGATTTCGAAGCGTTCGACATAAACCCGAGAACGGGAGAGCAGAGACAGCTTATGAACGAGTCCCTTGAGATGATACTCAACCTCTGGAACGATCCGAGCCCGGGCGTTTATTCCAACTCCCGGTGGAAATTTACCGTTCCCGATCCTGTGGAAAGGGTTGGTCTCGGAGTGCACACGAAACCCTACCAGGAACCTCATCCTCCCATAGCTGTTGCGGGAATCTCGGAGAATTCCGCGAGTCTTAGGACGGCCGGGGAACGTGACTGGATACCTATGAGCATAAATTTCGTTATTCCGGACGTGCTTAAATCTCACTGGGCAGGGTACGAGCAGGGCGCAGATGCCGCCGGCAGGACGCCGGAGAGGGCGAAATGGAGAATCGCAAGGGACGTCTATGTTGCGGAGACGACCGAAGAGGCGAGAAAAGAGGTAATAGAGGGAACGCTCGCAAGAGATTTCCGGGATTATTTTTTCACTCTGGTTCCCATGATAAGAGACAACCTGAATCTGTTTAAGATTGACAAGTCAATGTCGGATCGGGAAGTGACCATAGATTACATGATTGAGAACATGTGGCTTGTCGGGAGTCCCGAGGATGTCGCCCGGAAAATAATAGAGCTTCATGAATTCGTCGGGGGATTCGGGGTGCTTCTGGCCATGGGGCACGAGTGGAACCCAAAGGAAAAATGGCAGAAATCTATGAGGCTGCTGAAAGAAGAAGTTCTTCCGATTGTGAAAAAGAGCCTGTGACGGGGAACCTGAGAGCGCCCGCGGCTCTTTAGGACTGCGGTTCGTGACCGAAGTGAATTCCGCATTCTTTGTCCGAGCCCTGCTCCCACCACCACCTGCCGGCCCTCGGATCTTCTCCCTCCTCGACGGCTCTCGTGCAGGGAGCGCATCCTATGCTCGGATATCCCATGTCGTGAAGCTTGTTGTAGGGAACGTCGTTTTTCCTTACGTAGTCCCATACCTGATCAATGGTCCAGTCGAGAATGGGGTTTATCTTGAGCATCTTTCCGTGCAGGTAGTCGATCTCGAACTTGCTTGAGTCTGCCCGCTGCTCCGTCTGGTCCGCCCTTATGGAAGTAATCCAGGCGTCGAGGGTCTTTAAGTATCCGTTCAGCGGGTTGGTTTTTCTCACCTGGCAGCAGAGCCTTCTGTTCTCAACGCTTTTGTAAAAAAGGTTTACCCCGCGACTGGTCACCATTTCCTCCACCTCAGCCGCGTCGGGGAAAAGCACCTCGATGTTGATATTGTACTTCTCTCTTGTCCTGTCCATGACGTCGTATGTGTGCGAATGAAGTCTCCCGGTATCAAGGGTGAAGATTCTCGCTTGGGGGTCCGTTTTTGCGAACATGTCGACAACCACCATTCCTTGGACCTGAAAGCTGGTAGCAAGCGCCACCGAGCGGCCGAGGTTCGCAGAAGCCCAGGCGAGGATATCCTCGGGAGAACTTCGCTCAAACTCGCGATTGAGATTTTTTACGTCTTCTTCAGAGAATTTCATTTAACCCAGAAAACTCAGATACGACGACAGGCCGTACTTTATGTATACGAGGGATACGTAATAGCTTACCCCTACGGTTATCACAGGAACAACAAACCAGAAAAATGCGATTTTTACAACATGGCTGTTTTTGGAAGTCCGGGCGAATCCGTGCTGCGCGCACGAAAAGCCCACAACCCCGGCCGTTACTATCTCGGCGATCGAAACCGGAATTCCGTATAACGAAGCAAGCAGTATTATCACGGCGGCCGTGAACTCAACCGAGATGGCCCTTATGATGCATATCTCCGTTATTTTTTTCCCCAGGGTCTCAAGAACCCTGCCTCCCAGCAGAATTGCCCCCACCCCCATCGCGACGCCGGCAAGAATCGCGCCCGGATAGGAGTCTATCAGCCCCAGGCTTACTATGGGGCCTATGGCGTTTGCGGAATTGTTGGCGCCCCCTGAGAAGGCGATAAAAGTTCCGGATATGGTAATCAGCACGGTCAGGATAACGTTGACTCTTTTCTCAGAGAAATTGCTCGCGAGATAATGGACTATCTTGAAATAGAAAAACTTCGCCACGGCGAAATTTATTAACCAGGCGACTATCGGCGCCAGGATCCACCATTTGAGCACCCGGATGAAGCTGTCGGAGTTAAGCGTCTGAGTATAAAGGCCGATTCCCACTATGGCGCACACTATGGCGTGGGTGGTGGCTATGGGCGTGCGGACCACGTTCGCCCAGGCGATGAAACCTATCCCGAGAAGCAGGATTATAAATATGAAGCCTATATCGGAGGAGAGGGTCTCGGCGGGCACTATTCCCTTGCCTACGGTTTCGACCACTGGAGCTCCGGCCGTGAGCGCCCCGAGGAGGGCGAAGATAGCTATGAGCCACACGGCCTGTCTTTTCGACCTCACCCCGGCGCCGTATGAAGTCGCCATGGACGCCGCGGAATTGTTGGCTCCTATGTTAAGGGCCAGGAATGCCGAAAGCACGAGTGTCACAACAAGTAAAACGCTCAATAAACTGTCTCCCCGCCTGAAATGTCAGCGGCAATAATTAAATAAAAACCAAATAGCATTCCGGTTTGTGCGAAAAACAAAAGGTTTTTCAGGGTGTTTTCTAGAGAAGTTCCGAAACCCTGAATATGGAAAAAAAGCTACAGCCCCGCTCAAGGAAAGCTTTTTCTGTTTCCTCTCCCCTGTCGACGACGCAGAGAACCCCGCGAACCTCGGCTCCGGCGGACTCGACGAGATCAATGGCTCTCAGCACGGAACCGCCGGTCGTAATAACGTCCTCGACTATGGCTACCTTGTCTCCCTTGCGGAGCCCGCCCTCTATCATGTTTCCGGTACCGTGTTCCTTTTCCTTCTTTCTCACTATGAATCCGCGAAGCGGCATCTCTTCCTCATGACTTCTGGAAATGATGGCTCCCACCATCGGGTCGGCGCCCGTGGACGGTCCTCCGACAGCCGTTATGCCCCCTTGAGCGGCGATTTCGCCCAGGAATATCTCCGATATCAGATTAGCGCCTTCGGGGTCCAGGGTCGTGAGCCTGGCGTCAATGTAATAGGAACTCTGCTTTCCCGACGCCAAAGTGAAATTTCCGAGCAGGATTGATTTGCTTTTAAGAATTAGTTTTAATTTCTCTCTGCTCTTGCTCATCTTCCGGAATTCCGAGTCTAATGAAACTCTGATCTTGTAATTGTACCTATTGATGCGCAAAATCAATAAACCGAACGGGCTTCTTGTTCTTTGCGGAACAGCCGTTTTTCTCCTGCTAGGGGCTATCGCCAAAATCTCCCCGCAGCTCTCCTCCGCAGCTTTTGAAAAAGACCTGATACCGGTTTTCATATCGCTTCTGATAGCCGCCTCTGTCATTTATTTCGCGGCGGTGGGAAGTTTCAGAAAAAACCGCGCGTGCTCTCTTCTTCTCATAGTTCTTTTCGGTCTCGGGTTCCGCGTTCTGTTTCTTTTTTCAACTCCGATACTTGAAAACGACTATCACCGCTACTTCTGGGACGGTGCCGTTGTCGCAAGCGGAATGAATCCCTACGAGTACTCCCCGGAGGAAGTGGTGGAAGGCGAGGGAACCGAAAAACTTAAGGAACTCAAGCGCCTCTATGGCGATACGCTTGAGAAAGTGAACCACCCCCACGTAAAAACCATCTATCCGCCTATCGCGGAATTCTTCTTCGCCGTATCCTACAAGATATCTCCCATGGGCATCACGGCGTGGAGGATTCTGCTCATGGTGTTTGATCTGGTTACGCTAGGGCTTCTGCTTGTTAGTCTGAAGAAGCTCGACATCCCTCGTCAATATTCCGTTATTTACTGGTGGAACCCGCTTTTGGTAAAGGAGATATTCAACTCCCTGCACATGGATGTCCTGGCGTTTCCATTCGTACTGGGAGCGATTCTGCTTTTTCTCTGCGAGAAGAAAAGACTCTGGGCGCTTGTCCTTTCGTTCGCGGTGGGGGTCAAGCTCTGGCCGGCGCTTCTTTTCGGGATGTTTTTAAAACCCCTTAAGGAGAAACGGCAGACGCTGCTGCAGATCTTTATTTTCGCCATCGCAGTCTTAGTCATATTCCTTCCCATGGTTGTATTTAAGCTGGATTCGACTTCCGGCATCATGGCGTACGGAAAAAGCTGGCAAAACAACAGCCCGTTTTTCACGGCGGTTCTTTCGGGATGGGAGTTTATCCTGGAGGCCTTTGATATTCACCCCGGACACGCGCAGGCACATTCAAGAATCGGTCTCATCGCGATTTTTCTTCTCTGGAAGTTTTACGTGGCGTTAGTATGCGGGTCTTTAGGTTTTCACAGGAAAGCCCTTCTCATAATTGGAGGCGTTTTTCTGCTAGCTCCGGCACAGTTTCCTTGGTACTACACGTGGCTTCTTCCGTTTCTCTGCATAGCCCCGAGCCCGGGCTTCCTTGCTCTGACAGCGCTGCTCCCGCTTTATTACCTTCAGTACTATTTCCCCCTTCACCCCGAAGAAGGTGGAATATTTGGAAACGCGGTGATATGGATAGAATTTGCGCCCGTGTGGATCCTTCTTGCTTGGGAATGGTGGAGGTTTCGGGCTTCGAAAAAAGCCCCAGCCATCCGAACAGACGTTGCTGATAGCGGCTGAGAGCAAGGAATCATTCAGGTTGCCGAACGGCTCTTATGATGATTACTGGACCGGAATTCTACTCTGTATCGCGTCTCTCACGGTTTTGTAATCGTTTGGAAGCTCCACCGGAACGTTGCTTAGCTCAGAAGATATCCCTTCAATTGCGGAACGGTGATAGCCGGCTTTGAACTCAACGAATTTAAGCCCGTGAGCGGTGGAAACCACCACTATTTTTTCCTTGGGGGAAAGGACCTTTTTCTCAAGCAGTTTCAGAAACACCGCGAGTGCGACTCCCGTATGGGGGCAGTTGAACGTGCCTGTTCTGTCCGCCATCGCCGAGGCATGGGAAAGTTCTTCTTCCGACGCCTGCTCCACGACTCCGTCAAATCGCCTGAGGATCGAGATTGCCTTGTTGATGCTTACCGGGTTTCCGATCTGTATGGCGTTTGCGAGGGTTTTTTTCGCCGTCACGGGGGTAAATTCTTCGAAGCCCTTAAGGTAGCTCAGGTAAAGAGGGTTTGCGTTCTGCGCCTGCGCGCAGACTATTCTCGGAAGCTTCTTTATGACGCCGAGTTCATACATCATCAGGAATCCCTTTCCGAGCGCGGACACGTTGCCGAGGTTGCCGCCGGGAATTATCACCCAGTCCGGAACCTCCCAGTCAAACTGCTGGCAAAGTTCTATGCTTATGGTCTTCTGTCCCTCTATGCGCAGGGAGTTGATTGAGTTTGCGAGATAAATGTTATGCTCGCTGGTTATTCTCTGGACCATTTCCATGCAGCCGTCAAAGTCCGTATCCAGGGAGAGAACTAGGGACCCGTTCGATATGGGCTGGATCAGCTGGGCAATGGACACCTTGTCCTTGGGAAGAAAAACTATGGAAGGGATGCCTGCCGACGCGCAGTAGGCGGCCAAAGCGGCCGATGTATCCCCAGTCGATGCGCAGGCTACGGCCGGGATGCTCACCTTGTCGCTTATCATCTGATTTACGGCCGATACGAGCACGGTCATCCCCAGGTCCTTGAAGGACCCCGTGTGGCTGTTGCCGCACATCTTTATCCAGAGATCTTCGGCGCCTACCTGCTTTCCGAACCTCTCGGCCCAGAAAAGATTCGTGCCCCCCTCGTACATTGAAACTATGTTCTCGTTTTCGATTAAGGGCATAACCCATTCCTTCTTTCCCCAGACACCGCTTCCGAATGGCCAGACCTGCTTTCTGTATCTGCTGTCAAAAAGCTCTTTCCATTCCTCGGGCGTTTTTCGCCTCAGAATTTCCATGTCGTGCTGAACGTCAAGAAGGTTATCGCACTCCTTGCACCTATAAATGATTTCATCTATGGGATAGGTCTCAGAGCAGCTCTCGTCTATGCATCTGAAATGGGCTCGGTACTCACTCATCAAGCTAAGAAAATACATTTTGCCTTTTTGCCTGTCAACGCTGTACTAACCCTTTTCTCATGCTCCGGAACTCCCCGAATCTCCGCGTTCATTGACACTGACTGGGCCTTTCGGTAGTCTGGAAGAACCCGATGGAACGAAGGATGTCCGGATGACCTATATAGCGAGTGCGATTCTGGTGATGAGCGGATTTATGGCCGGGGCCCAGCTGGCCTACTCTAAGCTCTATGACTGGAGAATAGCCGAGGGAGACGGCAGTCGTCTCAAGGACCGTTACACGAACGCCGCGATGAACGGAACCATCGCCGTGGCGCTTTACCTTGTCACGATCGTGATGTTCGGGGAACTCCTGATAGACTGGGATGTAGCTTCCACCTGGTACAAGCCCATCCTCGTCCTGCTGCTCTACGATTTCGGGTACTACTGGCTGCATCGTCTGCTACATGTGCGGAAAGTCATGCAGAAAGTGCACTGGGTTCATCATATGAACCTGCATCCCACCGCCGTCGATTCCCTGTACCTGCACCCGGTGGAAATGATCGCGGGGCTGGCTTTCCTGCTAATCTCGATAGTGATAGTGGGCCCCTTGGGTATCGGAGCGTTTCTGGCGGTCGTTTTGCTCCATACCATCATCAACATACTGCATCATACGAATCTGCAGCTACCCTACCGCCTGGCATGGTTCGCGAACCACTGGGCCGCAAGTCACGACGCGCATCATAGCCAGGGAGGAAATTACGGAGTGATTACGCCTCTATGGGACTGGATATTCGGAACGCGCTCATAGAGGAATCAAATTCCTCCCCCGAAGGTCCCGTACTGGTAACCGGCGGATGCGGATTCATCGGGGCGGCGATCGTCCGCGCACTGGCCGAAGAGGGACGTGATGTGCGGGTGGTCGATCCGGATTGCCATCCGTTTCGCTCCGACGTGCGATTCCTGAACGTGGATATAAGAGACGTATCGGCCCTCACCCGGGCTTGCCGCGGATGCGAGACGGTTATCCATTGTGCATCCGTCGTGCTTACCCGCAACACGGCACGGGATGAAATGTGGTCCGTGAACTACGGTGGGACGCTAAACGTGATAGAAGCATGCAGGGAGGTTGGCGTACGCAAACTCGTGCATATCAGTTCGGCCAGCGTGGTTTACGAGGGTAGGGATATTGAGGCCGGAGACGAAACCCTTCCCTATGCGGGAGTATCTATGAGCGCCTACGTGGACAGCAAGATAGCGGCGGAACGGCGTATCCTGGAGTTCGCTACCGAGGGCGTAACCCGGACATGCGCGTTACGTCCTCATCTCGTCTTCGGTCCCGGAGACCAGCGTTTCATCCCGAACATCCTCAAACGGGCGGACGGGGCGGGTATCCGGGAAGTTGGCCGGAGGGAGAAGTTGTCCGATTTCGTCTATGTTGACAATGTAGTCGATGCTGTGCTGGCCGCGGAACGGGCCCTTGACTCGAACGGGTCGGTATCCGGTCAGGCATATTTCGTGACGAACGCGGAGCCGGTCCCGTTTTTCGAGTTCATAGAACGCCTGCTTGTGGCGTCAGGGTACGGTCCCATCCGACGACGTATTCCCTACTGGGTGGCGTATGCGGGAGCGGGCATTGTGGAGGGCTTCCATGCCGTGGTGCGACGGGACGTGGTCCCGGAGGACGGCCTGTCCCGGTTCGCGGTCCGCTACCTGAATACGCACCACTACTTCCGTATTGACAAGGCGTCCCGCGACCTGCATTGGCGACCCCGCGTGTCCCTTGCCGAGGCGATAGCACGTACGGCCGATTCGTTGTGCGATTCGGCGCACGACAGGGAGTGAGAAAGGTGATGAAAGTGGTGCGGCGGTGCGTTTGCGATGTAGCGATTTTCAGGGTTCAGGCACACTTCGTTGGGGTCGGGGTAATGGTGCATAAGTACGAGGACGGGAGTATCGTAGTTTAATTTGCTCCTTACGGAATCTCCGCGTTCATTGACACCGGCAGAGCCTTTCGGTAGTCTGGAAGAATCGGATGGAACGAAGAGCCGTTATCCTGGTAAAGGGAAGGGTACAGGGGGTTTATTTCAGAGTCTCGGCGACCCAAACAGCGACTGAGCTCGGCATCAGGGGACATGTCGAGAACCTCATGGACGGAACCGTCAGGATAGTAGCTGAAGGAACGACCGAGAACCTCGAAAAGCTGATTGAATGGTGCGGAGAAGGACCGCCCCACGCAAAGGTCGAATCGGTTGAATTCGAGTGGCTTCCACCTGAGGGCGGGTTCATCGATTTTCGTATAAGCAGGACTCAAAGGAGATCAGATTGATAATAAAATGCATCCCGGGCGGGATATTCATCGAAAACTGTTACATCATAGGGGATGAAGATACGAACGAGGCTATGCTCGTTGATCCCGGAGAGCAGATAGAGGAGATATCTGCGGAAATCGAAAGGTCGGGGCTCGAGATAAAAAAGATAGTCAACACCCACGCGCACCTGGATCACGTGGCCGGTGTCGAGGCTTTCAAGAAAATGCTCGGCATACCCTTTTACATACATGAAAAAGAACAGCCCGTGCTTGATGCGCTTCCCGAGGCGAAGATGAGATTCCCCGGATTTGACTCTGTCGAGGTTCCCGAGGCAGACGGTTACGTGAAAGAAGGAGAAACCCTTTCTGTGGGGAATCTCAGGGGAGAGATACTCCTTGTTCCGGGACACACCTGGGGGCATATATGCTTTGTTTTCGGAGAATCGATAATAGCTGGAGACACTGTTTTCGCCGGAAGCGTAGGAAGGGTGGATCTTACCGGGGGAACGACCATGACGGAGCTTGTCGGGTCGATCCGCTCCGAGATTCTTAAATATCCCGACCATTACGAAGTCCACCCGGGCCACGGTCCTCAAACGACAGTGGGAATTGAAAAAAGGACCAATCCTTTTCTTGTTGGGGATATCGCGCTGTAGAGGACATATGAGACCGGAAAGATTCATCAGGCTGGCTGTGTACTCGGTGATTGCCGTGGCGGTGGCCTTGGTGTTTTTCAACGAGATCTCCAAGGTCTATTTTCTCAAGAACGAAAACAAGAGGATAGAGAAGAGAATAGAGAACTTAGAAGCGCAGAACAGGGCGTACAGAGAGGAAATAAAGGCCCTGAAGCAAGACGAAAGGTACATTGAGAAAATACTGAGAGAGGAGCTGGGGATGATAAAAGACAAAGAAAAGATATTCAGGTTCAAAGAAGAATAATTTTGCGCTTTCATTCTTTGCTTCCATACTCAAAAGTTGTTCTGAAACAGTATCCGCTTTAAACTGATGGATGATATGAAGCGGGAGCAGGTATTCCGTCAGACTAAGAGGCTCGGACAGAATTTTCTGAACGACCCCAACATACTCCGTAAGATCTGCGCCACCGCGAAGCTCCGCGAAGAAGACCACGTGATTGAAATCGGACCCGGCAAGGGCAGCCTCACGGAGCATCTCGCGCACGGCGCCGGCAGAGTCACGGCAATTGAGAAAGACAAGAGGCTGAGAACCTTTCTTGACGAGAAATTCGGGGAATCTTCAAACGTCAGATTTGTTTACGAGGACATTCTTAAAATCGGTTTCAGCCGTTTTTCCGACGGGGAAAAAACGAAGCTCGTATCCAATCTTCCCTATAACATATCAACCCAGATTCTCCTCAAGCTCCTTGATGAAAGAGAACTTTTCTCAAGGATAGTGGTGATGCTGCAAAAGGAAGTGGCGCAGAGAATATCCTCTCCGAAGGGGCGGAAAAGCTACGGCTCCCTCTCGGTGCTTCTCCAGAGCTGTTTCAGCGTAGAACTTGCCTTCAAGGTTTCCCGGCGCGTGTTCTATCCGGTTCCCGAGGTGGATTCGGCGGTGGTGGTGCTCGATCCGCTTAAGGAGCCTGCGTTTTCCGTATCGGGCGAGAAGACCTTCAGGACCGTTACTAGGTACGCGTTCTCCTCGCGGAGAAAGACCATAAGGAATTCCCTCGGCAACTTTTTTGAGAGGGAGATAGTTGAACGGGCGCTTTCAGACTCGAGTATCGATCAGCGAAGAAGGGCGGAATCTCTTTCGGTTGAGGAATTCGCGAGATTGGCCGACAGTTTCCATGCGATAAATCAGTAGACAAGTTCCCGAAGAAGCAGGTTCTGAAGTTTCTTTACCCTTGTCCCCATGCCGTTTGATATGATGGAAAAAACGTAAACCCGCCCGTTTTTTCCGAATGCGTAGCCGGACAGGGACCTGGCTCCTTCAAGATATCCGGTTTTCGCGTAGACTCTGCCCTTGAGGTTGCGGAATCTTTTCTCAAGAGTTCCGTCAACTCCGGCGATCGGCAGGGATGCCACAAACTCCTCGGAAATATCCGGGTCTCCGTAAGCGTTGGCGAGCGCCTGCGTCATATCTTCCGGAGAAACTCTGTTGAGCCTTGAAAGACCGGAACCGTCAGCAATGGAGAAGTTTCCGTTAAGACCGATTCGTCTGAGGTGGCCTTCGATCACGCGCGTGCCGGATTCCCAAGAGCCTGGGCCGCCGAGAAGCTCAGCGCCGATCACCTTGACTATGCTTTCCCCGATTATGTTGACGCTTTCCTTATTGTACTCATGAATAATCGCGCCCAGAGGTTCTGAGTAATGAGTGAATACCTTCCCGGCCCACCGGGGCACTCGCGCGCGATCTATGTTTCCGCTTACCTCGATTCCGTTTTCCTCGAAAACTCTCTTTAGCACTGCTCCGAGATAAAAAAACGGGTCGGGCACGGACAGTTCGAGGGTTTCGGCTTTTTTCCGGGAGGAAACGTATCCGGAAATACTGAGCTCGTTTTGTTCGTTATATTTTGCCGTCACGCCGGACTTTCTAAATGACGTGGAAACCCTGTTTCTAATCCGGAAGGGAAACTCGGCGGGTTGCGTTCTCACTGTCGCGGGTCCCCCCTGCACTCTGGACGCGGAAATTTTTATCTTGACTGAGTTGTAATTAAACGAGATTGCCGTTACGGGAGGACAGAATCCCTTGTCGAACCATTCCGGGTCCCAGCCCTCTCCGTAGTGGACCTCGTCAAAATATGAACCGTCAAGATGTATCCCGCCGTCAATTCTGGTTATCCCGAGCGCTTTAAGCCGTCCGGCAATCTCCCGAAGTTTATCGATGTCTATCGTGGGGTCTCCGAACCCTTTTACGTAGAGGCCGCCGTGGCCGACTCCCGAGTGTATTCCTCCGCCCAGATAAAACTCGGTTTTGAACCGGAAATTCTTTCCGAGAAGGGAAAGGGCCGCTACTGAAGAAAGTATTTTGTTGTTGGAGGCGGGAATGAATGTCTTTTTACTGTTATAGCGGAAAACCGTTTTGCCGGTATCGGCCGAGCGGACCATGATCCCTATTTTCCTTTGCGACGGGGCGGTTTTGGAGAGAAAGGAGAGGATTTTCTTGTGGTTTACGTCAGCATGGGAGGGTGTCGCCGGCAGAAAGGCGAAAAATAAAACCAGAGCGCGCAGGATCAGTCTTCTTCTTCCGGAATTTGTCATTACTGTATTTTTTGAGGTTAGTGGGCTTCGGCCCAGTTCTTCGCGGCGCGCATTTCCACTCTAAGGGGTACGCTGAGCTCCCAGGCGGTTTCCATGTCGTTTTTTATGTGAGTTCGCAGTTCTTCAAGTTCTGTTTCATGCACCTCGAAAAGGAGCTCGTCGTGAACCTGAAGAATCATCTTGGAGGAGAATTCCCCTTCATCAAGCTTTTTGAATATGCGGATCATGGCTAGGTTTATTATATCCGCCGCTGATCCCTGTATCGGAGTGTTTATGGCTTCCCGCTCCCCTCTGTTCCTCTCCACCCTGTTTCTCGACGCAAGCTCCGGTATCGGTCTTCTTCTTCCGACAAGCGTCTCGGTATATCCCCTGCTTCGTGCCTCTTCAACCGATGATTGCATATAGCTTTTCACTTCCGAATATCTGTCAAAATACCTGTCTATGTAATTTCTTGAGACCGAGACCGTGGTACCAAGCTGTTTTGAGAGCCCGAAGGCGCTTATTCCATATATTATCCCGAAGTTTATGGTCTTGGCGAGATTACGCATCTCGGAGGTGATCCGGTCTTCGCTTGCGTTGAAGATCTCGCAGGCCGTGGCGACATGCACGTCCTTGTCGGCTCGAAGTGCCTCAAGCAGGGTAGGGTCCCCCGAGAAGTGGGCGAGCAGGCGGAGTTCTATCTGGGAATAATCGGCCGACAGTATGACGCAGTTATCTCTCGCCACAAAAGATTTTCTTATTCTCTTGCTGTCCTCGGTTTTTATCGGGATGTTCTGAAGATTGGGATCGCTCGAGCTCAGCCTTCCGGTCGAGGTGCCGGCGGGATTAAAGGAGGTGTGGATCCTTCCCGTGGCCGGATTGATAAGCCTTGGGAGCTGATCGATGTAAGTGGATTTCAGTTTGGAAAGAACCCTGTGTTTGAGTATGAGACTGGGCACCTCGTGGATCGCCGAGAGATCCCTCAGCACTTCCGAGTCGGTGGAAAAGGCGCCTTTTGCGGTTTTCTTTCTGGCGGGAAGACGGAGCTTCTCGAAAAGCACTTCGGAAAGCTGCTTCGTTGAATTTATATTGAACTTTCCTTCGGTTTTTTCGTATATTTCGGCCTCGATGGAAGCGAGATCCTTTTCAAATTCCTCCGACATCTCCTCGAGAATCGTGGTGTCGATCCTCACCCCTGTAAACTCCATGTCACAGAGAACCGGAAGAAGACCCAGAACGTTTTCCCTGTAAAGATCCCAGAGCTCCTCCTGTTTTAGAGTCTCGAGAAATTTTCTCGAGAGAATGAATGCCACGTCGGAATCTTCGCAGGAATATCTTGTCGCCGTCTCGATATCAACTTCGGCGAAACTCTTTCTGCCTTTTCCCTTTCCCGTAACGTCGTCGTAGGAAATCATCCTGTGACCCAGTTCCGTTCTTGAGAGTTCATCAAGCTTGTAGCTTTTCCGGGAAGCGTCCAGCAGGTGCGCCGCAAGCATCGTGTCGAAGTAAATTCCCCTGAGCTTGACTCCGTGGTTTCTAAGCACGAGTATCTCGTATTTTATGTTCTGACCTATCTTTTTTACGTCCTCGGATTCCAAAACGGGTTTGAGCATCGAAAGAGCCGTATCAATATTCATCTGTTTTTCGGCTTCGATAATGTCCGTATGTCCCACTGGGACGTAAAAAGCCCGTCCCGGGGCTGTGCAGAGCGAAAAACCCACTATGCGGGCGTTCATCGGCAGTTTTGAGTCCGTTTCTAGGTCTATTGAGAGTTCTCCTGCTTCCTCTATCATGCTTATGACCCGGCCGAGGGAGTTCTCCTCGAAAACGGTTTCGTAGGAATCGTATCCTACCGCTTCGCCCTTGCTTGGAGGGGGGGAAGAGGCTCCGATCTCATCAAGGAGCTTTCCAAACTCAAGTTCTCTGAATATTTCCCCAAGATCTTCAGCTACGTATCCTTCGTATCTGAAATCCTCGATTCCGGTTCCTACCTCAACGTCCGTTTTTATGGTGACGAGTTCTCGGCTCAAGTACGCTTTATCTTTATCTTCTTTGAGCTTCCGGGCGACGCTGGGGCGAAGTTCGTCGAGATTGCTGTATACTCCCTCGAGATCCCCGTAATTGGATATGAGAGCCGAGGCGGTTTTCTCCCCGACGCCCGCGACTCCCGGAACGTTATCGACCTTGTCTCCCACAAGAGCGAAGAAATCAATCATCTGTCCGGGCTCGATCCCGTACTTCTGGCGTACTTCCTGCACCCCGGTCACGCGTTCCCTCATTGTGTCAATCAAGGTCACGTTCTCAGACACCAGCTGGCAGAAATCCTTGTCTCCGGTGACCAGAATGACCTCTGATTTTCCCTGCGCCCCGGCTATGGTCCCCATGATGTCGTCGGCCTCGTATCCCTCCATTGCGAGCATCGGTATTGAGAATGCCCGTACCAGTTCGAAAATCTTCGGAAACTGCAGCTGGAGGTCCTCCGGAGCCTCGTCCCTGTTGGCCTTGTACTCGGGGTATATTTCGTTTCTGAACACTTCTCCCTTGGAGTCAAACACTATTCCCAGGTATCTCGGTTCGTATTCCCTGAGAAACTTAAGAAGCATGTTCGCAAATCCGTAGACGGCGTTCGTGGGAAAGCCCTTGGAGGTTGAGAGATCGGCCCTTACGCCGTAATACGCCCTGAATATGTATGAACTGCCGTCGATCAGATAAAGCGGATGCTGGGACATGAAGGAAACCGCTTGCGCGTTATTTGTTAAGTATACCCAACCGCCCTTGCGGTGGGGAATCCGGTTCGCCGATGCGGTCTTGCCTGCGGCGCACGGAGGAAAAGCTACTTCTCCGCGCTGTACACGAACGCGGGAGGGAAGTTGGACCACACGGTTTTCGACTTGACGACGCTTGTGAACTTGTTTCGCAGGACCGAGCGGAATCTTCTGGCGTTTGGAACCATCATGCTGATTGAATAGCTGAATGTGATCATCCTGCCCCCGGGTCTCAGCACATCCCAGATGACGTTAAGCAGCCTGTCCTGGGTTCCGTGGTCAAACACCGCCCACGGAAGACTCGAGATGATGCAGTCGCAGGAGTCTTTTCCGTGTCGCTCGAGGTATTTCTTCATGTTCTCCGCGGAATCCATGTAGACTGTCGCGGAAGGACATCGGGATTTGGTCGCTTCGCAGAACTCCGGGTTGATCTCCATTGCGAAAAACAGTGCTTCCGGACTTTTCTTCTCAAGGATCTTCTCGGTAAAAACCCCGGTTCCGGAGCCAAGTTCCACCACGGTCCCCATTTCATCGAGCCGGGCGGTTTCGGTGACAAGCTCCGACAGCTCCTCGTTTGAGGGCGTTAGGGAGCCGGTGCTCTTCGGATATCTGAGAAATTGCTTTATGTAGCCGTATGCTCCGAGTTTCAACGGTGCCTCCGATAAGATACAAATCGGTGTAATTATAATAGCTTACGGTGTTTTGTCCATGTTCCTCTGTTAAGGCGTGTGCCTTGACGCTTCTGTGCGTCGGGCGGGGAAGGATTGTATTTTCGTAATTCCGGTATTATATAGATCGTGACACCGCCCCGGATGGCTTGGGGCGGCGGGAAATGCAACGATGTTTGAAGGAATCTCGAAAAAACTCGGCACCACCCTCAAAAGGATAGGGGGCTATGGAAAGCTGAGCGAAAAGAACATAGAGGACGCGCTTCGCGAAGTGCGTCTCAGCCTTCTTGAAGCGGATGTTAATTTCAGGGTGGTCCGCCAGTTCACCGAACTTGTCAAGGAAAGAGCCCTGGGTCGTGAAGTCGAAAAGAGTCTCAATCCGGGACAGCAGTTCGTAAAAATAGTCAAGGAAGAACTTACCGGCATTCTGGGACTGGAAAACGAACCCCTGAATCTAAGCGTTTCGCCTCCCGTGATAATAATGCTGGTCGGGCTTCAGGGCTCGGGAAAAACCACCACGGCGTCGAAGCTTGCCAAGTTTCTAAAGGACCGCCACGGCAAGACCCCGCTGCTGGTTCCCGCCGACATCTACCGTCCCGCCGCGATAGAGCAGCTGAAGGTGCTCGGAGAGAAAATAGACGTAAGCGTCTACGATACCGTGGCCGGTTCGGATCCGGTGGATGTGTGTGCGGATGCGGTCTCTGACTCCGCGAAACAGGGGGCGGACGCGGTGATCATAGACACGGCGGGACGCCTTCATCTTGACCGTGAGCTAATGGATGAACTGGGGAGCATAAAGAGGAAGGTGAATCCCCATGAAATTCTCCTTGTTGCCGACTCGATGACGGGACAGGATGCCGTGAACGTTTCGCAGGGCTTTGATGAAGCTATTGACCTCGACGGCGTGATTCTCACGAAGATGGATGCGGACGCGAGGGGAGGGGCGGCCCTTTCGATAAAGGCTACGACCGGCAAGCCTATAAAGTTTTTCGGAACGGGAGAGAAAGCCGACGCGCTTGAGGTCTTTCACCCCGAGAGAATAGCCTCGAGAATCCTGGGAATGGGAGACGTTCTCAGTCTCATAGAAAAAGCGGAAGACGCTTTTGAAGAGGAAAAAACCAAAAAACTCGCGGAGAGAATATCGAAAAAGCAGTTTTCCCTTGAAGACTACAGGGAGTCGATACTGGCCATGAGCAAACTCGGCTCGATAGAAAGCATAGCCCACATGGTCCCGGGGATGAAAAAGGTCGCCGATAACCCCGAAGCGATGGCGAAGGCGGAGGATGAGATAAAAAAGAGCCTTGCGATAATCAACTCCATGACGATGCCCGAAAGAAGGAATCATGCTATCCTAAACGGCAGCCGCAGAAAGAGAATCGCCAGGGGAAGCGGAACTACGGTGCCTGACGTGAACCGTATGATAAAAAACTACATACAGATGCGAAACATGATGAAAAACATGGGGAAAATGGGTAAACTAGCAAAAAGAATGACGAAATTCAGATGACGGGAGCATATCTTTAACCCCGAATTCAGGAGGTAACAGCAGTTTGGTCAAGATAAGATTGAGCAGGATTGGATCTAAGAAGAGGCCGTTTTACAGGATAGTCGCCGCGGATGTCCGTTCCCCGCGCGACGGAAAGTTTCTTGAAATACTGGGACATTACGACCCGCGGAAAAAACCTCACGAACTCAAGGTAGACATGGAAAGAGTGAAGGCATGGATGGATAACGGCGCCAAGGCAACCAACAGGGTGAGCAAGCTCATATCGCAGGTTGCGTAGCACATTTTCTTCCACGCGTTCCACGCGAAAATTCATACACAAAGATTATAGTTTCAGGAGGGATGCTCCTTATGAGTCAGCTCAAAGAGTTTGTCGAATTCATGGCTAAATCCATTGTCGACAACCCCGAGGAGGTTAAGGTGACAGAGGTGGCGGGCGAGAAAACTACGGTTATTGAACTTAGAGTAGCCTCCGAAGACTTGGGGAAGGTAATAGGAAAACAGGGAAGAACCGCAAAGGCGATTCGCAGCATATTGAGCGCCGCGGCCGCAAAAATGAAAAAACGCGCCGTCTTGGAGATCCTTGAATAGCATTGCCGGAAAGCGCGAAACAAAACCTTGTCCTCTACGGGAAGATAACAAAAAGACACGGTCTTGACGGTGAAGTGAAAGTGTTCCCCTTCGGCGGGCATCCCCAAACCCTCTCCGGGATAAGAGAAGTATATGTGGAAGTTCCCGGCCGGAGGGAACCCCGAAGATTCAGTCTGTCCCGGATAAGAATCCAGAAAAACGTCGCGATTGTTAAGCTTGAGGACGTCGATACCCCCGAGGCCGCCGACGCACTTAAAAATCTCCATGTGCTGGTAGAAAAAAACGATTTGCAGCCCCCGGAAGAAGATGAATATTACTGGAATGACCTCATCGGACTTCGGGTTCGCACCTCCCACGGAGATAATATCGGGGAGGTAAAGGATCTTATCAATTCGGGCGGACACGACATTCTCGTGATAAAGAGTCCGGGACGGGGGCGGGAATTTCTGGTTCCGTTTGTCAGAAAGTTCGTGACCGCGGTGGATCTTGACGATTCAATGATCACCGTGGAACCGGTAGAGGGACTCCTCGAGTAATCCAGTGATACTCCGATGAAGTTTGACATAGTGACAATCTTTCCCGGTTTTTTTGATTCCGTTTTTTCGTTCGGAGTGATAAGCAGGGCCGTTGAGAGCAAGGCGGTGGAGGTAAACGTCCACGACCTGAGGACTTATTCAGCGGAGAAGCATGGAAAAACGGATGATACTCCGTACGGAGGGGGAAGCGGAATGCTTATGACCCCGGGACCGATAGGGAATGCCATCGATCGTATAAGGGAAAAAGGTCTTCGCTCCGCCGTAATTCTCACGACCCCCAAGGGGGAGGAATTTGATGATCGCAAGGCGCAGGAGCTTTGCGGTTTTGAGCAGCTGATAATCCTATGCGGTCGGTACGAAGGGGTAGACGACAGGGTAAGCGAACTTTACGTCGACATGAAGATATCAACAGGGAAGTACATAAATTCCGGGGGAGAATACGCATGTTCCCTGATAGTGGATGCCGTATCAAGATACCTTCCAGGGGTTCTTGGAAACACCGAGTCTCTTGCCTCTGAGTCTCTTACAAACGGGCTTCTTGAGTATCCTCAGTATACGAAGCCGCGAACATACAAGGGGAAAAAGGTTCCCGAGTTGCTTCTTTCAGGAGATCACGAAAAAATAAGGAAATGGAGAAGGCGGGAGAGCATAAAAAGTACTTTCGCCCACAATCCCGCTTTCCTTGACGACGCGCAGCTCTCCGAAGAAGAAGACGCTTTCCTAAAGGAACTTAAGGCCGAGGATCCCCCCGATTTCAGGGTTTACATAGCCCTTGTGCATTATCCGGCGTATAACAGCCGTCTCGAAGTTGTCCCGACTGCCTTTAAGAGCATAGATGCGCACGACATATCGAGGGATGCCACTACATACGGAGTCAAGAAATTCTATCTGATAAACCCTGTCGAAGAGCAGCGCCGTCTTGCGGGCAGACTCGTTGATCACTGGATCGAGGGAGAGGGAAGGAATTTTAACGAGACCAAAAGCAAGGCCTTCGGCATCATAAGCATAATGAGCACTATTGAGGAGGCTGTCGGGCAGATAGAGGAAATTGAAGGGAAAAAACCGAAAATAGTGGTTACCGACGGCCGCTTTTCAGACGACATGACTGGCTACCGGGCGCTTCGGGAGAAAATATTCGAAAACACGGAGCCTTTTCTGATTCTTTTCGGTACGGGGTGGGGACTCACACTTGAGACGATGAAAGCGGCCGACTATGTGCTGAAACCCATAAGCGGCTACAGTGAATTCAACCATCTTTCGGTGAGAGGTGCGGCAGCCATAGTGCTTGACAGGCTGCTTTCCTGCGGAGCCTGATTCGCTGAAACCGGCTGGGACGGACGTTTCGGGGAGCCTCCTCGGGCGACCGAAAAAAGCCCTTTTAATATTTTGACAATCCCCATGAGGTTCTGTATATTCAACATCCCGCAAAAAGGAAGATCGAGAAGATGGGAATCATAGCAGACATTGAAAAAAAGCACCTGAGAACGGACCTGCCGGAGTTTCGAGCCGGGGACACGGTATCGGTCCACTACAACATCAAGGAAGGTGAAAGGAGAAGGATTCAGGTCTTTGAAGGCACCGTGATAGCCAGAAAAGGTTCGGGCTTCAGGGAAACTTTCACGGTAAGAAAGGTTTCCTACGGCATAGGCGTCGAGAGAATCTTTCCCCTGCATTCCCCCCTTATAGGGAAAATAGAAGTAAAAAGAAAGGGCCGCGTTAGAAGAGCCAAGCTTTACTACCTGAGAGGCCTTTCAAAGAAAGCCAGCAGAATAAGGGAGAGAACCTCCTAGTCCGCGGCTTTTGCAGTTCCGTCAGTCCCGCCGTTTCCGGTTTCCTCTATCTTGTTCATTACGTGAACCATTCTCTGTATTGAGGTGTAGAAGGAAAAGACGAAGAGGATGATGACTGAAAGCTTCAGAAGGTAATCCCTGTTTCCAAGCCCCATAAGAAAGGTAACTATGTTGCCAAGGAAGTTAAACGCCGAGAGAACGCCCAAGTACACTATCCTCTCGGCTCTCTGCATTATTCCCACCTCGCAGTCGATTCCAAGCCCCTCGGCTCTGGCTTTTGTGTAGCTGACCATCATGGAACAGCTGACTATGAGGAAGATGATATAAACGAAAAAAGTGTCTCTGAAAAAGCTCAGAAGACCCAGGTAGATAAGAACCTCTGAATACCTGTCCACGCAAGAGTCAAAAAAAGCTCCCCTAGGTGAATTAAGACCCTGGGCTCGCGCCACCCTTCCATCGAAAATGTCAAAAGTCGAGCCGGCCAGCAGCAGAACTCCTGCTATGAAGATCATGCCCAGATGGAAAAACCACCCCGCAAGCGCGGAAACCACCAGGGTGGTAATGGTGAGTACATTGGGGCGAAACTTCCTTTCTATAAGAAAGTCCTCTATGGGTCTCATGAGAAAAACCCACCAGGACTTGATCCCGCCTGAGAGAAGCTTGGTAGAGTCCGGTTTTCTCCCGGTTTTAGACCTCTCGTCAGCTTCCTCGGAGTTAGTTTTTGACCATTCGTTTTCCATAAAAAAATAATACCCTGTAACTTCCTCTGTAGTCTATTGCGGATAGGCGACATACAGTTGTCCTATGTCCTTCAGTCGTTAACGGTTACGTAGAACTTGAAATCCCTTTCTTTTTCCTTCATTTCGTTTCCGTATTCGCGCGCCTGCTCCTTGGATTCAAAGGTTCCTATCCTCACTCTGTAGAAAGTGGTGATCTCAGAAGGCGAGTACTCCCTTATAAAGGCGGGATATCCCCTGTCCTTGTAGAATCTCACGGTTCTGTTGGCGACTTTCTTGCTCAGAAAAGAGCTGACCTGAATGGTGTATTTATGGTCTGGATTGATCATCGCCGACAGGTACTTGTCACGGGCGGATGGGTCTTTTCCATCCGGAGTGAGGGCCGGTTCTTCCGCTTCACCGCCTGGGGTTTTCTCTAGTGAGACAAAAGAAAACAGTTTTTCCAGCAGTCCGGGGGATTTCTCCGCCACGACAGGCTCGTCCACGGGGATGAATTTTTTCCCCACCACGACTCCCAGGGAAAACACCATTGTGAAAACCACGAGAAAAACCAGAGAAAGCCGCAGCGGCCGGGGATTTTTTTCTTTTTTTTCTTCTTCAGCCATTTCTACATGCTTCTGGGGGCGTTTATTCCGAGGAGACCGAGGCCGTTTTCTATCACCACCTGTACGCAGCGTGCCAGGTAGAGCCTTGCGGAGGCCATGCCGGCGTTCTCCGAGTCCAGAATTCTGGTCTTATTGTAATAGAAATGGAACTCGGCCGCCAATTCCTGAAGATAATAAACCACTTTGTGCGGGGAAAGCGACTCGGCAGCCGAACTGACTATCTCGGGAAACCTGAGAAGTGTTTTCATTATGCTTCGTTCTTCATCATCTGAAAGGAGATTGAGATGCTCCTCCGAGGCGCTCACTCCCGCTTCCTCGGAGTTCCTTATCAGACTTGAAATTCTGGCGTTTGCGTACTGAACGTAGTAAACGGGATTTTCGCTGGATTCCTTTTTCGCCAGTGAGAGGTCGAAATCAAGGTGGCTGTCGGAACTTCTCATCAGCAGAAAGAATCTCGTGGCGTCACACCCGACTTCGCGAAGCACTTCGCGGAGCGTGACGAAATCTCCCGTTCTTTTCGACATCGGGACTTCCACGCCGTCTCTTACGAGCCTCACGAACTGCATAAGGAGCACGCGCAGGGAAGATTCATCCAGGCCGAGAGCCTTGATGGAGGACTTAAGACGCGATACGTGGCTGTGGTGATCGGCTCCCCAGACGTTTATTAGCCTGGAGAATCCTCTTGAATATTTATCCACGTGGTAAGCTATGTCGGATAGAAAGTAAGTCGGAGCACCGTCTTTTTTTATTATTACCCAGTCCTTGTCGTCCCCGTGCAGGGAAGCTTTGAACCAGAGCGCCTGCTCCTTTCTCTCAACTGCCCCGAGATCCTCGAGTTTGGCAAGAGTCTTGCCCAGTTTTCCCTCTTCAGAACCGCGGCCGTGTATTTCGATTCTTTCGCTGTACCAGTTGTCAAAATTCACCCTCAGGTCCAGAAGATCAGTTTTTATTTCCTCGAGAAGCCTTGAGTAGGCAAACTCCCTGCAGAACTCGATAGCTGACGGTTCGTCCCCGGGCACTTGAGGACATTCTTCCGATTTTTTTATTTCCCCGGCGAGTTCTGAGATGTACTTGCCGCGATAGCCGTCTTCCGGAAGTTCTCTTGTGACTCCGTAGGACTGTGCGAGAGCCGAGTATACAGACTCGCCGAGCATATCCATCTGCCTGCCCGCGTCATTTATGTAGAATTCTCTGGTCACCTCGTATCCGCAAAAGGAAAGTATTCTGCACACCGAGTCTCCGACAACGGCGTTTCTTGCGTGGCCGAAATGAAGGTAGCCCGTAGGATTGGCGCTTACGAATTCGACTATGATCTTCTGTCCGGAACCCTCGCGGGAAGCTCCGTATTTTTCGCCGAGACGGATAATTTCCCGAAGCTCCGATTCGAACAGGGTTTCGTTGACGAAGAAATTTATGAATCCCGGTCCCGCGATATCGAGCCTTTCTATGAAACCGTGCCGGCGCTGCTCTATGCCCCCGACTATTTTTTGCGCGACTTCACGGGGATTTTCGCCCGTCATGCTTCCTATAACGAGCGCCGCATTCGTGGAGAAATCTCCGAATTCCTTTTTTTTAGGTACCGATACCTCGAACTCTGTCTCGTTTCCCGTCGGGCTTCCGGGTAACGCGAGCGAATCCACGGACTCTTTTATGATTTTCAGTATTTCGTCTTTCATGAGTTTTTTCGTCCTGACTTACTCGACGGGAGGGCTCAGGTGATCGATATCGTTAAAGGATATTATAACGAACCTGTCGTCATATATTTCAACGACGCTTTTTGAGGCTTCGTCCACTATGTAATCACGCAGCTTCTTAAGGGAACTTCCGGTGAAACTGCAAAACAGTGTGCCTATAACCATATTATGGCTTACGACCACTATGCTTTGCGACCCGAAACGGCTTCTGATATCCGCTATGGCGTCAAGAGCCCTCTGCTGAACCCCTTTTAATGATTCTCCGCCTGGTAGCTGCAGGGTTTCCGGGTCTTTGCGCCAGTGCTCAAGCACGTCAGAATATTTCTCCTGTATGTAGGAGAAATCAAGCCCTTCGAAAATTCCCTGATCCATTTCCCGGAGATCATCCCTGATATTAACCTCAATGGAGTGGTACGCGGCGATTTTCTCAGCCGTCGTCTTCGCCCTTACAAGGTCACTTGAGTATATGCGGTCGATACTCTCGTTCTTAAGGGAAAAAGCCACTTTCTCCGCCTGCTCCTCTCCGGCGTGATTAAGCGGAACGTCGCTTATTCCCTGGCATCTTCCGGTTTCGTTCCAGTCCGTTTTTCCGTGTCTTACGAGTATCAGCCGCATGCGAATCACTTTTTGCTTTCACAGGAGATGACAAAGAATTCCGACTTTATCCTGCCTCTCAGCTCATTTGGCGGAGGGGGAAGCGGCGAAGCGTCGTTTACGGCCTTTATGCAGTAAGAATCGAACTTCAGGTTTCCGGAGCTTCTTTCTATTCCCACATCGTACACCTCGCCGGTTTCTTTCATGTAAAAATTTACCTGAGCCGCGAGAAGGATACCGGAATCTATGTTAAGTGGCAGTACCAGGCTTCTCTGTATCCGTTTTGATATCGTTTTGTAATAGACGTCAAGCACAAGCGAGATGACCCCCGAGCCGGATTCTTTGGGAGCCGGTTCGACAGACGCCTGCGCGGCGCTTTTCTTGATGCTGCTTAAAACGGACTCTTTTTTGATGTTCCTGATCACTTCTTTTTTCCCCGATTCCAGAGAGTCTTCCTCCTTTCGTGTTTTAGCTTCTGTTTTCTGCGGGGTTTTTTCGGCAGTTGTCTCCTTTCGAGGCGCTTTTGGTTTTTCTGGCTTCTTGGGGGGTTTCGTTTTCGTTTGGGGAGCTTTGGGCGGCTTCTGCTTTTTCGCCACGGGTGCGGCCGGAGGTTCTTTTTTCTTTTCGGGGGTTTTTACCTGCTTCGGGGGAGTTTTCTTGACCTTCTTCTTTACGCTTTTTTTCGGCTTTTGCGGGCGGGCGGGGGTTTTTACGGCTGATTTTTTCTTGTCGATGCGGGGAGAGTGGGTCGAAAGGGATACCTCTATTGAACTCTCCGGGGAAATTTCCCCGTGCCCTCCCACTCCCAGAGCAAGCAGACAAACTATGAACAGATGAAGACCCAGAGAAATAAAAAGCCCTTTGCGAAACTGATTCTTTTCTCCCTCCATCTTTTTACATGTCCGCTTATTTGTCCCTTATGTTTTTCGACTCCGTGATCAGGCTCAGCTTCTCAACGCCGGTTTTCTTTATCTCGTCTATGACCTTTACCACGAATCCGTATTTGACCGATTTATCGGCTCTGAGAAAAACCCGTCCGCTCTCGGGCGTGGTTCCCTCCGCTTTCATCAGTTTGCCAAGAGCAGTGGCGACTTGGGAGAGTCGATAGCTTCTATCTTCGAGAAATATGTTTCCGGACCCGGTCACAGTCACGGTTATCTGCTTCTGGTTTTTGACCGGGATTTTGGAAGATGCCGTCTGCGGAAGGTTTACCCTGATCCCCTGGTAAAGTATTGGAGTGGTGACCATGAAAATAACCAGAAGAACCAGCATTACGTCGACAAAGGGAGTGACGTTTATCTCTGAGAGGACTGACCTGCGCCATCCGGTATTGAATTTTCCCGTTGCCATGAGGCGAAATTCCCCGCTACCTGTTTAGATACCTTTCCGCCGTGTTGAGAAATCCGGCACAGAAATGCTCCATTTCCACCTCCATGGCCCTTACCCGGTTGACAAAGTAGTTGTAGGCTATTGTGGCGGGAATGGCGGCCGCAAGACCGATGGCGGTCGCTATGAGGGCCTCCGCGATCCCTGGAGCCACGACCTCAAGCGAGGGAACCCCTTTGCTTCCCGCGAGTCCTATGAAGGAGTTCATAATGCCCCACACGGTTCCGAACAGCCCTATGAACGGAGATGAGCTTCCGGTGGTTGCGAGGAAAACCAGGGACCTCTCAAGCTTTGAAGCCTCTTTGGTCATCGCCTTGTTAAGCGCCCTTTCCACCAAATCCACGGACTCGGAACGGGAAGAAATGTCTCCCGATCCCTTAGGATCGAGTTCGCCCCGGCTTTTCTTCTCCGTTCTCACCACTTCCGCGTAGCCCGCTCTGAACAGTTCGGCAACCGGGCCGCCGACTTTCTCCGAGAAGGAAAGAAGCGCCCTCATGTCTTCGTTCGAATGGTAAAGGTTGAGAAACGCGGCTGATTTCTTGGAAGAACTTCTTAGGAGACGGAATTTCGTGTAGATGATCGCCCAGGAGACAACCGACATGAAGACTAAAAGCAGAAGCACAGCCTTTACCACAGGCCCGGTGCTTACAAGCAGCATTAATATGTTGTTTGTTCCTTCCGTGAACAGATTCATAAAGGGCGCTTAGGCGAAATTCGAAAATTCCGGTTCCATCGGTAAATTTTTCAAGCCATGTCGCGGGTGGCACGCGACCGGATAACCCAATGCCGAACGAAAAGATAACCGCTGATAGAAATCAGATGGGAAACCCTATTTATAATATTTTACCCGTTTTGCGGAATTAAACATAACTTTGCCGTCAGGTAAAATTGAAAGACCGGGCGGGGTTTATGAACATCCGTGAATAACGCACTCAATGGAGGGATCAAGGTGTCAAGAAAGTATTGTTTTTCAGCTATTTTTATCCTGATTTTTTTCCTCGTGACTGCCGCGGCGGTTCGCGCGGAGGAGAACAGATACACGATCGTGGTGGAAGAAAGTTTCTATACCGTGGCTCCCGAGAACCGCGAGGAGTTTCTCAGGGTATACAGAACTCGTCTTTTTCCTTTCTGGCAGGAGATGAAAAAGAGGGGTATCACCGTTGATGATTACAGGATGTATTCACAGAGAATACATACCATAAAGCCGCTTTGGACCTACAAGACCGTGGTAAAATTCAAAAACTACGCGGCGATAGACAAGTGGCTTGAGGTGAGGGACGAGGTATACGGGAAACTGTTTCCAGGCGAGAAGGGTTACAAGGAACCGAGGAAAATAATAGATTCCATTTCCGGGAACCACTGGGATGAATTCATAAGGGAAATCCCCCTTGACTGAATGTTTTCAGATCCTCGCGCGGATCAGAGAAGTTTTGGCTGACCCTCGCTCGGGCTGAGTCCCAGATGCCTGTAGGCGAGCTTCGTAGCCTTTCTTCCCCTGGGGGTCTTTTCCACCAGCCCCTCTCTTATCAGGAAGGGTTCGTAGACGTTCTCTATCGTGTCCTTTTCCTCGCTCACCGCAGCTGAGATGGTGTCTATTCCTACGGGACCCCCTCCGAATTTTTCGATTATGGCGGTGAGTATCGCCCTGTCAAGGTTGTCAAGGCCCATTGAATCTATCTCAAGCATCGAGAGCGCGTCCCTGACCACGGTCTCGGTTATGCGTCCGTCCGATTTCATCTGGGAGTAGTCCCTCACCCTCTTAAGAAGCCTGTTGGCTATCCTGGGAGTTCCCCTCGCCCTCGAGGTCATCTCGCGGGCCCCTTCGTCCGTTATCTCGACTCCAAGAATCCCGGAGGACCTTTTCACTATGCTTGAGAGCTCTTCCGTGCTGTAGTAGTCAAGCCTGAGTTCGACCCCGAAGCGGGAACGGAACGGGGAGGTGAGAAGTCCCGTTCTGGTCGTCGCTCCTATTAGGGTGAACCTGTTGAGGTTTATTTTCACCGATCTTGCCGTCGGGCCTTCTCCTATCATGAGGTCAATTTCGAAATCCTCCATGGCGGAGTAGAGATATTCCTCGACGACCCTGTTTATCCTGTGTATCTCATCAACGAAAAGCACGTCCTTTTCGTCGAGGTTGGTAAGCATGGAAGCGAGATCTCCGGTTCTTTCGAGGACAGGCCCCGAGGTGAGGTGCAGACCCACGCCGAGTTCATTCGCGAATATGTGGGCGAGGGTGGTTTTTCCAAGTCCCGGGGGACCGGAGAGAAGGACGTGATCGAGGGCCTCGCCTCTTGCCTTGGTGGCGCCGATGAATATGGCGACCTGCTCCTTAACGCTCGGCTGCCCGATAAAGTCCCGAAGAAAAGCGGGACGGAGATTTAAGTCCGTAAGCTCGTCTGTTTCCGTGTATTCGGGCGAAACGGTTTTTCTCGTGTCCTGTGTCATCTACTTCCTAATCACCTTGAGAGAATCCCGAAGCACATCCTCTATGGAACCTGAGGCCTCGATGATCTTTTTGATCTCGGGGGTTTTCTTTTCCACCTCGGCCTTCGTGTAGCCCAGGTTAAGCAGCGCGGAAATCGTGTCGTTAAGCATGGTGTTCGATGCCGAGGGCTCTTCGTCCGCCGCGAGGTCGTCAAGCTTGTCCTTTAGTTCGTTTACTATCTTGGTAGCGGTCCTGGCGCCGACCCCACGGATTTTTTTCTGCGCCAAGTCCCCGTTTATTACGGACCTTACGAGCTCCGAAACGGAAATGTTCGAAAGCACGTTCGTGGCCGCTTTCGGCCCTATTCCGGAAACGCCGATGAGTTTTTCAAAGAGTTTTTTTTCCGCTTCAGTGAGAAACCCGAACAACTCAATGCTGTTCTCCCTCTGGCTTGTATGTATTTTGAGTTCGACTTTCTCCCCCACGGCTCCGAGATCATAGTAAGTCGAAAGCGGAACGGTAACGCCGTAACCGACCCCGTTTACGTCAATGACGACGGTTCCGATTTCCTTACAAGCGATTTCGCCTCTAAGCAGATAGATCATTTACGGTGAATCTCTTTTTCCTGCGTCGGCTTCCTGCACTGCCAACAGTGCCGTCCGGCAGTCCGTATTTTGAAAGACTTAAGTGGCAGATCGCGATCGCGAGTGCGTCCGACTCGTCCGTGCTTTGAAATTCGCTGACTCCGAGCATGTAGGAAAGCATTTTCTGCATCTCCTCCTTTCCCGCTCTTCCTCTGCCGGTCAGGGCGAGCTTTACCCTAGTGGGCGCGTACTCGCTTACCGGGATTCCTCTCTGCGCCGCCGCCAGGATCGCTATTCCCCTCGACTGGCCGAGTTTTATGGCGCTTCTCGCGTTTTTGGCGAAAAACATCTCCTCGACCGATACGACCGAGGGAGAGTAATCGTCGATTACACTCAGGATCCCGACATAGATATCGTTCAGTCTTTCGGAAGCGGAATTTCCCGGTCTGGGAGTGATTGTTCCACTGGTTACGTAGCTTAACCGGTTTCCCGCGCCGTCCACGATTCCGTAGCCGCAGGACCTTGATCCGGGGTCGATTCCCATGACCCTGGTGTCGGAGTTTTTATCCAATTGCCTCGAGTAACTGCTCGTCTATATCGAAGTTGGCGTACACGTTCTGAACGTCGTCGCTGTCTTCAAGCGCTTCCATCAGCCTTATCATGTGCTCGGCTTCCCGGCCCTCGATTCTAACGTTTGTCTGCGGTATCATGGTGACTTCGGCCGACTCGTACTGAATTCCGGCGTCGGAGACCGCCCTCTTTACAACTTCATAGCTGTCCGTCGGGGTTATCACCACTATCTCGCTGTCCTCGGTACGCACGTCGTCGGCTCCCGCGTCTATCACCAGGTCGAAAAGCGCATCCTCATCGACCGAGTCTCCGGCAAACGCGATTCTTCCCTTAAGATCGAACATCCACGCGACGCAGCCGTTCTCCCCGAGCCCTCCGCCGTGTTTGGTGAATATCCTTCTTATTTCGGATACGGTCCTGTTTCTGTTGTCAGTAAGGGTTTTTACGTATACGGCGCTTCCGCCGGGTCCGTATCCTTCGTAAAATATTTCGTTGTAGACTACTCCCTCAATGTCCCCGGTGCCCCGTTTTATGGCCCTCTCGATCGTGTCGTTTGGCATGTTGGCACCCTTCGCGGTCGCTACAGCGGTGCGAAGACGCGGGTTGGATTCCGTATCGCTTCCCCCTTCCTTGGCGGCGACCGTAAGCTCCCTGATAAGCTTGGTGAATATCTTTCCCCTCTTGGCGTCAACCGCGGCTTTTCTGTGTTTTATGTTCGCCCATTTGGAATGGCCTGCCATCTTAGCTCACCCCCGTTGTTTCTCTGTTTCCGTGCATTTCTGCATAAAGTATAACCGAAAATCCCCTAAAATTGCCACAGCGCTTCGAAGACTCCCCGCTGCGGGCGGGGAGTGCCACTGAGACCGAAACCTCTTGACATTTTTTCTCATTCGTGTATTTACTAAAAGCAGTTCCAGCCGCAGGATCCTAGGTGTTAATACGCTTGTCAGGCGGGAGCGGGATTCTCATGGAAAAGCGGTGGGGTTTTCTGCGGAGCAAACTTTTCTCCTGGCAAGTTTGATTTTAGATATTGACAAGCCCGTTACGCGGCAATACTATTAACTGTATCGATTATACTGATTTTTCACTTTGAACTCTTAACGCGCGAGATTGTCGCATTCCTGACACTTCAAAAGATTTCGATTATTTTTTGAACCAAAAAACTTAACAATACCTTTTAGTTCAAGGAGTTTTACCGTATGGCAAAAGTCTCTAAAGCGGAAGCTGCCGACGCTGTCCAGAAAAAAGGGGAGCAGAAAAACGGAAACGGCAAGCTGCTTTACCTGAACGATCTCAGGGCTAAAAAGCCCTCGGACCTGATAAAACTCAGCAGGCAGGCAGGCATTGAAGATACCGCCAGAATGGCGAAGCAGGACCTTATCTATTCCCTGCTCAAGGCACAGAGTGAAAGCCATGGTTCCATAATAGCCGAAGGGGTGCTTGAAATCCTGGCCGAAGGTTATGGTTTCCTGAGGTCTCCCAAATACAGCTATCTGCCTAGCCCGGACGACATATACGTTTCGAAATCACAGATAAGATCTTTCAGCCTCAAAACCGGGGATACGATAACAGGCCTTGTGAGGCTCCCGAGAGAGGGGGAGAAGAACCTGGCCCTTCTCAAAATAGAGGAGGCAAACTACGACTCTCCCGAGATATGCAGGCAGAGAACGCCTTTTGAGGGACTCATTCCCCTTCACCCGGAAGAGAAAATAGACCTTGAATATGAAAAAGACGAGTTCTGCTCGAGGGTGATGAATCTTTTCGTGCCAGTGGGGAAGGGGCAGAGAGCAGTGATAGTGGCTCCTCCCCGCACCGGTAAGACCATAATAATCCAGAGAATAGCCAATGCGATAACCGCAAGTCACCCAGAAATCGAGCTTTTCGTTCTGCTCATAGACGAGCGCCCGGAGGAGGTCACCGACATGCAGAGGTCGGTCAAGGGAGAAGTCGTGAGTTCGACTTTCGACGAACCGGCGCAAAGGCACATACAGGTCGCCGACATGGTGATCGAGAAGGCTAAAAGATATGTCGAGCACGGAAAGGACGTCGTTATCTTGCTGGACAGCCTTACCAGACTTGCAAGGGCGAGCAACACGGTGACTCCCGCAAGCGGGAAAGTGCTCTCCGGAGGAATAGAGGCAAACGCTCTTCAGCGTCCCAAGAGATTCTTCGGAGCGGCGAGAAACACCGAGGAGGGAGGAAGCCTTACCATAATAGCTACCGCCCTTATAGATACCGGAAGCCGCATGGACGAGGTTATCTTCGAGGAGTTCAAGGGAACGGGAAACATGGAAGTGTACCTTGACCGCCGCCTTGCGGAGAGAAGGGTGTTCCCCGCCATAGATCTCCAGAGGTCGGGAACCAGGAAGGAAGAGCTTCTTATCGCGGAGTCCGAGCTTAACCGCATATGGCTTCTTCGGAAAATACTCAACCCGATGAACACCACCGAAGCGATGGAATTTCTGCTTGACAAGCTCCGGGACACTAAAAGCAACACGGACTTTCTTAACATGATGCACCAGTAAGACCATCTGGTGCCTGTACCGGTCAAGAGAAACCGCGACACTTCCACATAAACTTCCTTTGCTTTTACTTGGGCATCTTTTCCTGAAGATAATCCTCGGATATTAAGAAGTGGAATTTCTGGAAGTAAAAGCTTGTGTCTCGCTTTACAATCGGCTTGTTGATTTCGAGATGTATCTGCTTGGAAGGGGAAGGGCGGAGATCTGCCCTTTTTCTATCGTCGCGTACTCTTGCCCGCGCCGGTTTTTTGCTTGACTCTGCGTACTCTGGGTTCGGCAATCCTGCCTTTGCTCACCGTTAAACCGCGTTCTGATAAGCACTCCCCGGTGAGACGGAGCAGTTCTTCGGCCATTTGATGTCTCAGCAAAAAGTGGCGGAACTTGCAGATAGTGGTTTCGTCCGGAATCCTCTGGATTGACACGCCGGCAAAACGGCGCATGGACTCAATATCATAAAGGCTTTCTTCCATTGCCGGGTCCGACAGGCCGTACCATTGCTGCATCAGATAAATTCGCAGCATAACCCTGGCCGGAATAGGTCGGCGTCCCTTGCGCGACTTCGGATATTTGCTTAGTATAGGTTCAAGCAGTGGTTCCCACGGCAAGATCTCGTCCATTTTTTCAAGGAACCGCTGTTTACGGGTTACTTTCTTTTTGTTTTTGTAGGCTAAATCAGAAAAACTGGGTTTATTCGGCATTACCCCCGTCCTCTCTTCTCTGTAATACTATACCACAGCGGCTTGATAGAGATTTATCGCATTGAGTTAGGCCTTTAAATCATAGATAATTAACCCCTGAGTCTGGTGATGAAACATGAGCAAACCCGAAGACAACCCGCTTGACTTAAGCGAGAAAGGAAGAGGAGGCGAGTCTCTTGACAGGAGGCTTTTCGTGCAGTTTCTGGGTTTCGGGGGTATCGATCCGGCGGGTGAATCCCTTTTGGTTCGCGATCTTGAGAACTCCTCTTTAACGGCCGTTCTTTATTCGGACATAAATGATTACAAAGGCGCGGGCCTTTTGACCATGAGCGAGGACCCCGAATTTTTCGTTACGGAACTCAGGCAATTTCTCTCCGACTCCTCTTTTGCCGTACTTGAGCCGAAGCCTGAGCACACGATGCTCGGAAGGACTTACGCGCTCGGTTATGAGAAAGATCTTGAGAGAACGCTGATTTCGGGCCCGAAGCAGAAAATCTTTGACCCGAAGCTTGTCTGGGCCATATGGTACCCGCTCAGGAGGGCGAAGGCCTTTGAAACCCTCACTCACGAGGAGCAAAGAGCTGTTCTTGGGGAACACGGCAAGGTGGGGTTTCAGTTCGGGGACGCGGGATACGCAAAGGACATCCGTCTTGCGAGTCACGGTTTTGACAAGAACGACAATGATTTCGTGATAGGGATTCTGGGCGGAGATCTCTATCCGCTCTCCGCGCTTGTGGAGAGGATGAGAAAGACGCAGCAGACTTCAAGGTACCTTGAAAGCCTGGGACCGTTTTTTATCGGCAAAAAACTGTTTTCAACCGCACAGGCCACATGAAAGAGATTACTGAGCTTTTATCGGCACTTGAAACCCATATCGATCCGGAGATCGCTATCCCGATCGTGGTGGCAGTCATCGTATTTGCCGCGGTTTATTTTCTCTTCAGGAAAAAAGAAGTTCCGCCGGAGACCGTGGCGAAGGAGCAGCCCGAGGCCGTTTCCGCTGAGCCTGAAGGGGTGGAGCCGCCGCCCGAACCCTCCGCCCCGGAAGTCGCGCCCGTCCAGGTTGCCGAACCTGCGCCTGAACCGATAGAGGTTCCCGAAGAGCCCGCTCTCCCTGAAGAAACGGAAGCTGAACCTGAAGAACTGAGAACCGAAGAGGAGCCGGAAGAAGAAAAGGTTGCCCAAGAGCCGGAGGAGGAAATCACTGCGGAAGAGGAAGAAGATGATACGGAGGGGGATTTCTTCTCGAGACTGAGCCTCGGACTTTCAAAGACCCGCAGGGGGATTCTGCAGAATCTTGAGTACGTTTTCTCATCCGGGAGGATTGATGATGCGGCTTGGGATGAGTTCGAGGAGATACTCATAATGTCGGATATGGGAGTTGCGACCACCGCGAAACTGCGAGAGAAAGTCTCGTCCGCGGTTGGGGCTGGGGGAAGCGGAGACATGGAGAAAATAAAAACCCTTCTTGAAAAGGAGATTCTCGATATCCTGAGGGAAGTCGAGAGCCCGGTGACTGATCTTTCCGCCAAGCCGACGGTTTTCATGGTGGCGGGAGTTAACGGCGTCGGAAAAACTACTTCAATAGGAAAAATCGCCAACAGGTTCACACGGGAAGGAAAGAAGGTAATGGTGGCCGCCGCCGATACGTTCAGGGCGGCCGCGGTTGAGCAGCTCGGGGTGTGGGCCGAACGGGTGGGAAGCGATTTTCTTCGCGGCCAGACCGGGGCGGACCCATCCGCAGTGGCTTACGACGCGGTAAAGGCGTCGGTCTCAAGAGACATTGACCTGCTCGTGATAGATACCGCCGGGCGGGTTCACACGAAAACAGGACTTATGGACGAACTCAAGAAGCTGAGGAAAGTGGTCGCCCGTGAACTCGAGGGAGCCCCCCATGAAACTCTCCTTGTCGTTGACGCCACTACCGGGCAGAATGCCGTGGAGCAGGCCAGGGTTTTTGGCGAAGCCATCGGGGTGACCGGTATAGTGCTTACCAAGCTCGACGGGACCGCCAAGGGGGGGATAATAGTGGCGATAGCGGAACAGCTTGGTCTCCCGGTGAAGTACATAGGCGTTGGGGAAGGTCTAGGGGACCTGCGCGAATTTGACGCCGAACAGTTCACAAAAGCGCTTTTCACATCGGACAAGGAGGCCTTGCACTAGGTTTTTTTATGCCCGCTCGAGATGACAGGGAGTTTATGAAAGAAGCCCTGAGGCTTGCCCTCAGAGGAGAAGGGTGCACCAGCCCCAATCCCATGGTTGGTGCCGTCTGCGTACTCGGGGGACAGATTGTGGGCCGCGGCTACCATAAAAAAGCCGGGTCTCCACATGCGGAAATAGAAGCGTTCTTAGATGCCGCCAAAAAAGGAATTTCTCTTAAGGGCGCCACGCTTTACGTGACGCTTGAACCCTGCTGCCATACGGGAAAGCGCACTCCTCCGTGTACCGACGCCATAGCAGCCTCGGGCATATCCGATGTTGTCGTGGGAGCTATTGACCCTAATCCCAAAGTAAGCGGAAAAGGGGTGGCCAAGCTTCGCGAAAACGGGATAGCGGTGAGAACGGGGGTCCTTGAGAGGGAATGCACGGAAATAAACGAGTTTTTCAACAAGCACATCATCTCGGGGCTTCCTTTCGTCATCTTAAAATGTGCTTCCACCGTTGATGGCAAGATAGCTTCCGCGACAGGCGATTCCAAGTGGATAGGAAGCGTAAGGCAAAGGAAAATGGCCCATCGTCTGAGAAAAAAAGCGGATGCAGTGATTGTCGGGATAAACACGGTGCTTGAGGACGACCCGGGACTTGACGTTCGCCTGGTCGGGGGAACTGTCCGGCAGCCGGTTCCGGTGATTATGGATTCAAAACTTCGTATTCCACCCGAAGCGAAGGTCCTAAGAACTCATTCCCGCTCGATAATAGCTACCACGAAGAGACCGGGGAAGCTTGAGGAAAAAAGGTTCCGCGAACTCGGCGCCGAGATACTGAGGTTGGAATCCGACGCCACGGGGCGAGTACCCGCCGCAGACCTTCTTCGTGAACTTGGTGCCGAGGGAATGTGCGGAGTTTTGGTTGAAGGGGGAAGCAGGGTAGGGGCCTGTTTTCTCCGCGAAGGCTTGGTTGACAAGGTGGTCTTCTTTTACGCGCCCAAGATTATCGGAGGCGATGGGGTGAGCATGGTCGGCAATCTTGGAAAGCAATCGATTGAAGATGCTATCAATATCAAGAATATTAAGGTCAGAAGGTTCGGCGATGAAGTGATGATAGAGGGTTATATATGAAGATAGGTCTGATGGGCGGCTCGTTCGATCCCGTGCACGCAGGTCACCTGAGGGCTGCCGAGGAGATAAGTGAGAGGCTGTCCCTAGACGAGGTGGTTTTCATTCCGGCTCTTGTCTCTCCCCATAAGAACTCAGAAACCATGGCTGCCCCCTCTCACAGGCTCAATATGCTTAACCTTTCGGCAAAACGCAATCCCCGATTCAAGGTTTCCGACATGGAACTCCACAGGGAACCTCCTTCCTACACTATCGATACGCTCAAGGCGCTCAAGCAAAGCGATCCGGAAAACGGATATTACTTCATAATGGGTTGCGAACTTTTTGCGGAAATAGAGATGTGGAAAGATTTTGCGGAGCTTTTTAACTACTCAAACTTCGTTGTTCTTCGCCGCCCCGGTTACGATTTTACTGATTCCGCCAGCCCGATTCCTCTTGCCCTGGAAAATGACTTTCGATATTCTTATAGTGACAGGGGTATGGAAGTTTTTGCTCATAAAAGCTCAAATGAGTTGTTTTTCGTAGATATAGCCGGTGTAAGAGTTTCTTCCACGGAGGTCAGGGAGCTTGCAAGCCGTGGAAATTCGCTCAGGTATCTGGTTCCGCGTGAGGTGGAGGGATATATAGCGGAAAACGGCCTTTACCAGCTGGAGGAAAAACCATAGAGCCCAGGGAGAAAGCCTTGTTTGTCGCCCGTGCCGCTTGGGAGAAGAAGGCGGAGGATCCCGTGATTCTGGAAATTACGGAAAAAAGCGACGTGGCGGATTATTTCGTTGTGTGCAGCGCGAACTCCGACAGGGGAGTGCGGACTATAGTGGAGAGCGTTGAGCGGGAACTTAAGAAACACGGAGTAAAGATATTCGGTACTGAAGGTGTCTCCGAAGGCCGATGGGTGCTGCTTGACCTCGTGGACGTGGTTCTCCACGTATTCCACCGGCCCGTCCGGGAATTCTACGACATTGAGGGGCTCTGGATCGATACCCCGAGGGTGGATCTGCCATTCCTTAAAGAAGGCAGATCCGAGGTTGTCTGAAACCGTCCGGCGTTTTCTTAGCGGGCGATTCTTTCTTTTCTTCTGACGAAAGTTGGTATGTCGAGGTCTTCCTCTATGTCGGGGCTGTACGGCTGTTCCGAAATTATATCGGTCACCCTTTTATCGATGTAATTTTCTATCCCGGTTGCAACCACGGTGATTTTTACGAAATCCTTGGCCTTTTCATCGAAGACCAGACCGAAAATCAGGTTGATATCACCGTTTGCCCTTTCCCTCACGTGATTGCACGCTTCGTTCAGTTCCTCAATTCCGAAGTCCTCCGAAGCCGTCACGTTCATCAATATTCCCTTGGCTCCGGCAATGGACACATCCTCGAGAAGAGGGCTTGTTATGGCCATCTGCGCTGCCTGAGTCGCGCGGTTCGGACCCTGTGCGAACCCGGAACTCATAAGGGCTTTGCCTCCGTGGTTTGCCATTACGCTTTTCACATCGGCAAAATCGACATTGATGTATCCAGTTCCCGTAACTATGTCGGAAATTCCCTTTACCGCCTGGTAAAGAACTTCGTCCGCCTGACGAAAAGCGTCAAGGATGCTGACCTTGTGTATGGCCGCAAGTTTGTCGTTAGGAATCACAATCAGCGTGTCGACATGCTTATCTAGCTCTTCGATTCCGTAATCGGCGGTTTCCTTTCTTGCAATCCCCTCGAATTCAAAGGGTCTTGTGACTATAGCCACGGTGAGAATATCCTTCTCCTTGCATACTTGGGCGATTACGGGAGAAACGCCGGTACCGGTTCCGCCTCCCATTCCTGCGGTTATGAAAACCATGTCGGCCTCACCGAGAGCCTCTGCTATCTTCTCTTGGTCTTCAAGAGCGGCTTCCTTTGCAATCTGGGGATTCCCCCCGGAACCGAGACCCCTCGATATACTCTCTCCTATCTGGAGTTGCGTCGGCGCCAGCGATTTTCCTAGATCCTGGAAATCCGTGTTTACGGCGACGAACTCCACTTCTTTAAGTCCTCTGCTTATCATGGTGTTGACGGCGTTTCCGCCAGCCCCACCTGTTCCTACAACCTTGATTCTGGCTCTTCCGAAGCCATCATCAACATTTTCAATCCTAAAACTTGCCATATGTTTACCCTCCGGTTGGATTTTTCCTTAAAAAAATTCGTTAAACCATCCTTTCATTCTCGTAATAACATTTTTCTGCGTCAGCACCCCTGTCGGAACGCCGGGTTCTTTATTCAGACTTGCGTATTTGACCAGCCCCACTCCGGTTGAGTATATGGGGTCGGTGATAACGTCTGTGAGACCGTTTACGTCGCGGGGTATGCCGATGCGAACCGGCATGTCGAGTACCCGCTCGGCAAGAGTCGCCATCTCCTGCATTTTGCTGCTTCCTCCCGTGAGCACAACCCCGGCCGGAAGCATGCCGATGAATCCCTGCTTTAAGAACTCTTCTTTTATCAGAGTAAAGATTTCCTCCATTCTCAATTGGATTATCGTTGTGAGGTCTTTTTTCAGAATACGCTTGGGCTCGTGTCCCGAAGCGCTTTCTACCTCTATCCTGTCGTCGCCTATCATTTCATTCGACTTGGGGGTGGCCACGCCGTGATTTTCCTTGAGCCTTCTTGCCTCAGGGAGCGGTACGGAGAGTCCAAAAGCGATATCCCTGTCGAGATGATCTCCCCCGAGGGTGATGCTTTCGGTATATTTAATGCTTCCGTTCATAAACACCGCTATATCGCAGGTGCCTCCTCCGAAATCTATCATCGCTACCCCGATTTCCCTCTCGTCATGCGTAAGGACTGCCTCACTTGAAGCTATCTGCTCAATTACCATGTCAACCGAAGTCATCCCCGACATCTCTATGCATTTTACGATGTTCCGAGCCGCGGTCACGTCCCCAGTGACTATGTGGACGTCTGCCTCAAGTTTTAAACCGTGGATTCCGACCGGATCGTTTATGCCGCTTTCCCTGTCAACTGTGTAATCCTGGGGAATGGCATGAATAATTTCCCTTTCCGCCGGAATCAGGAGGGCGTTTGCCGATTCTATAACTCTCTCGATATCCTTGGCAGTTACTTCCTTTTCCCGCAGGGTGACCATTCCGTGTCCGTTCATTCCCTTTATATGCCCGCCGGCTATTCCTGCTGTGACCTCTTTTATCACATGTCCGGACATGCGTTCGGCTTTCTCGACCGCGTTCTGTATGGAGTCCACGGTTTTTTCTATGTTGACCACTACCCCTCTTTTAAGTCCGTGGGAAGGATGGTTGCCAACGCCGATTATCTCGATCTCGCCATTTAGGTCGGACTCCCCAACCACTACGGAAACTTTCGTCGTTCCTATGTCGATACCAACTACCGGTAGCGAATTGTTTTTTCTCTGTGCCATTTCGTGATGTTAGGAGTCGTAGCCTATTACGCCTACGTCGCCTGAACTTATGTCTATGTCTTTTTCCACCAGATTGTTCTTGCGCGAGTGAACTATTATCCTCTCAACCTTGCGCCACTTGTTTTTCATGTTGTTTTTCCCGAAGGTTACAAATCTGCGGTCAAGGGTTAGGAGCTTGATGCCGAAGCTCTCCTCCACGACTATCTCAGAAACTTCCGACCATCCAAGGGTCGAACTGGATTTGGAGAGGTTGAGAATCTCGATTGCCTGGAGCATGAGACCCGGACTGACTTCCTGCTTGCTCGAGATCACCGGGAAATCAAGACCTTGCGACGGTTCCGCTGCGCCCAGCTTCCTTGCCTTTACGTCTATGTAGTATGGTTCAGCCCCCTCTTGAGCCACTATGCAGAAGGGTTCGTTTTCGTGGATCTCAATTTTTATTTTTCCGTGAAGAAACTTCTTCACCAGCACTTCATTTACCCATGGATTCTCAAGGATTTCCTGCTTTGCTTTCGAAGCTGTAAACAGCATGGATGTTGAACCGGCTCTTATTCCGGAGCGTTTTATGATTTCCGAGGAACTTACTTTGTTGTTTCCCGTGATAACAACCTCTTTCACGGTTAGATGCTTCGACGGCTCGATCGCGAAAAGAGCAATTCCGCAGATCGAGAGGAAAAAGACCGCCGATATTCCCTTTGTCAGCACGTTCATGTGGATTTCGCTTCCTTGCCCATTATTTCGACTTCGGGCTCAAGAGTTATGTTCCGTTTTTTCAAGGCGGCTTCCCTCGCTTCTTCGATGAGCGCGATGATATCGTCGGCTTTTGCCCTGTTGAAGTTCACGATGAAATTCGCGTGGATTTCCGAGAACTTGGCTCCGCCGACGCAAAGCCCCTTGAATCCCAGCCCCTCGAGCAGTTCTCCAGCACTGACCGTGGGAGGGTTCTTGAAGACCGAACCCGTGTTGGCCATTTTTACGGGCTGGGTTCTGTTTCTGTAAGCGAGGTACTGTCTCACGTTCTCCTCGCTTTTCTTCCTGTCTCCTTCGCGCAGTTCGAACACGGCTTTCGTGACTATGGCGCCCTCGGGCAGGTTGCTTTTCCTGTACTCGAAGTTTATCTCTTCTCTTGAGAGCTCCTTTTCCTCGCCCTCGTGCCATACGTAAACTTTTTTCACCGCGTCCTTTATCTCTCCCCCGTTTGCGCCGGCGTTCATGTATATGCTTCCTCCCACCGTTCCAGGTATGCCGGCGGCGAACTCAAACCCCGTGAGTCCGAGGCGGATCGATCTGTTCATTATGGATGAGAGCATTGCGCCGCATTCGGCTTCAACGCGCGTTCCGTCTATGCGTACTTCCTTTAGCTTCCTGGTGCTTATGACTACGCCGTCTATTCCCTGTTCGGTTATTATGGTGTTGGAACCGGCTCCGAGCACGGTGACTTTTTCCCCTGACTCGTGGCAGTGCCTGAGCAGTTCAAGGAAACTTCTCATGTTCTGTGGATACACGAGGCGCTTTGCCTCCCCCCCGACTTTTATGTACAGGTATTTCCTCATCGGGTAGTTGTCCAGTATTTCAAGGTTGCTGTCTTGAGTTGAGCTGTTCATACGATCCGCTCCGCGATCCTGTCCCCGTACTTCCAGACGTTTCCGGCGCCCGAGGTAAGCAGGATATCCCCTTTTTTGAGTTCATTTGCCATGCGGTCCACGAAAGCGTCGGGGTCATCCACGTGATGTGCGTCCGCGTTGCCCGCCTTCTTTATGTCTTCGACCAGTTTTTCTGAAGTTATTCCCTTTACCGGTTTTTCCCCGGCGGGATATATGTCAAGAACGTATAGGCGTTTTATTTTTCCTAAAACCCTGACGAAATCGTTGTAAAGAAGCTTTGTCCTAGAAAATCTGTGGGGCTGGAAGAGAAGAATCGGTTCTTGGGAAAACGCTGCCTTAAGAGCTTCTATAGTGACTTCCAGCTCGCTCGGGTGATGCCCGTAATCATCTATAATTCTTACGCCTTTTTTCTCACTTTTCAACTGCAGTCTTCTTTCCGTGCCCTCAAAGGCCGCAAGACCCTCCTTTATCTTCTCGAAACTGAATCCGAACTCCATCCCCACGGCTATCGCGGCCAGGGAATTCAGGGCGTTATGGGCTCCCAGGGTGCTGAGATCCACCTCTCCGAGTAGGTAGCCTCCGTATATCACTTCAAACGACGTCCGCAGCTTGGAAAAGCGTATGTTCTCGGCCATTAGGTCTGCGGGGCTGTTTATTCCGTAAGTCAGTATTTTTTTGTTGAATTTCCTGCTTATCTCTGCGGTCCTCGGACAGTCGGCGCATGTTACCGCGAGTCCGTAGAAGGGAATTTTGTGCAGGAAGTTGGAGAAGGCAAGCTCGAGGGCCTTCATATCTCCGTAGTAATCAAGGTGCTCCTTGTCGATATTTGTGAGCACCGTGACGACGGGAGAGAGTTTTTCGAATGATCCGTCGCTCTCGTCGGCTTCCACTACCATGAACCGGCCGGTTCCAAGGTGGGCGTTTGAGTCTATGGTCCGCAGTTTTCCTCCTACCACTATGGTTGGATCGGCACCACAACTGGAAAGCACCGACGCTATCATGGAGGACGTGGTGGTTTTTCCGTGGCTTCCGGCGACTGCGATGCCGAACTTGAGTCTCATCAGTTCTGCGAGCATTTCCGCTCTGGGTATGAGGGGGACCCTGGCCGCGGTGGCGGCGATCATCTCGGGGTTGTCGTTCCTGATGGCCGATGAGTATACGACCACCTCGCTTCCCTTGATGTTCTCCGAGCTGTGACCCGTGTGAACGACGGCTCCCAGAGAGGCCAGACATCGGGTTATCTGGGTTTCCGCGAGGTCGGAACCGCTTACCTCAAGACCCATGTTGATCAGCACTTCGGCTATGCCGCTCATTCCTATGCCGCCTATGCCGATGAAATGGACTTTCTTTATCTTCCCGTACATTCGATTACCCGATTATATGCTCGATTTCGTTTACAATCTCCCGGGCGGCGTGTGGCCGCGCGAATTTTTTCGAGTTTTCCGCCATGCGGGCGAGGGTGCCCTGCTCAAGGGTTTCCTCGATAACCGCGCAAAGACCTTCGACCGAAAGTTCCTTTTCCTCGATCACCGTTGCCGCCTCGTTTGACTCCAGAATCCTGGCGTTTTTCAGTTGATGGCCGTGCGTGGAGGAGGCGAGCGGAATCAGTATTGACGGTATGCCGAACGCCGTTATCTCGGACAGCGTTCCTGAGCCGGCCCTGCAGATCACGAGATTCGTTTTTTCATATATCCCCGACATGTCGTCTGTAAACCCGAACACTTCGGCCGAAATGCCGAGCTGACTGTAAGTTTCCCTCACGCTTTCTATGTGGGCTTCCCCGGTCTGATGGGTCACGTCTACCCGGGTGCCGAGTTTTGCCAGCGACTGGGGAACGATTTCGTTCAGTTTCCGCGCTCCCTGGCTTCCTCCGAGTACGAATACGTTTTGCCGAGTGCTTTGGCGGGGTTTTTTCTCCGCGGCCCCGCGTGCGAGGTCGCGTCTTATGGGATTTCCGGTGAGCACGGTTTTTTCCGCCGGAAGATGTTCTTTGCTTTCTTCAAAAGTTATGAATATCTTGCCGACGAACCTCGAGAGGATTCTGTTGGCAAGCCCCGGAATGGAGTTCTGCTCGCAAACGGCGGTCGGTATGGATCTCATGGAGGCGCACAGCAGTGTAGGTCCGGATGCGTATCCGCCGACCCCTATAACTACATCGGGCCTGAAATCTCTGAGTATCCTGAGGGAACTCAGCATCGCTCCTAGTATTGAAACCACCGCTATCACCTTCTGGAAGAAATTTTTCCCTACAACTCCCCTTGATTTTATGAATTCGACTCTGTATCCCTTCTCCGGAAGGATCTTTTTTTCGATTCCCTGTTCGGTGCCCACGAACATAACCTCGTTTCCGCTGTTTCTTTCAAGTATTTCCTCCGCGATTGATATCGCGGGAAAAACATGTCCTCCTGTTCCTCCTCCGGCTATTATCACTCTCATCTTTCCTTAGCACTGAATCTAGAGACGCTCAGGATGATTCCGAACGCCGCAAGCGTCGATACAAGAGAGCTTCCTCCGTAGCTTACAAGGGGCAGCGTCAGCCCCGTGGTGGGGAAGAGGCCGACCGCAACTCCCATGTTAAGCGCCGCCTGGAGCGTTATGAGCGCCGTGAAACCGAATACCATGTATTTTGAGAAAGAATCTTCCGCCCGCATGGATATCCTTACGCACCTTGCAAGAATCATGAGGAAAAGCACGATTAATGTTATTACCCCTATGAATCCGAATTCCTCGCCTATTATCGAAAAGATGAAATCCGTGTGGGCCTGGGGAAGGAAAAACAGCTTCTGGGAACTGTTTCCGAGCCCGCTTCCGTATATTCCGCCGAGACCAAAAGCCATAAACGACTGAACGGCCTGGTATCCCGAGCCGAGAGGATCTTTCCATGGGTCAAGAAACGACATTATCCTCTCCATTCTGTAACCCTCGTTGATGATAGCCAATACGAGCAGCCCCACAGACCCGATCCCGATGCTGAGCAGGTACCGGAGTTTTGCCCCTCCGACAAAGAGCATTATGAAAAGAATCGCCAGAACGAGGAAAGAGGTTCCGAGGTCCGGTCCGGCCAGTATAAGTCCCACGTAGGCGCCGCCGGCAAGCAGGGGAGAAAAAATGCCGACCCAGAAGCTGTCCATCTTGTCCTCTTTCTTGAACAGGAAGTGCGCCATGTAGATGACCAGCATGTACTTGCAGAACTCAGACGGCTGAAACGAGAATCCCCAGACCGAGATCCACCTTCGTCCCCCGCTGACTTCCTTTCCTATCTCTGGCAAAAGCACGACTACGAGCAAGGCGAGTCCGAGCAGATAACCCGGGTAAACCAGTTTTCTTACAAAAGACGGCTTCACGTGCATCAATGTCACCATGGCCGTTATCCCGATGAGAAGGTATATGACGTGGAATTTGAGAAACCGCATCGAGTTGTTGTAGGTTTCAAGCGAGTATATAGAGCTTGAGTTGTATACGGCCACCACCCCGACTCCCGCCACTATAAGCACGAGTCCGAGGAGCAGCATGTCAAAATCCCTGTTTTTGAAATCAAACATCTCTCACGATCTCCTTGAACAGATTTCCCCTTTCTTCGTATGAGTTGAACATGTCAAAGCTTGAACATCCGGGCGAAAACAGGAGCGTGTCTCCGGCCTCCGACAGTTCAAAAGCGCTTTGCGTCGCCTCTTCCAGAGAACCCGCGCACGTTGCCTGTGCCATGTCGCCCAGCTGAGTGCGCATTTTCTCTCTTGTCTCTCCTATCAGGACCAGGGCTTTTACCTTGCTTGCCACTGCGTCCTTAAGGCAGTCGTAGTCGATTCCCTTGTCCTTTCCTCCGGCAACCAGTATTATCGGGGAGGGCAGGCTCTCAATTGCTCTCAGGGTGGCGAAGGGGGTTGTGGATTTTGAGTCGTTGTACACATCCACCCCTTTTATCGTCAGCACGAATTCCATTCTGTGCGGAAGCGGGCGGAATTCGTTTATGCTTTTCTGCACCGGATCCCGCTCGCAGCCCAGTACTCCCGCGACGGCCACCGCGGCCATTATGTTTTCCTTGTTGTGTTCTCCGACAAGCGCCGAGTCCCGAAGACAGAAGGAAAGCTTCCCGAACACTATATCATCTTCTCTGCAGTAGATGTCGGTTTTCTCCTCGCCGGTTCCGAAAGATATTTTTTTCGCCCTGAAACTGTCCGAGCCCTTAAGCACCGCCGGATCATCCGCGTTGAACACGGCCCAGTCATTTTCTTTCTGGTTTGCAAAAAGCCCGAGCTTGGCCGCTTCGTACTCTTGCATGCTCGAATGGTGGTCCAGATGGTTCGGCGATATGTTGAGGATCACTGCGACATGGGGCGAGAAATCCCTTATTCCCTGGAGCTGGAAACTGCTGAGTTCAAGCAGCAGAAAGTCGTATTCGTCGTCTTTCTCGGCTACTGATATAAGCGGTGTTCCTATGTTTCCTCCCGTAAAGATTTTCAGGCCGTTTCGTCTGAGCATTTCCGACACAAGGGACGTGGTCGTCGTCTTTCCGTTTGTTCCCGTTATGCCTATTACCGGTTTTGATATGAAGTTCCACGCAAGCTCGATTTCGCTTATTACCGTTTTTCCTGCTGTCTGGGCATCCCTGATCTCGGGAAGATCGAACCTTACCCCGGGACTCAGCACTATCGTATCGGCCCATTCAAAGAAGTCGGGTGCATGAGTCCCGCAGCGGATTTCCATGCCTTCTGCCGCGAGTTTTTCCACCACGGGTCCGAGCTCCCCGGCCTCCCTCGAGTCTGTCGCCTTCATCGGGGCTCCTTTGGAGCGGAGGAATTTTGAAGTCTCTACTCCGGTTATCCCGAGCCCTACGACCAAGAATCTGTTTTCCTCGAGTTCCATTTGATCACCTTATCTTCAGACTTGAAAGAGCGAGAATAGAGAGAACCACGCATATTATCCAGAAACGCACAACCACCTTCGATTCCGCCCATCCGGCAAGCTCGAAATGGTGATGAAGAGGCGTCATCCTGAAAACCCTCTTGCCCGTGGAGCGAAACGAGATCACCTGGATTATCACCGAAAGGGTTTCCACGAAAAATATCCCCCCTGCCACTATCAGGAGTATTTCCTGCTTTATCATCAGGGCGCTGAACCCTATAGCCGCCCCCAGCGAAAGGGAACCCACGTCTCCCATGAACACCTCGGCCGGGTAAGAGTTGTACCAGAGAAACCCCAGGCATGCTCCTCCGACCGCTGCGAGAAAAATGGCCAATTCCCCGGCTCCCTGTACGTGCGGGATCTGCAGGTAGCTTGCGAACTGCAGGTTTCCGGCGAGATAGGCGAAGACTATGTAGGTAGTGGTTACGATAGCGATCGAACCTATGGCCAGACCGTCAAGGCCGTCGGTGAGATTCACTGCGTTTGAAGAACCCACGGTGACCAGAAGGGCGAAAAGTATGTAGAGATACCCGAGATCCATGACCGCCTGCTTTATGAACGGAAACACCACCGAGGTCGAGGAATACACTGCGCTTTCTCCGGCTCTCATGGACATTGAAAAACTTCCGCTTTCGTTCATGCAGAGAATTACCACGAAAGTTGCGGCTATGAGCGTCTGGCAGAGAAACTTTACCCTTGCCCTTATTCCCCTTCCTCTCTTTATCTTCATGAAGTCGTCGAAAAATCCCAGGATGGCAAAGCTTGCCGTGAAGAGAAGCACGAGCATGACCTTGTCTATGAGGAAGTTTGTCCAGAGAAGGGATGAGATCATTATGGCCATTACGATGAATATTCCCCCCATCGTCGGAGTGCCGGCTTTTACGCCGTGACTGCTGGGTCCGTCTTTGCGTATGGTCTCTTGGAGTTGCGCGGCTTTTAGCAGGTCGATCAGCTTTTTCCCGAGGAAAACGCAGAGGATAAATGAAGTCAGTCCGGCCCCGAAAGAGCGGAAAGTTATATACTTGAAAACATTTAGGAAAATAAAATCGTCTTTTAGAAGATGCAGAAAGTAGAGCATGGCCTATTGTTCGTAAAGCATCTGTATTACCGTTTCCATCTTCATTCCGCGCGACCCTTTTACAAGCACTAAATCGTCCTCTCGGCACGCGTCGAGAAGCAGTGCTGCCGCCTCCTGCGGGCTCTCTGCCACATGGCACGCCGTCTGTCCCCGTACGGATGATACGAGTGACCGGGAGAATTCTCCCATGGCTACCACCATGTCGAGACCGAGATGCGATACATGTTCCCCGATCATCTGGTGTTCCTTTTCGCTGCTTTCTCCCAGCTCCAGCATGTCCCCGAGAACCGCTACCGCCTTTGCCTTGCCGTGTCGGTGAGCGGCGAGTTCATCAAGCGCCGCGCGCATCGAGTCGGGATTTGCGTTATATGAGTCGTTTATGATTCTGAAGCCCAAAGGGGTGCGGATAACCTCAAGGCGCATGGCGGAGGGAACGTATTCCTCAAGACCTGCCAGTATCTCGTTCATTCCGCATCCAAGCGAGTAAGCAAGAGCGGAGGCGGAAAGGGCGTTTGAAACATTATGAGCTCCTATTCCCTTTATTCTCGCTCTGGCGGACTGTTTGCCGATGTGTATCGTGAATTCGACAAACTCCATTTCCTTATGGCTGATGTCGTCTGCCCTTATGAAAGCCTCTGGAGAGGCAACCCCGTACGTGATCTTCCGGCAGCGCACTCGGTCTGCTATCTTCTCCACCCAGGGATCGTCAATGTTTACGCAGAAAGTGTTTCCCTCTCCGAAGTTTTCAACCAGTTCTCCTTTAGCCTTCGCGACCCCTTCAAGGTCCTTCATTCCCTCTAGGTGAGCTTTGCCTACCGTGGTGATCGTCCCCACCTCGGGCGAGGCGATATCCGCAAGGGTTCTTATCTCCCCGAAAGAGTTCATTCCCATCTCAAGTACGCAGAAATCGTGGCTTTCCTCCAGTTTCAGGAGGCTGAGCGGAAGACCTATCTGATTGTTCAGGTTGCCGTGGGTGCTGAGCACGCTGCCTGATACGGACAGTATGCTGTGGGTCATGTTCTTGGTTGTAGTTTTTCCGTTTGAACCCGTAATGGCGGCGACTTTTAGGTCGGGAAAGGAGTCTCTCCAGTGTCTTGACATCTCGAGGAGGGCTTTTTGCGTGGATTCGACCTTTATTATCGCGCCGCAGTTGCGCTTTGAGTCCTGTATTTGGGGCTGTTTTTCCACTATTGCTCCTGCGGAACCTTTTTCAAAGGCCTCGGTGACGTAATCGTGCCCGTCGAAGTTGGGGCCCTCTATGGCGACGAATATCTGGTTTTTCTCTATACTTCTGGAATCGATGGAAATCCCCGAAGCTCCGATCGGCATCTTGCCGACGACGAGGCTTCCCTCCGTGGAATTTAGCAGAAAGTCAAGGCTGAATCTCAAAGTCCTCTCCTGTCCCTCGCGTCAAGGTATTTTTCCGCGACCTCTCTGTCGTCAAAATGAATTTTCTCAGTGCCGATTATCTGGTAGTTCTCATGACCTTTTCCCGCTATAAGGACCGTGTCTTCAGGCCCGGCCTTATCCACGGCGTATTTTATTGCTTCTTCCCTGTCGGTTATTACCACTACCCCCGGATCCCGGGGTTCTATCCCCTCGGTCATATCCTCTATTATCCTCTCCGGATCCTCCGTTCTGGGGTTATCAGAAGTCACTATCAGCATGTCCGAATACCTGCGTCCTACCGCGGCCATAAGGGGACGTTTCCCCCTGTCTCTGTCTCCTCCGCAACCCACGACAGTGATGAGTCTCTGCGCGCAGAGAGGTTTCAGACACGCAAGCACGTTCTCAAGCGCGTCGGGAGTGTGAGCGTAGTCCACAAAGACATCTATTCCCAAGGCGGTTTCAATTTTCTCGAGTCTTCCCGGGATGCGCCTGATCTCACTCAGGGCTCTCCCGGTTGTCCCTAGGGACGAACCGAGAGAGAGGAGCGTTCCGGCTGCCGCCATCATGTTATAGAGGTTGTGTTTCCCCATGAGTTTTGAATCAAGTTCCACCTTGCCCCACGGGGTGGCCAGCGTGGCCTTTATGCCTCCAGAATCAAGTGTGAAATTCTCTGCGAATACGACTGAGTCCTTTCTTTTCGTGGAAAAAGTTATTTTCTGACCTTTTTTCGAGGCGGATATCCTGTTTGCGAAAGGATCATCCGCGTTTATTATCGAGAACACCTCTTTTTTCGCGCTTTTCTCGAGAATTTCCGAGAAAAGCCTTTCTTTAGCCCTGAAGTAACTTTCAAGTGTCTTGTGATAGTCCAGGTGATCCTGGGTGAGGTTCGTGAATATCGCCGCGTCGAAATGACATCCGTCGACCCTTTTTAGATCAAGGGCGTGCGAGGACACCTCGAGAGTGACGTTCGTCACTCCGGCGTCTTTCATTTCACTCAGCATGCTCATAAGAGCTATCGGGTCGGGCGTTGTAAGGGAGGCGGGCTCGGTCTTCCCCATGTATCTGTTCTCTATGGTTCCCAGAAGCCCCGCGTTTATCCCATCGGCTTTCCAGCCGGCTTCTATCATGTGGGACACCGTGGTTTTCCCGTTTGTCCCAGTCACGCCGACGACCTTCATCGCAAGGGAGGGATGGTCGTGGAAATTGGAGGCGACAATGGATGCTGCGGCCCTGGAGTCACTCGTTTTTGCAAAGGGAATTCCGAGGTCCGGGATTTCCGCTGAAACCTCCTCAAGCAGAAGCGCAGCCGCTCCCTTTTTTACCGCGGAGGCGACGTAATTGTGCCCGTCGGTGACTTTGCCGCTGATGGCAATAAAAAGGGATCCCGGTTCCACGTTCTGCGAGTTGAGAGTTATTCCCGTAATTTCCGTATCTCCTGGATTCTTGGATCCAGCTAGAGCTTCAATTCCCGCGTTTCTCAGAACATCTGCTAATTTCATATGTTCTGCTTAAGGGTAAAAGTACAGTCCGTTCCCCTCCTTATCTTTTTTCCTGAAGGTGGATGCTGGCTGACCACGTAGCCGCTTCCTATGAACTTGACCGACACTTTCTCTTTCTCCGCCCACTTCATGACGGCTCTTGCGCTTTTGTTCACCATGTCCGGCATGACCGTTTCTTCAAATTCTTCCTTGCGAGGAGGTATTTGCATGTAAAACAGGACTTTTTCGGTTATGGACTTGAAAATGGGCGCCGCGACTACCCCTCCGTAGGTATGTTTTCTTGGGTTCTCGACGATTACGACGAGGGCAAGACGCGGGTCATTGGCGGGGGCGAAACCGATAAACGACGAAAGATATCTGTTTTTGTAGTAAGTTCGGGTCTTCGGATTGGGCATCTGCGCCGTGCCTGTTTTTCCGGCGACTCTGTAGCCGAGGATACTGGCGTTTTTGCCCGTACCGCTTTCCACTACTTGTTCAAGGATTCTTGTGATCTTCGAAGCTGTATCGTAAGAAATGACTTTTTTAACCGGCTCCGGGTTTCTTTCCATGAGAACCTTGCCCTCAGGCGAGACTATTTTCTTCACTATATAGGGCTTTATCAGATATCCGCCATTTGCGATGCTCGAAAGGGCGGTTGCCAGCTGGATTGCCGTTACCGATATTCCCTGCCCGAACGATATCGTCGCCAGTTCTATATCTTTCCAGTTCCTCAGATTCTGTATTTTTCCGCTGGCTTCCCCAGGAAGGTCCACTCCTACCGTCTCCCCGAAACCGAAATTCCTGAGCGAGTCGTGAAGTTTTTTCTTCCCCAGGGTTTCACCTATTTTCCAGGCGCATATGTTGCTTGAATACGTTATGGTCTCGGAAACCGTCAGGATTCCGTGGCCACCATGCAAGTCTTTTATTACTTTCGGGCCGATTCTCCGCTTTCCGTTTTCACAGTCATACTCGGTATTCTGATCCCCCATTTTTTCTTCAAGCAGCGTCGCCGCCAAAAATACCTTCAGCGTGGAACCGGGCTCAAATGACATCCACACGGGAAGATTCCTTCTCGTTTTCTGCGGAAACTCGCCGAAGCGGTTGGGATCGAAAAACGGATAGGAGGCCATGGAGAGTATCTCACCAGTTTGAGGATTCATCAGGAGGGCGGCTCCCCTATCCGCTTTCATTTCTCTTATGCCTTTCTCGAGCGCAGCTTCCGTTATGTGCTGTATATTGGAATCCACGGTAAGCAGCACGTCGTTTCCCTTCGTAGACTGTTCTTTCGCATTTAGCAGGACGTCAGATATACGATTCCCCCTGCCGTCGGTTCTGATCCTTGCCGTGGCGGGTTTGCCGGCAAGCATCTTTTCGAAGCCGTATTCAAGACCCTCCACTCCCTTAAGATCTATGTTGGTGAATCCAATTGCCTGCCCGAGCAGGGAACCGTTGGGGTAAATTCTTTTCGGTTCTTCGGCGAAACCGACCCCCGAAAGACCCAGAGCCTTTATCTTTTTTCCTGTCCGGGAATCTTCTCCTCTTTTGATCCACACAAAGGGTTTCTCGGAACGTGTGAGACTGATCAGTTTCTTGCGGGACAAACCCAGCGGTTTCGATATTGCCCGTGCAAGTTTGTCCGGGTCTTTTACTTCCTTGGGGTTCAGATAGATCGAAGTTGCCCAGACGCTTGTGGCCAGAGGCTTTTTGTTCCGGTCAAACAAGGTTCCCCGTATCGGAGGCATCTTGTAAACCCTGCTGTGCTGTTTTTTAGCCCCGGCGGAAAACTTCTCGCTTTGGAGCACCTGGAGTTCAAAAGACCTGTATCCCAGAACCAAAAAGAGGCCGGTGATAAAAATCGTGGTAAGATAGAATTTCCATCTTTCTTTTTCTGACTTCTTCATTCTGCCCTTCCAGCAAGCACTACCTCTTCAACGAAAACGACATCTTTATAGGTTGCGAATCTGAAACCCATCTTCTTCGCTACTGGTTCCAGAAATTCGGGAGACTTTAGCCTTGAGAGTTCGTAGCTAAGAATCTGGCCCTCCTTTATGAGTTCCACTTCCTTTTCTCTGCTCTCCGAGATCTGGTAACCGGTTCTCGTGTGCTCAATCTTGACGCGCAGAAAGCAAAGGGCCGTTACGACTAGGATCCCGAGAATGATCACGGTGCGCAGGGGAAATCCTCTTTCTCTTTTTTTCCTTACGGCAAGCTTTTTTCTCATTTGCGGCTATACCCCCTCTGCCACTCTCATTTTTGAACTTCTCGCCCTGGGATTCTCCGCCACTTCTTTTCTTCCGGGCCTTACGACCGAGCGGGTCACCCTTCTTACCTGCTGAACTCTTCCGCATGCGCATACGGGAAGGTCCGGAGGACAGGCACACGGGGAGTCGAGTTTTCTGAACATGTTCTTAACTATTCTGTCTTCAAGCGAGTGAAAGGAGATGATCACCAGCCTCGCTCCTGTATTGAGGATCTTTACGGCCTCTTCAATGAAGATCGCCAGATTGTCGAGCTCGTTGTTAATCGAGATTCGAAGCGCCTGAAAAGTCTTGGTTGCAGGGTGCGTTTTTTTCGGATGAAACTTTTTGGGAATCGAGTTCGATATTATCGAGGCCAGTTCGAAGGAAGTCTGTATGGGTTTTTTCACCCTGCTTTTCACTACCGAGTTAGCGATTCTCCGCGCGAACTTCTCTTCGCCGTATTTTTTCAGTATGTATTCAAGTTCTTCGCCTTTCATTTCGTTTACAAGATCGTAGGCGGAGAACTGAAGAACCCCGTCCATCCTCATGTCGAGGAACTCGTTTCTGTTGAAGCTGAATCCCTTACCACTGCGCTCGAGCTGGAAGGAGGAAATCCCCAGGTCGGCGACGATGCCGTCCACGTATTCTATTCCCATGGAATTGACCGTGTTTTTAATGTGTATGAAGTTTCTGTTCACTACCTCCACTTTTTCCGCGTTGGCCGAAAGCCTGCCTTTTGCAAGAGAGATCGTGGCCTGATCGACATCCATGCCTATCAGCTTCGATATCGAAGAGTATTCGTTAAGAATGTGTTCGGAGTGTCCGCCGAGACCCACAGTCGCGTCGACCACGACTGCGCCCTCCGGCAGGTCGAGGTATTCAACCACCTCCCTTGCCATGACCGGGGAGTGAAGCTGTTCCTGCGGCTCAGAACTTGCGTCCGCGGCTCCTATTCTTTTAGAGACCATATCCGGCGAGCACCTCCCTGCTTTGTATGAAAGTCTCAAATGCCCCTGAGCCGTTTTCCTTCTCCCATATCTCCTTTGACCATATTTCTATTTTTTTCAGCATGCCGACCAGAACGACTTCAGTTTCAATGGCGGCGTATGAGCGTAGCGACTGAGGAATCAAAACTCTTCCCTGGTTGTCTACGGGGCAGTCAACCGCATTTCCCATGAGATAGCGTATTGAAGACGTCACCTCGCCGTCGGTTATGGATATCTTGGAGAGCTTTTTTTCGAGTTCGTTCCATTCCCTCATGGGATAGGCGATGAGGTAGCGGTCAAAGTTGGTGATTACGAAAGTCTCGTCGGAATATTTCTTCCTGCAGACCTCCCTGAACTTTGAAGGAATACTGACCCTTCCGGTCTTGGTCATGGTGTGTTCGTATCTTCCTCTGAACATTTTATGCTACCTTTTGCCATTATATGCCATAATATATTCCTGTCATGCCAATTCATAAATTATAAAAAAACATGCAAAAAGTCAAGTAACATTTTGAAATAGTTAATCTTTTCAGCGTCCAAGCGGTAAAAACATAAGGCTAGATATTACTTTAATAATGGATGCTACTGTGAGGGGACATAAGAAAAAGTACTATACGTTGGGGCCGTAATTCTACTTGTTGGCTTATTTTGTATATACTCTCATCCGAGGGCATGATGGTTTGGAAGGTGAGATTCGATATGGGGTTGCTTCAGAAAAAATGTCTGTTTTTTTTATAAAGCTTGCGGACAGGAGTTCCAATGTTCTTTTGCAGGCGATACTCGGCACCTACGGGCACTTGATGTGGGTGAGAACCGAGGTTCCAAAAGAGATGATAGTAAAGGTGATTACCACTACTGAACTCATCTCGGAAACGCGCGGGGTGCTCGAAGCGCTCAGAGGGGAAATAGAATTTGAGTTTGTCGACCCTCCCGAGAGCGGCGATCTGCCGGAGGACTAGGATTTCATGGAAACAAGGGAAGACCATAAGCGCAAGTGGGGGTTAGTAAGTTTTCTTACCCTGTTGAGCAGGATCGTAGGGTACCTGCGGGATGTTGTGGTGGCGGCGCTTTTCGGAGCGGGTTTCCAGACCGACGCCTTTTACGTCGCGTTCCGTATCCCCAATCTGCTGCGACGCCTCTTCGCCGAAGGCTCTCTGGCGGCGATTTTCGTACCCGTATTCTCGAAGTACCTTGAGTCGGGGGACAGGCGTGGGGCAAAGGATGCCCTGCGTTCCGCGTTCACCGTGCTTTTCATCATTCTCGTTTTAGTCGTGGCGCTGGGGGTAATTTTTTCCCCCTGGCTGGTGAAGCTCTTCGCCTATGGATTTGATCAGAAGACTTTCGATCTGGCGGTCTATCTTAACAGGCTTATTTTCCCTTACGTGCTTTTCATATCTCTTACGGCTCTTGCGATGGGGGTTCTTAACTCCGTACGGCATTTCTTCGCTCCGGCTTTCTCCCCGGTTCTTTTCAACCTGTGCATAATAGCAAGCGCCCTGTTTCTCTACAGGGAATTTGAAGTTCCTATAGTTTCTCTCTGCTTCGGGATCCTTGGCGGGGGGGTGCTGCAGCTGCTCCTCCACCTGTTTTATCTTCGCAAAGAAAAGTTCATGTTCGGCTTTGCGAAAACCTTCAACCACCCCGCGGTCAGGAAGCTCGGGTTTCTCATGTTCCCTCAGCTTTTCGGAATAGCGGTCTACAACCTCAACATACTCGTAAACACCCAGTACGCGTCCTTTATGTCCGAGGGAACCGTTTCCTACCTTTATTTCGCGGAGAGGATAATAGAGTTTCCCCTCGGGGTAGTAGCCGTCTCCCTGGCGACCGTTACGCTTCCCGCGCTCTCAGGCTACGCGGCGAGGGAGGATTACGGGGGCTTCGGCACAGAATATCAGCGTTCCCTCAGGCGCATGCTGTTTATAATGGTGCCCGCAATGGTCGGAATAGTAGCCCTGCGGGTGCCCCTCTGCAACTTTCTTTACCAGCATGGCCAGTTTGATTACGTGGCGGTTGTAAATACTTCCCAAGCCATCCTGGGCTACGGACTCGGACTTTTCGCAGTGGGAGGAATTCGAATCACCGTGCCCGCCTTTTTCGCCCTTCAGGACACGAGGACGCCGGTCAAGGTGGCGTTTTTCTGTTTTCTGCTGAACGCGGTCTGCGGGTTCGTTCTGGGGTTCGTGTTCTCGCTTGACCACCTGGGTCTTGCGCTTGCGAGCTCAATTTCCTCGGTGGCGAATTTCATTCTGCTGGTCGTTTTGCTGAATGGCCGTCTGGGACATTTTCTCTCCCGCGACATACTCTTCTTTTCGCTCAGGATCCTTGCGATTGCGGTAATTATGGGCTTTGCGGTAAGCGCCGTCGCCGGTTTTTCTACTTGGAGCGAAACCGGTTTTTCTCTTGACAAGGCGCTGGTTATGGCCGCCTCGGTGGGTTTGGGCGTCATACTTTATTTCCTGCTTGCCAGACTCGTCGGCATAAAGGAAGTGGAGATGTTTTCTTTTCTGAAAAGAGGGTAACGCCAGGTCGCGACGGTATCTCGGTTGGTGTTGTTCGCTACACTTCATTGCGGTATTCTTGGTAAAGCGGTGCCGATTCGATTTCTGCGTATACTATTGCTCAGAGTGGATTGAGAAGAGGCGTGGCGATTACCGAGATTTGTAAAAACAGCAAGGCTTATGGACGAGCTTAAGACTCTGAGTCAGCATGAGCTTGAAGCGCTCAGGGAAAAGTACGAGTATACCTTGAGGATGTTTCCCGATTCCGATTCGCTTCTTGCGCTGGCGGAAGTTCATCTTGCGCTTGGAGAGGTGACCAAGGCGAGACACACGGTTTCCGATTTTACGGAGAAAAAAGGTGATAGCAGCAGGGCGAGACTCGTTCTGGCCAAGGCGCATCTTATGTGCTGGAATGCCGCCGCGGCGGAAGAGGAACTCAAAAAAGCGCTTTCTCTTGACCACCGTAACACTCAGGCGTCAGACCTGTTGATACATATATATAAAAGCGCGGGTAGAAAAGCCGAAGCCTTCAAGGTCGCACTGTCGCCCGTTCCGGACCCATGGCGTCGGGAGGAGGATACCAGGGAACCTGAAGTGCCTTCTCCAGAGCCGGAGGAGAAAAGCAAACCGCGGGCCGGAGTTTTCGAGACGGACACGATGCTCAACCTCTATGTCTCCCAGGGACTTTACGAAGACGCTCTGGGGATAGTCGAAGTTCTATGCGAGATGGAACCCGATAACCCGGTTTACAGAAACAAACGGGAAGAGATAATGGTTCTTCTTGGCAAATAGAAGCCCCGTTTGGTTTTTCTCAGCCTTTTAATTATCATTACTCCCGGTATTTTGTCCCATGGAAATACTTGTCATCAACGGTCCGAATCTCAATATGCTGGGGAAGAGGGAACCTGAGATTTACGGAAGTCTTACCCTCTCTGAGATTGAATCTTTTCTTTCTTCGAATGTCGATTCCCTAGGCGGAGGTGTCGGGCTTTCCTTCTTTCAGTCGAATTCGGAAGGAGAGATAGTCACCGCCATACAGGATGCCTACGGGAAGTTCGACGGAATAATCATAAATCCCGGCGCCTATACTCATACAAGCGTAGCCATAAGGGACGCCATACTCTCAACCGGAATGCCTGTTGTGGAAGTTCATATTTCCAACATATACAAAAGGGAGGACTTCAGGCAGAAATCGTTTGTCTCGGGAGTATCGTTCGGCGTGGTATCGGGCTTCGGGGCGCACAGTTATTACCTCGGGCTTCTGGGACTCGTTGAACACCTGAGGAAAGAAAGCGCCTCCTCCTGAATTCTTCCCCGCGGAATTCTTATGAAGAAAAGGAAATGGGTGGTAGCAAAACCTGCCAAAGGGCCGGTTGAGAAGATTTCGGCAAAGCTCGGCATTCTGCCGATAACCGCGGGACTTCTGGTAAACAGGGGAATAAGTTCCGCTCAGGACGCCGAGGCGTTTCTCTCCGCATCCCTATCGGACCTGCCTTCTCCCTTCCTGATGAAGGGCATGGAGGAGGCGGTGACGCGCCTTTGCAGGTGCGTTTACGAAAAGGAAAAAATCGCCGTTTACGGAGACTACGATGTTGACGGCGTCACGGCGACATCTCTTCTGACGGGTTTTCTTAGAGCCCTCGGCTGCGACGTTATCTACTATATTCCCGACAGGTTCAAAGAAGGTTACGGAGTGAACTCCGAGGCGCTTCGCGATCTTAAGCAAAAGCAGGTAAACCTCGTAATCTCGGTTGACTGCGGAACCACGGCCGTGGATGAAGTAGCGCAGGCGCGTACGCTGGGAATGGATTTTATAGTTACAGATCATCACAGCTTCTGTGGCCAGTTGCCCGAGGCTGTCGCCGTTCTCAATCCCCGTCAGGCGGACTGCAGGTACCCGGGAAAAGAAGTTTCGGGCGTCGGCGTAGCGTTTAACCTAGCTCTCGCCCTTAGAAGAACCCTGAGGGAAGAGGGATTCTTCGAAACTGTCGAGGAACCCAACATGGGAGATTTTCTTGATCTTGTTTCGCTTGGGACAGTTTCTGACCGCGTGCCGGTGGGGAATGTGAACAGGATCATGCTGAAAGAAGGTCTTAAAAGGATGCGGAGTCCCAAGCGCCTGGGACTGTGGGCACTTAAGGAGGTAAGCGGCATAGGCGATGGCATAGAGGTATTCGATCTCGGTTTTCGTCTCGGCCCCAGAATAAATGCGGCGGGGAGGCTTGATTCCGCGGAAAAGGCGGTTGAGCTTCTTTTAGCCGACAGCGAAGAGGACGCTTTCCTGCTCGCGGAATTTCTTGACAAACGCAATCTCGAGCGCCGCGGTATTGAAGAGAGAATGCTGCGCGACGCGACCCGGGTGGTTGAGTCGGTGCCCGAGTACTCAAACAGCAATTCCCTTGTTCTCTCGTCTCGTGAATGGCACAGGGGAGTCGTGGGCATCGTGGCTTCCTCCTTGGCCGGGTCTTACGGAAAACCCGCTTTTCTCATCTCGGTAGACGAAAACGGCGTGGGCAGGGGAAGCGGGAGATCCTTCGGAGGAATCAACATATTTTCCGTTCTCTCAAAGTGCGGGGATCTTCTCGTTGAGTTCGGCGGACACGCCTACGCGGCAGGGGTGACGGTTCTTGAAGAAAAGATCGGTCTTTTCAGGGAGCGGTTCTCAGAGGAACTTCGAAAAAGCGGTCAGAAACCCGAAACCAGACTTGATATAGACTCGGAGATCAGTCTTGCTTCCATAAGCGATATCCTTGTTTCTGAGATTGAAAGCCTCTCGCCTTTCGGAGAGGGAAATCCCGAGCCCCTTTTTCTCTTGAAGGCCGTTCATGTAGTGGGTCAGAACCTGCTTAAGAACCAGCATCTGATGTTTAGGGTCAGAGAGAACGACTCTGAGTTCAACTGCATCTGGTTTTACGCTTCCCGAAAACGTCTTCCCAAAAAGGTAGACCTGGTTTTCGCTCTGCGCTTTAATGTCCGAAGAGGGGAGAGGGAGCTACGCCTTTTCATAAAGGATGCGAGGGAGACCCTCCAGTGAATCTCTGGATCTGGACTTTTTTATGGGTCTATGTTTTCGGATAACTGTTATTATAATGTTATGAGCACGTAGTATATAACGGAGGTATGTTTATGAGAGTTAGGCGGCAGTTGCCCAAACTTAATATTTTTTATCCGATAATCTTTATCCTGCTGTTTTTTCTGGTGACGGGGGTTTTCGTGATAGTGGAAAGCGGACATGTTGGCGTTGTGCGGACACTCGGCGCCGTGCAGCCCAAGGCGCTTCCCGAGGGGTTCCATATGAAAAAACCTTTCATGGATAAGGTTGAACAGATCGATATTCGTCTTACTGCGGCGAGTGCCAAGGCTGTTTCCGCTTCCAAGGACCTCCAGACGGTACAGACTCAAGTTACTCTACAGTATTCCATTACGGGAGAACTTGCTCCCGTTATATTCCAGAAGATAGGGAAGAGAAACACCGTGTCGCTGACTCTTATAGAGCCTGCGATACAGGAATCTGTAAAGGCCATTACTGCCAAGTACACCGCCGAGCAGTTGGTTACCAAGAGGGCTGAGGTAAAGGTCGAGATACAGGAAGCCATAAACAATTTCATATCAATTACTCTGGATGAGAAGGGGATTTCTCCCAATGCTCTTAGAATAGCCAACATCGCCATAACGGACTTTGATTTCTCGGATGAGTTCAACAAGGCGATTGAACTCAAGGTAAAGGCGGAGCAGGAGGCGCTTCAGGCCAAAAACGAAAAAATAAGGAGAGTGACTCAGGCTGAAGCCGCTGCGGAGGAGAAAAAACTCGCCGCAAGCGCCCACGCTTTCGAGATAGAGGTGGCGTCCAGGGCAAGAGCCGATGCGATTGAGAGAGAAGCGAAGGCGCTTAAGAACAATCCGCAGATCATTCAATTGCGCCTAGCGGAGAAGTGGGACGGCACCCTTCCCAAATTCTCGGGTAGCGGCACGGTGCCCCTGTTAAACGTGGATTCTCTTCTAAAAGAAGAGTAGCCTAGGGAGATGCCCTATGTACCCGGTACTTCTTGACCTCGGCAGAGGTCTGGTCATCTACTCGTATTCGGTATTCCTCGCGCTCGGATACTTGGTTGCCTACTGGGTGGTGTCCGCAGAGGTAAGCCGCAGGAAAATGGACCCGACGCTTCCCTCTACCCTTCTGCTTGCGTGTTTTATCGCCGGGCTTGTGGGGGCCAAGATCCTTTTTCTTTACCAGAACGCCACTTTGACCGAGTTTCTCGCTAACCCGGTGCGCTACTTCGTATCGGGGTACGCGTCGGTAGGGGGCCTGATCGGGATATTCTGTGCCATATGGATCGTCTCGAGGCTTAAAAAAACGGATTTCCAGGCGCTTCTGGATATAGTATGTCCCGCACTCATCCTTGGTTACGGAATCGGAAGGATAGGATGTTTTCTAAACGGCTGCGATTACGGAACCGTATGTTCCCTGCCTTGGGCGGTTTCTTTTTCCGAGAGAGTCGTCAATGTCCATCCCACGCAGATCTACGACACTTTGCTTATGGCCCTGCTTTTTGTCTTTCTCTGGAAAATCAGAACCCAAAGCCGTCCCGCGGGTTTTGTCTCTGCGGTGGGGTTCGTGATTCTCGGTACCCAGAGGTTTCTGATTGAGTTTATAAGGGAGACTACCCCGAGCTTTGTGGAGGGCCTTTCCCAGGCGCAGCTTGCGGCCTTGCTGCTCGTGGCCGTCTTCGGGATAAGACTGTTTCAGCTTTCAAGCGGCGTCTTGGGAGAACGGGTGCGGGTTTAGTTTGCTGCCATGCGGAGAATTCTGATAATAGGTCTGGGGCAGGTTGGAAATTTCCTCTCGAAGGAGCTTTCCAAGAGCCAGGAAGTTGTGGTTATTGAGAAAGACGCCGAACTCATAGCCAAGGCCAAGGAGACCCAGGATGTCTTGGCAATTGAGGGAAACGCTGACGATCCCTCTGTCCTGAGACAGGCGGAGATAGAAAAGGCCGACATAGTTCTTGCGGTTACCGGGGATGACAGAACGAATATACTCGCCTCGTTTATCGCCCATGCATCGGGAGTCGAAAAAATCGTCGCCGCGGTGAAAGATGCGAAGTATGCCGAATACGAGGGAGTCATAGAAAACTCGAACATCTCGGTAATAAGTTCAAGCAGCATAATCTCGGAAAAGATAAGCGCGCTTATAAGCGCTCCTTTCGCGGGGAGGGTGGAGTTTTTCGCAAGCGGACAGATAGAGCTTCTCAAGCTCCGGGTGGATGAAGGGGTGCCCATAATAAACGAGAAGCTGAGAAATTTCGTCAGCAGCACGAGGAACTGGACTTTCGTCGGACTGCAGAGGGATCACAGGATAACTATTCCGCGGGGAGATACGGAACTTCGCCCGGGGGATTTTGTATTCGCTCTTGGGGTTCCTTCGGCACTTGAGAAGCTTAAGAAGCTTTTTAACCTGAAAATCCAGAAGGTCCATTCCGTTATCATAGTCGGCGCGGGCAGGGTGGGGTGCGAAGTGGCTTCCGCACTTCACGCTAACGGGCTTTCCGTAAGACTTATCGAAAGCGATCATGAAAGGGCTAGGGCTGCGGCCGAGGAACTTGTCGGCGTGATGGTGTTTGAAGGTGACGGAACCGATCTCGAGATACTTAAGGAAGCCGGAGTTGAAAAAAGCGATTATCTGCTTGCGCTTACCGGCGACGATGAAAACAACGTTCTCAGCGCGCTTCTCGCGAAGAATCTCGGCATTGATCGATGCACCGTGCTTTATTCGAATCCCGATTACGTGGAAGTGCTCGAAGCGATCGGTATCGACAGGGCAATAAGCGTGAACATGGCCGTGGCGAATGGGATCCTGAACTCGCTTCATCTCGGCGGAGAGGCTAACATATCGCTTCTTTACGAGGGAGCGGGAGAGATTCTCGAGTTTGACGTAACCGAACATACTAAGATTCTGGGGGTCCCTCTTTCTGAGTGCAAAATGCCACACGATTCAGTCATAGGAGTCTGTATAAGGGACGGGAAACCGATATTCCCCACCGGGGATTTCGCCGCGCAGGTCGGAGACCGTCTGGTGGTGTTTTCCCTGCCGACTGCCGTGCAAAAGGTTGAAGAGATACTGGTTTCGTGAACGTTAAGTTCTGTTTTCAGGTCACGGGAAAGTTCGTGATGTATCTCGGGCTGCTGATGCTCGTGCCGGCTATCTGCACGCTGTTTTACCCGGAGGACGATCTCTTCGCCTTCCTGATCTCAGCGCTTATAACATCAGTTGCGGGTCTTGCGCTTATGGTCGTTTGCCGCACTCCCGAAACTCCGACTGAAATACGAAGAAGAGAAGGTTTTCTGATCGCGGCGCTTTGCTGGGTGCTTGCAAGCGTTTTCGGCGCCATTCCTTATTATGTTTACGGGGTGTTCGCCAGCCCGATTGACGCGCTTTTCGAATCGACCGCGGGTTTCACCACCACCGGAGCCACCGCGCTTGCGTCCATTGAGTGGCTTCCCAAGGGAATTCTTTTCTGGAGGAACTTTACTCAGTGGCTCGGCGGCATGGGAATAATAGTTCTGGGAATCGCGATTTTCCCCAAGCTTTTTGTCGGCGGGGCACAACTGATGGGGCTTGAGACCACGGGACCGACGACGGAGAAGTTCGCTCCGAAAATAGCCGAGACGGCCAAGAAACTCTGGATTGTATACATTGCCCTTACGGGTGTGTTGACCGTACTTCTCCTTTTCGGTGGGATGAGCTTTTTTGACGCCCTGACGCATTCTTTCAGCACCCTCTCAACAGGGGGTTTTTCCTGCAGGGATGCAAGCATAGGGGCTTATGACAGTGTCTACATACAGGGGCTGATCACGCTTTTCATGTTCTTAGGCGGAACGAGTTTCGTACTTCATTTTTACTTTTTTACCGGGAGGCCCGGGAAGCTTCTGAGGAACTCCGAGTTTCGGTTCTATCTCTTTTTCGTCATTGCCGCGACAATGTTTATTACTCTGGAACTCATCCAGACCGGTGTTTACGGAACCTTCTCCGAATCCCTGCGCTACGCCTCTTTTCAGGTGGTTTCAATTATCACCACAACCGGATTTACCACCACGGATTTTGACGCGTGGCCGGCTTTTGTAAAATGGGTGATTTTCATGCTGATGTTTTTCGGCGCGTGCGCAGGGTCGACTTCCGGGTCGATGAAGGGGCTGAGAATCATGGTGCTTTTCAAAAAAGCTCACAGAGAGATACGAAGACTCGTTTATCCGAACGTGGTTTCTCCCATAACCATAGAGGGAAAGAGCATAAGCGAGAAGGCGGTCTCAAGCATAACGAGCTTTTTTATCCTTTACATTCTCCTTTGCGGTTTTGTTGCTCTTGTGGTTCTTATGCTTGAGGACATATCCTTGGAATCCGCCGTCTCGGCCGCGGCCGCGTCCATAACCAATGTCGGACCCGCTTTTGACGAGGTCGGTCCGACAAGCCACTATTCCCACCTTGGGGGCCTTACGAAAATAATACTTTCACTGGCCATGATCATAGGGAGGCTTGAGCTCTACACGGTTCTGGTGCTTTTGATACCATCTTTTTGGAGGAGGTAGGAAGGGTTTCCGGCTAACTCTGCGCAGATACCTTAGCTGACTCATCAATATTTCCATCTTCTCCTTGTATGGAGAAGATAAATCCAGACAGATAAAGTACCATTAGCGAGTTCCTTTTGAAAATTGGCAAAACTGAATGTAACCTAGTAGAGGTATTATATGGTAGTATTTCATTCTTTCCTCTCCCGCTTCCAGCGGGTGTTTTTTTACGATTTCGGTTTTAGGAAAACATGAAGATTATCATTAACCCCAAACAGCCCCTGGATTTTCAGACCTCGGCGGGCATCGGAAATTTTGACGGCCTTCATCTCGGACACAAAAAGATAATAGACGTCGTAAAGCGCCGCTCAGAGGAAAATTCCACGCGTTCCTGCGTAATTACTTTCGATCCTCACCCGCAGAAAGTTCTGGGCAGAAAGGAAGTTTCCCTTATCTTCCCGCTGGGACGGAGGTTCAAGATGCTTGAGTCCGCCGGGATTGACGCGGTCATCTGCCTTAACTTCACCCGTGAACTCTCGAAGGTGAGCGCAGAGAACTTCATAAAAGACATCCTCCTTGAGCGCCTCAGGATAAGGGACATAGTTGTGGGTCCGGGATTTTCTTTCGGACACAAAAGAAAGGGAAACGTCGATCTTCTGCGGTCCATGGGAGAAACCCACGGCTTTAATACGGTGGTTGCCGAAGCGGCGCGGGTGGATGATCGGGTGGTAAGCAGCAGCGCTATAAGGAACCTTGTGAGAGACGGAGAAATCGGGGAGGCGAACCGGTTTTTCGGTTACGATTGCTACATAGAGGGCGTTGTGGTGGAAGGGGAGAAAAGAGGCAGGAAACTGGGCTTTCCGACGGTTAATCTCGATACGGAATGGGAAATTCTTCCCAGACCGGGAGTCTACGCTACATACGTAAAGCTTTCCGACGGCTTCCACGAAAGCATTACCAACATAGGGGTCCGCCCGACGTTCGAGGAGAGCAAGCTTACTGTCGAGACCCATATCTTCGATTTCAATGACGACCTTTACGGAAAGGAGGTCAGAATTAATTTCGTCGAGAGACTGAGAGACGAGAAGCGTTTTGCGAGCGTGGGTGAGCTTGTAGCGCAGATTGAACACGATGTCGTGGCGGTGCGAGGAATTCTTCGCGACCACCCGAAGGACGAGCGGATTTGGAGATAAAAACCACAACACAGATATACGGCATTTTCGGTCACCCGGTATTCCAGAGCCTGTCTCCCGCCATGCATAACGCGGCGTTTAGGCATCTGGGACTTGACTGCGTTTACCTGGCCTTCGACGTGGATCCCGGGAGTGTAACTCGGGCCGTAGAATCAATAAGGACCCTCGGTCTTAGCGGAATTAACGTCACCATTCCGCACAAGCAATCCATTATGGCAGGTCTGGACGAGATTGTTCCCGAGGCGTCCATGGTTGGAGCGGTAAACACCATAGTTAACGAGGACGGAACGCTCAAGGGTTACAACACGGACGTCTCTGGAGTGCTGAGAGCTCTTCACTCCGAGCTTGGGTTTGCCCCGAAGGGCAAAAATGTCTTTATCGTGGGGGCCGGCGGAGCCTCGAGGGCTGTAATAGTGGCGATGTGTACGGGCGGGGCCCGTAGTGTAGCGATTGTGAACAGAACCTACTTAAAAGCGCAGAAGCTTTCAGAAGAATTTTCCCCGCAGTTTTACGGCGTCGGGTTCTCTGCGGCACCGCTTGACGACGCGGATCTGCTCTCGGAACTGATGACGCAGGCGGATATTGTTATTAACTGCTCGTCTGCCGGAATGGGCGATATTGAACCGCTTTGCCTTCCATTTGACCTGCTAGGCGAGAGCTGCGTTGTTTACGACCTTGTCTATAAGCCTCTAGTTACTCCGCTCGTTAGGGACTCCAGGGCCTTGGGGCTGAGGTCGGAATCCGGGCTCGGCATGCTCCTCTACCAGGGAGTTGACGCTTTTGAGATCTGGACGGGTAAAGACGCCCCGGTCGAAGTGATGAGAGAGGCTCTTTCTGTTCCCGGGTGATGGCTTCGGTTTTTTGGTATAATGAATCCAGAGGTTTTTAATCGGTCTCGGGAGAATTCTAATGAAAGTAACCAGCCCGGCAGGGGATTTTGAGATAACGGTGAAGGAATCGTCCGTGGAGGGCGACTTCATAGTGATAAGCGGGCAGATGGGGGTGTGGGATTCACATATTTACATGAAACCCTCCGATCTTCTGAGTTTTGCGGGGGTGCTGCTCAACTTTCAGGTTGTTTTGTTCCTCGTCAAACAACCGTTCAGATGGATTTTGGGCAGAAAGCGGGACTAGTAGCGCAGTTTCTTCGGGGCAGGTAATCTCTGGTGATAATACCCGCAGGGAGCCCCATGCTTCAGGTGCCTTGCTGATTGCGCTCTTGCTTTCCCTTAGCAATACATCGAATGGAATTACCGATTTTCATGTGTATCTTTGCTTTTCGGAATCGAGTCGCCCGTTGAACTATGAAGTGCACAGTTTCTGAGAGCAGGGTTTGAGCCGTTTCAAGGTTCAAGTCTGATTTGAAAGGGCCAAGCGACAAGGATAATCTCTAAAGTGCTATCAATAGGAGGTTGTCCGATGTCATATACAC
>JAJECI010000006.1 GCA_022822065.1 Candidatus Dadabacteria bacterium
ATTAGGTTACGTGTTGCTGCTCGTGGGGTTCGTGTTCTTCGCGAACGGGATGACCCTTCTGGGTAAAACCGGAGCGAAGGAAGTGGGCGTGCTCAATCTCGGAGTCGGCGTTCTTATAGCGATCGCCGCCTGGAAGCTGCACACCCTAGGTCTTACGGCGGCTACCGCGCTGGTGTCGGTGTTTGCATTGATATACCTGATAGTCTACGCGGTGTTCGTACACGGACATGACGCGAAAGGGCTAGGAGTGTACTGTCTTTTCGCGACGGTGGTGTTCATATGGTACGGGGCTCATTTCCAGGCACTTGGGCTTGCGTATTTTGCGTATTTCTGCTGGGCATGGGCTTTGCTTGTTCTTCTTTGCTTCTTCGCGTTCTCGCAGGGTAAGGATCTTGGCAAACCGATAGCCTATCTGTTCATAATAGAGTCGATAGTGACTCTGCTGATACCGGGAATGCTTCTGCTTACAGAGAAGTGGAATCCTCTCGGAGGAGTACCAGGCTAAGATTCATATTTTTTAGCTGATTTACAATAACGGGCAGAGAGAATCATAATGAATTCTCCCTGCCCGTTGTTTTTTGTTTTTCCCTCTCTTCCCCCACCAATCCCTCAACAAAGCGGTTTGATATAATTCGCTTTATGATTGATAATACAATTTCCGGGACGGTGATCTGAATTGTCTGAAAAAATCCCTAATTTTCTCAAAAACGGGTACCTGGCGCTTGCCTTGGGAACCATTATCCTCCTATCTTTTTTTCTTGTCGCCGAGCCGATCAGTCTTGACCGCGAATACAACAGCCAGAGCGTAAAAATCGCCGAAGACGCCCTTAAGCACGTAAACAAGTTTTATCTGGATAAAAGCAAGATCGACCACGCGAAAATGCTTGAAAAAGGAGTTTCCAGCCTTGAAACCTTTCTTGACGACGTGCTGGTGGAATTTCCACAAGACCGAGGCAGTGTCTTCGCCGTTCACGTAAAGGAGAAGGCAAAGAAATTCAAGGAAAAAGAGTCGCCATCCCTAAACGACGTCACAAGCACTCTGGGCCAAGTCGTATCTTTTGTCCTTTCTAACACGGGAACCGAAGACCGCACCGTCAAAAACATAGAATATTCCATATCGGACAGCATGCTGAAGGTCCTTGACCCTCACTCCGCGATGATTCCGCCGGATATCTACAGGGAGTTCCTCATAGACACCGAAGGAAGCTTCGGAGGGCTCGGAATAGTTGTCGGCATAAGAGACGGCCAGTTAACCGTCATATCTCCAATAGAAGGCACGCCGGCTTACAGGTCAGGGATAAAACCCAAAGACCGGATCGTACAGATAGAAAACGAGTCGACCATAAACATGCCTCTTCTCGAAGCTGTAGGAAAACTAAGAGGCAAAAAGGGAACCGGAGTAAACCTTCTTATCTCGAGAAAAAACTTTTCCAAGCCCCGGAAATTTTCGATAGTAAGAGACACGATAAAGATAGAAAGCGTCGAAGGGTTTGACCTTGAAAACGATATTCTTTACCTGAGAATAAGAAATTTCCAGAAAAACACGTCCTCGGATCTAAAAAAAGAGATAAGCAGCCGCTCTTACCCAATTGACGGAATAATCCTCGATCTCAGGGGAAACCCCGGAGGTCTTCTCTCGGAGGCAGAAAAAGTAGCCGACCTCTTCCTCTCCTCGGGAACGATAATGACAACCAAGGCAAGGGACTATTCTAAAACCTACAGAGCGACGGCAAAGCGGCCCGAGTACAAGGGAAAAGTGATAGTGCTCGTGGACCAAGGAAGCGCAAGCGCGTCAGAAATAGTGGCCGGAGCGCTCAAAAACAACAAAAGAGCGCTTGTACTGGGAAAAAGATCCTTCGGCAAGGGATCGGTGCAGAAGGTTTTCGAGTTTGAAGACGGCGCCGCGCTGAAACTCACAATAGCAAAGTATCTTACCCCGGGCAACATCTCCATCCAGGACAGCGGCATAACCCCCGACATTCTTCTTCAGGGATCAGTGATAACCGAAGATAAAGTCGTCTATAACCCTCTGCCCGAAAAAAGAGAAAACGAGGGGGAAGAGGCAGAGCTGCCAACCCCTGAATTCACGATCAAGTACATCGACGAGAGTCTGGCGCCCAAGGAAGAAGACGAGGATGAACCCCTGCCGGACGAATCGCTCACGAAAGCTCAGAAACTTGAGAAGCTGAATAATGATTTTTACGTAGAGCTATCAAGCGGGATGCTCCTGGCAGAAAACAGGGAGCGGATGTATGCAACAGCTACCGATTTTTCCAACGCCCAGCTTGAAGAAATCAGAACACGGATTGAAAATACAGGAATCGACTGGTCCGCCGGTGAAACAAAAAAGCCTTCCGTATCGGTCCAAACGGTTCCCCTGAAAACTGTTTTCCGGGCCGGGGAAGAAAGTTTTCTTGAGATAAAGGTGACAAATTCCGGTCCCAACCCGATATACAGGCTCAGTGCCGTTACCGACTGCGAGAACCGCATTTACAGCGATGGAGAGCTCCTGTTCGGGAAACTGCTCCCCGGGCAGAGCAAGAACTCAAGAGTCAGGTTTTCCGTTCCCAGATGGGTCACCACCAGAGAGGATAGCTTCAAGCTCATTTTCACGAGTTCGGGAAACAAAACCTTTACGGAGGAGAACCTGCTCGTAAAAACCGTGGCGGACGAGCGTCCCGTCTATTCCCATAACCACGAAGTAGTGGACGACGGGAGATTCGGAAGCAAAGGCAACGGAAACGGCCTCGCGGAACTTGAAGAAACAATAGTGCTCAACATAAAATTGAAAAACACCGGAGACGGAACATCTGAAAAGACGGTCGCAACTCTTAAGAATCTTTCGGGCAACGACGTGTTTCTTGAAAAAGGAAGAGTTGAGCTTGAAAACTTCCGTCCGGGGGAAACCAGACTCGCACCTTTTCGTTTCAGGCAAAGCGGGGAAGTCGGTGAAACAGAATTTGAACTTATCGTAATGGATGAGGACTTCCGGGAAATAAGAACACAGAAAATAATCCTGCCTGTCTCCGCGCAGCAGAGACCGTTTTCCCCCGCTCCTGCAAAAAAAACTGCCGTGCTAAAGGACTCAATCTCCATACTTGGGGGAACTTTCCCTGCAGCCCCCGCAGTGGCCGCGGCGCAGAAGAATTCCACGGTAAAAGTTCTCGGCACTTCAGGGCGATGGATACGGGTTGAGGGGAAAAATTCTCTAACAGGCTGGGTTGAAGAAAAAGCCGTCAGGATTGCTCGGGCAAGCTCCGGCGGTCCGTCCGGTGAAGCGTCGGATGAGAACGGAACCGACGGCGCCTGGCAGGAGATTTCAGTTCTTGAAGGAATCTTTGAAGAACCTCCCTCCATTATGATTTCGGATTTCCCCATGTCCACGGAAGCTTCCAAGGTAACAGTGGAAGGATCGGTCAGGGACACTGACCGCATAGAGAGCGTCTCGGTTTGGAAAAAAGACGACAAGGTAAAGCTTTTTACGCCGGGGAAAAACAATGTTCCCCTGCTTTTTCCCTTAACTCTCGAGGAAGGAATGAATCTTTTCACTATAGTGGCCAAGGACGAAAAGGGTATGACATCCAAAAGAACCCTGGCCATAAGAAAAGATCTTTCCTGAGTTCAGGATATTTATCGCGCGCACACCGAAGACGGTGGATGAAATCCAGGGAGTGGAGTAATGCTTAAGTTTCTTTCTTTTCGAATACTGACCGGAGCAGTCGTAATCCTCGTGGTCGCAAGCATAACCTTCTTTCTGCTCAGGGTGCTTCCCGGGGGCCCTTTCGACGCCGAGAAAAGTATTCCCCCGCACATACTCGAGAACATTGAGAAGAAATACCACATGGATAAGCCGCTGCACAAGCAATACCTCATCTACATGGGGGATTTGGCCCGCGGCGATTTCGGACCTTCCTACAAATACGACGACAGACCGGTTGCCGACATAATAAGGGAAACCCTGCCGGTCTCAATGGGGCTCGGACTGGTGTCCCTAGTGCTAGCGTTTTTCATGGGAACCGCGGTCGGAATGATTTCCTCGCTGTTCCCAAGAAGCATTCACGACATTGCCTCCGTGCTGATCTCCACGTCACTGGTATCGGTCCCGAGCTTCGTCGTTGGAGCGGCACTCATATATTTTTTCTCCGTCAGATGGGGGGTTCTGCCGGCCGCCCTCTGGGGAGAGCCAAAGCACATCGTCCTTCCGGCACTGACCCTGAGTCTGGCTCCGTTTGCCTATATCTCAAGGCTTGTACGCTCCAACATGCTTGACGTGTCGGGCCAGTTTTTCGTAAGAACCGCCAGGGCGAAGGGACTTGGAAGAACGAAGATATTCACAAAGCATATACTGAGAAACGCGCTTATACCGGTCGTAACGGTACTGGGCCCCCTGACCGCCTACCTGGTAACGGGGTCCTTTGTCGTCGAGCATATATTCGCAATACCGGGAATGGGAAGGTTTTTCGTTTTCGCCGTGGCAAACAGGGACTACTCGGTCGTACTAGGGATAACGATCATCTACGCTCTTCTGCTTGTAATAGCAAACCTCATCGTCGACCTTCTCTACGCTATACTAGATCCGCGAATAGAGCTTAGAAAACAGGAGCCGGTCGCCTGATGCCTGGCAGTCGCAGACGGAAATGAAAAACATAAAAATAATTATCGAGTATGACGGCACGGACTACCACGGCTGGCAGTGCCAGGCGAATCTCCCCACGGTACAGGAAACGATAGAAGACGCTATCCGGAAGATCACCAGAGAAAACGTGAAAATAACGGGGTCCGGAAGAACAGACGCGGGAGTTCACGCCATTGGCCAGGTGGCGAATTTCTTCATCGAAACGCGGATGGATCCCGAGACTTTGCGAAAGGCGCTTAATTCCACACTCCCCCGGGACATATCGATCATCAAGGCCCAAGAAGTCCCAGACGGATTTCACGCACAGTTCAGCTCCCGAAGCAAGGTATACGAATACAGGATTTTCAACAGGCCGCATCGCCCCGCGCTTCAGAGAAACAAAGTGTGGCACATCCAAGAGAAGCTTGATACAAAAAAAATGGGAGAGGCCGTCGCATATCTTGAGGGAACGCATGATTTCTCCGTCTTCGCCACGGCCGACATAACCGTGAAAACCACGGTGCGCACGGTAAAACGGGTTCACGTCAAGAAAACCCGTGAAGGAGTAATCCTGATTGAAATAGAGGCGGACGGGTTTCTGAAGAGAATGGTAAGGATGATAACAGGAACCCTCGTGGAAACGGGAAGGGGAAAACTTAGCCCGGAGGGATTCGGGCATATACTCGCTGAAGGAAAAAAGACAAAAAGCATTTTTACTGCTCCCCCCACTGGGTTGTTTCTCAAAAAAGTCATCTACTGAATCCCTGGCCGAGGCGCTTGCGTAGTTAAGCATATAGGGCAAGGGGTTTCGGATGGTTGCGGTAGGAATGCGAGTTTCCCCACACCCCCCGCACAGAGAAGTGGGCCTTTTTTTTAAACAGCTTTTTTCTTTTTTTAAGTGTATTCCAACCAGCGCAGAAATGCTTCCAAGAGTCTGAAACGGAAGGAGGGCGTAGCCCGACTGGAGTTTCAGACTCTTGGAACTGTAAACTCTTTTTCCTCCCTCTATCACTTCAAGCCACCTTCTTCCCCCCAAGCCTCTCCAAACCATAGAACCTCTTGCAAAATTACTGAGACAAGCGGCTCCCTGAAGAATCTTACCACCTCCATAGTGAACAGAACAGGCAAAGTGCAAGAAGAAACCGGTTTACGTCTGTTTCTGGAACAAATCTGCCGCAATTACGGATAGCCCAAGTACCAGAGCATGGAACTCTCCCGCAAGCACACAGACAGAAGCAGATAAGAGAGAAGAACTAACAGGAATCAGTAGAGCAGCCGCATCAGCTGATCAACGGTAAGCGCCAGGATGCCGAACATCAGATGACAAAACGCCTTGGCATGTCCCCGCACCCGAAGATGTCTCCCCCCGAACTCGTCCTTTAAACGTCCGTTGGTTCGCTCAACCGTGGAACGCTGCTTGAAACGCTGTCTGCGGGAGTCAGTTATCCCCACAACTCTCTGTGCCTTTGCTTCGCTATCGGCTTGCGCCCCAGTCCGAATCGCCCCTTCCTCGTCTTCCTGCAGTAATGCGTGAACCCAAGAAAGTCAAACGTCTCCGGCCGCCTCTCCCCTCGCCTCTTCCGATCTTCCATCGCGTACCGCCCAAACTCTATGAGGCGTGTCTTGTCCGGGTGCAGACTCAACCCAAACTCCGTCAGCCTCTCCTCTATGTCCTTCAGGAACTGCTCCGCGTCCTCTTTACACTCAAAGCCTGCTACGTAATCATCCGCGTAGCGGACGATTACCGCTTCCCCTTTAGCTTTCCGCACTCTCCACTTCTTATGGAACCACAGGTCAAGCACGTAATGCAGATAGATATTCGCAAGCACGGGCGATACTACTGCCCCCTGCGGAGTCCCCCGCATTTCGTCCTTCCATTCCCCGTCTTCCAGTACCTCGGCGTTAAGCCACTTGGTTATCAGACGTATTACCCTTCTGTCCCCTATCCGGCGCTCAAGAAACCTTATCATCCACTCCCTGTCTATCCGGTCAAAGAACTTCTGGATATCCGCGTCCACTACCCAGTTAACCTTCCGCCTCTCTATGCAGTGGGCTAGAGCGTCAAGCGCATCATGCGCCCCTCGCCCTGGCCGAAAACCATAACTGAATCCGAAAAACTCCGGCTCGTATATCGGCTCAAGGATACAACCCACCACCGCTTTCTGCACTATCTTGTCTTCAAGTGCCGCTATGCCGAGCGGTCGTGTTCCTCCGTCTGGCTTCGGTATCTCTACACGCCTCGACGGCTTCGCCCGGTACGTTCCCTTATGTACTCGGTCTTTCAGGTCGAGCAGTCGCTCTTCCAGCCCTTCCTCGTACTCTTCCCATGTAACTCCATCCACCCCTGCGGCTTTACCACCCTTAAGCGAGTAGTAGGCCCATCGCAGTGTGTCCGGCGTTATATGGTGCAGTAACGCTGTGAGTCTCTCCTTCGGATTCCTCGTAACTGCCTGCCGTATCCGCTCCACCGCCTGTGGCACAGTACTCCGGCCCTGCGTCCGGCCTGTGCTTTGGTCTTGCGGATTCCCTTTGGTTGACGTCCTTCCCTCCAGCGTCTCCGCCGGGGCTTGCGCCCCTATTGTTTGCCGCTTTCCTCGGTACTATTCCGTCATCCGACTGCTTCACTTCGTTCATCTTCTGTTCGGATTACCTCCTTTCTTCCGTGGCCCCGGTACGACTCCGGGGCAAAGTAAAGCTCTCCCAGGTCCCAATGCCGGGCGTACGTACGTGCCTGGGTTCTTAGACACCGTGGAGCCCTGCCGTTCCTTACCATATCGGCACGGCAGGTTTTGCCTTCGACCGTACATAGAGCCTCGGCGCTCCAGATCATATACCTTTCGGTGCTCTATAGCCCCGCCCGCACACTCCGCTACCGACGCTTCGCCTGCACCCTCACGGGTGCACACGCACGGCTCGCGGCAAGGTGTGGTGGTTAGCCTCTCACCTCCACCGGACTTTCACCGGCTGCCCATCCATTAGTTAGCTTGGCGCACGGTAAAAATATTTCTTACCCCGGAATTTCCGCCAAAACTTTCGAAAACCTCCTGACTCTCTTCAGAAACCCGGAATTTCACCCCAAGACCAAACAGGTTCATGCCAGGTACTGGAGAAAAGAGGCGAAAGCGGTTTTGGATATGACCCGGTTTTCTATGTTCCTCAATACGGAAAAACCATGGCTGAACTCAGCTCCGGGAACTGTATACACCAGCGGCCTGCAAATCTTGCAGATCAATCTTCCGTGGTGTAGACTGTTTCTGTAATAAGATTTACAGTTTGCGAGGAGTTTGTTTCTGCATCAGGAGGTATGACAGCATGAGCAGCAAAGGTT